>DATNOH010000343.1:0-4085 GCA_035601435.1 Gemmatimonadales bacterium | reverse complement strand
GTGACCGCGAGCGGGAGGTGGCGCGGCCGCAGCGAGGCGACGTTCGCCACCAGCGCGTCCGACGCGAAGCGATCGATCACGTCGGTGAACAGTACCGTCAGGGCGCGCTTGCGGTTGCGCCCCGCGAGGTAGCGGAACGCGCCCGGATAGTCGGGCTCGACCAGCTTCGATTGCACCCGCGCCAGCACGTCGAGCACCCGCCGCAGCGCCAGCCGGCCGCGCTGCGGGACCACGAAGTGCTGCACACCGTCGGCGAATGCCATCACCCCAACGTTGTCGTCGTGCTGGACCGCGGTGTAGGCCAGCTCCAAGGCCGCCTGCACCACGTAATCGAGTCGCGACACGCCCGCCGCTTCGGCGGTCATGAGCCGCCCCAAATCGAGCACCAGCAGCACGTGCTGCCGGCGCTCGGCTTCGTACTGCCGCGTGATGATCTTGCCGCGGCGGGCCGTGGCCTTCCAATCGATGTGCCGGAGGTCGTCGCCCGGCCCCCACTCGCGCAGCGATTCGAACAGCCGGCCCTCGCCGAGCCGGCGCAGCGGCGCGATCCCCTGCTCGTGGCGCCGCTGCGCTCGCGCCACCGACGCGCGCAGCCGCACGGTCACGAGCGGCGGGTAGACGGCGGCATCCCAGGGCAGCGCGATGGCCGCCCGGCGGCGCCCCATGCCGAGCGGCCCGATCGAGTCCACCGCGAACCCGCTCTCCGCCTGCTCGCGGCCGCGCCGCACGGGATGCACCGACACCGCGTCGCGCACTTCACCATGCGGCGGGACGCTGACCGGCCGAGGCGGTTGCGTGCCCCCGAGCAAACCGGGCCGCACCTCCCGCACGCGCAACCGCGCCAGGCGCGCGGTGGCATTCACCCAGCGATACGACACGTCGCCTACGCGACCCACGGAGAACGCCGGGGGCGCATCCCGGAAGACGTCGATCGCGGGGGCGCCGGGCCGTGTTGCCAGTGCGGCATCCAGCCAGACGGCCCCGATGAGCAGGACATCGGCAATGAGCATCGCGTCGAGTGCCCACGGGAACCGCAGGCCCAGGACCCCGCACAGCGCAACGGCGACGCCGGCCGCCAGGCCGCGGCGGGTCCAGAGAAGGCCGCCCCACGCGCCGACCAGATACCACACGCCCCAGAATCCGCCGACCACGGCGACATACGCCAGCCATTGAAGGAAGGTCACGCGGTGGGAACTTCCGTTTTGTCGAGGATCGCCTTCAACGCGGCGTCCGGGGTCACGCCCTCGAGCTCGAGCTCAGGAGCCACGCTCACGCGGTGGCGCAGGACCGCGGGCGCGAGCTGCTTCACGTCATCCGGGATCACGTAGTCACGCCCGTCGAGCAGCGCCGCCGCGCGCGCCGCCTTCAGGAGCGACACCCCCGCGCGCGGGCTGGCCCCCAGCGTGAGCGAAGCCGCGGCCCGTGTGGCGCGGACGATCCCGGTGATGTACGCGGCGATCTGCGACTCGACGCGCACCGCCTCGGCGGCGGCGCGCAGTCGTTCCAGCCCGGGGGCGTCTGTCACGCGCGTCACGCCGTACGTCGCCGGTCGATCCGCCTCGAATCCCGTCACCGTGCGGGCCAGGATCCCCTGCTCCGCGACTGCGTCGGGGTAGCCCACGAGCACCTTCATCATGAAACGATCCAGCTCGGCCTCAGGCAGAGGGTAGGTGCCCTCGAACTCGACCGGGTTCTGCGTGGCGAATACGGTGAAAGTCGCAGACAGGGGATACCCGATGCCGTCGACGGTGACGGTGCGCTCCTGCATCGCCTCGAGCAACGCCGCCTGCGTCTTCGCGGGGGCGCGGTTGATCTCGTCCGCGAGCACCAGATCGGCGAAGATCGGCCCCGGCCGGAAAGTGAACTCGCGCGCGCCGGTGAGCAGCGTGACTCCGGTAATGTCCGCGGGCATCAAATCGGGCGTGAATTGGATGCGCTGGAACTTGACATCGAGCGCGAGCGCCAGGGTGCGCACCAGCAGCGTCTTGGCGGTGCCGGGCACTCCCTCGAGCAGGACATGCCCCCGAGCCAGCAGGCACACCAGCGCCTCGCGGGTGGCCGCGGCTTGTCCCAACACCACATGATCCAGCGCCTCTACGACCCGGCGCGCGTCGTCTGCGGGCGAAGCTCCTCCCACACATCCTCCAAGGCTTGGGCGGCCACGAGCGCGCGCTCGGCGCCGCCGGGTTGGGTCTCGGCCTGTTGCAGGCGGCGGACGGCATCCCGCGCGCGCGTCGTCGGCAGCGACAGCTCGAGCGTGCTGAGCCAGGCGCGCTGCTCGTCGAGTCGCAGCACGCCCGCCCGCCCGAGACGCCGTCGCAGTCCGGCCACGATCAGTCCCACCGCGGTGTCGACGCCGCCGGCGCCCTGGAGGCTCAGCGCGAGCGCCTCGACGTGCTCGAGCGGAGAACGGCGCCGGCGATCGATCACCGGGCGCGCCGGTCCGAATCGGACCGCCGCGACCGCGAGAGCCACGAGGCCCACCGCGACCAGCTGCAGCAGCGCCCAGCCTGCGGGGGTTCGCGCCAACCAGTCGAGCACCGCGCCCTCGAGTGTTCCACCGCGCCCGAACCCCTGGTGGTACTCGTCCCAGGTGACCCGCCCCCGCGTGGCGGGCGTGAGCAGCGGCAGGACGAAGAAGGGCACGTCCGTGGTTCTCCAGGCACGGTTGCGAAAGTACCCGGGGTCCGCCGCCAGGGTCACCATGCCCCCGCCCGGGTAGCGCAGCCGGAGAATGACCGGCTTGCGGCGCTCGGTCTGAAGCAGCGTATCCCGCTCCGGAACCGCCAGACCGCTGCACCCGGATTCGCGGTCGAGATTGCGGCGCGCCCGACGTCTCGTGTCCAGATTCTGCACCGAGAGCAGCGAATCGAGTGGTCGGAGCACGGCGGTGACCGGCGGCAGCTCGAGGTCCGAGACGGGTTGCTCCACCGGCTGGCTATCGGTCGGATCACCCTTGAGGAACGCGGTGTGGGCGTCCCATCCGGTGCAGCGCGTGATGCCGCCGCCATCGCCGGCGGCGAGCACCGCCCCACCGGAGCGTACGTACCGGACCACCTGCTCCAGCTCGGCCGCGGTGAGATCGTCCGGCGGATCGAGCACCACCAGGAGCGCGGGAGGTCGCCGCGCGCGCGTGAGGTCGTAGAGCGGCGTGCGGCGCCGCTCGAGCGGGCGACCGAGGCGCTGCAACACTTCATAGACTCCCTTCGCGCCGTCCGGCCCCGCGAGATAAGCCGACGGCGTCCCGCCCCCGGCCCCGCCCACCGCGTTGCGCAAGCCCGCGAAGATCGCTACCGCGACCGCCAGCGAGAACAGCGCCACCAGGGCGAGCTCAGGCCGACGCGACATGCAGGGTGATCCATTGCGCTGCGACCCCGAATTCGTCGTACGCGCGAGCGTCGCAGGGCTCCGCGGCGAACACATGGCGGTACAGCCGCTCTACCAGACCGACGAACGACGCGCGGGCCTCGGCGTCGAGCCGCGCCTCCCCGATGTACTCGGCGGGCGTTTTCGACGGATCAAACTGCACGGCCCGGGCGCGCTCCAGCTCCAGCAACAACGCGTTGAACCGGTAGGCCAAGGCCTCGGTGTAGCGGCCGGCGCGCGCCAGGGCGTCGGCGCGATCGTGGTAGGCGCGGGCGTCTTCCAGCCGCATGCCGGTGGGCGCCCTCGACGCCCCCGGCGGGCGCATGGTCGAGCGGTAGATGCGCCAGGCCACGTATCCGAAATGCACGAGGATGGCTACCAACGCCACCACGGCGGCCCAAAAGATCACGCGCGCGAGGATGGGGTGGCCGGCGTCGAGCGATCCGATGGCGAACATGAGCTTCCGCCACCAGGACTCGACCCACTGCAGCAGATGAGACCGCTCGCCCCAGTGATACTCGGACCGGGCGAACACCTCCCGCACCGCGCGCCGCACGGAATCCGGCGGCACGCCTTGCGCGCACAAGAGCAACCACGCGCTCACGGCAGCGTCGTCGTCCCGCGCGCTCGGATCACCCGGCGCCGAGCTGCTGGCTCAAGAGCTCCAGATCGAAGGCTTCCCGCCGTACCCGGAGGTCGTAGTACATCAGCGTGAAGAC
>DATNOH010000342.1:0-4267 GCA_035601435.1 Gemmatimonadales bacterium | reverse complement strand
AGCCACCAGAAGGCGGTGTCCGCGATGGAGGCGTGCCGCTTCAAGGCGGAGATTGTCCCGGTCGAGAGTGCCGGAAAGAAGGGGCCGACCGTGGTCGAGAAAGACGAGGGTCCGCGCAAGGAGACCTCGCTCGACGCGCTGGCCGCGCTCAAGCCGTCCTTCGAGAAGGACGGGACGGTCACGCCGGGCAACGCGCCTGGGTTGAACGACGGCGCGAGCGCGCTGGTCGTCACGTCGCTGGCGTTTGCCAAGGCGCACGGCCTCGAGGCGCTGGCCCGCATCACCGCGTACGCCAGCGCCGGCGGCGAGCCCAAGGATTTGTTCTTCGCACCCATCGTCGCGGTGCAGAATCTCATGAAGAAGGCCAAGACCACCATCGGCGATTACGATCTGATCGAAGCGAACGAGGCCTTCGCCGTTCAGGCCATCGCCGATGGGCGCGCCCTTGGCTGGGACTGGGACCGGGTGAACGTGAACGGCGGCGCCATCGCCCTCGGGCACCCGATCGGCGCGTCCGGCGCGCGCATCCTCACCACCCTGCTGTTCGCCTTGAAGGACCGCAAACAAACAACCGGCCTCGCCACCCTGTGTCTCGGGGGCGGCAACGCCGTGGCCCTCAGCGTGGAGATGCTCTGATGCAGGCTCAGACCGCCGTCGTGTCCGTTCCGTCTCTCACCGGCCGGCGCGTGCTCGCCGTCCTGCTGGGCGTCGCCGTCGTGGCGCTCGCGGCCCAGGTTGCGATTCCGCTGCCGGGCACGCCGGTCCCGATGACGCTGCAGCCGCTGGCCGTGCTGATCGTGGGCGGCTTGCTCGGGCCCCGGCTCGGCGCCGCCTCGCTGCTTTTGTATCTCGCACTTGGCGCCGCGGGCCTCCCGATCTTCACACCGTTCGGCGCGCCGGGCGTCGCCCGGTTGTTCGGCCCGACGGGCGGCTACCTGCTGGCTTATCCGATCGCCGCATACGCCGTGGGTCGGCTCGCGGGCGATGGGCGCCGATGGGCCCGACTGGCTGTCGCGGTGCTCACGGGCCTCGCGCTCATTCACCTCGGTGGCCTGGCGCAGCTGCTGATCATCACGCACAGCCTGCACGACGCCGCGCGACTCGGCACCTGGCCGTTCCTGCTGGGCGACCTGGCAAAACTGATCATCGCAGGCGCCCTCCTGCGGCCCGCCCTGAGTCCCCTGCGCGCGCGCCTATGACGGCGCGCGGCTCGTTTACGGCATGAGCCGCGTCGCGGTGGTGGGCGCCGGCACGATGGGAAACGGCATCGCCCACGTGTTCGCCCAGCACGGCTGGGACACCACCCTGATCGACGTCGCGCCCGGTCTGCTCGAGCGCGTGATCGCCGTCATTCGCGCCAACTTCGAGCGGCAGGTGAAGAAGGGAACCGTTACTGCTTTGCAGCGCGACGCGGCGCTGGCGCGGATCCGGACCTCCATGAGCCTCGACGCGGTGTCGGACGCCGAGCTGGTGGTCGAAGCCGCGACCGAGCAGCCGGAGGTGAAGTTCAGGATTTTCCGCGACCTGGACCGGCTGGCGCCGCCTGCCGCGATCCTCGCGAGCAATACGTCGTCCATTTCGATCACCGCCCTCGCCGGCCAGACCAAGCGCGCTCCCCAGGTGATCGGGATGCACTTCATGAACCCGGTGCCGGTGATGCCGCTGGTCGAGGTGATTCGCGGGCTCGAGACGCGCGACGAGACCGTGGCGAAGGTGGTGGACACGGCGAAGGCGCTCGAGAAGACGCCGGTCGTGGTCAACGACGCGCCCGGCTTCGTGTCGAACCGCGTGCTGATGCCGATGATCAACGAGGCGATCTTCTGCGTGATGGAGGGCGTGGCGACGCCGGAGGCGATCGACACGGTCATGAAGCTGGGGATGAACCATCCACTCGGGCCGCTCGCGCTCGCCGACTTGATCGGGCTCGACGTGTGTCTCGCGATCCTCGAAGTGCTGCACCGCGACCTGGGGGACGACAAGTACCGGGCGGCGCCGCTGTTGCGGACGATGGTGGCGGCCGGCCGCCTGGGCCGGAAGAGCGGGCGCGGTTTTCATGTCTACCGCGATTGAGCCGCCGGGCCTCTCCGAGACGCAGCGTCAGATCGTCGAGCTGGCGCGCGAATTCGCGCGCACCAAGATCGAGCCGTTCGCCGCGGAATGGGACCGTCGGGCGCACTTCGACCGCGAGGTGATCGACGAGCTCGGTCGGCTGGGGTTCCTCGGCATGTGCGCCCCCGAGGAGTACGACGGGATGGGGCTCGACACCGTCACCTATCTGCTCGCGCTCGAGGAGATCGCCGCCGCGGATGCGAGCGTCGCCGTCTCGCTCTCGATCCACAACGCCATTCCGACCACGATGCTGGTGCGTCACGGCAGCGCCGCGCAAAAAGACCGCTGGTTGAAGTCGATGGCGCGTGGTGAGATGCTGGCCGGCTTCGCGCTGTCCGAGCCGGAGTCCGGCTCCGACGCCGCGGCGCTGTGCACGCGGGCGGTGCGCGACGGCGATCGCTGGGTGCTGTCGGGCACGAAGGCCTGGGCCACCAACGGCGGCACGGCCGACGTCATGATGGTGATGGCCCGCTCCGAGCGCGGAATCTGCGCCTTTATTGTGCCCACCGACGTCGCCGGTTATCGTCCGGGGAAGCCTGAGGATAAGATGGGCCTCCGCGCCTCGAACACGGTGGCGCTCGCGCTCGAGGACGTGCGCCTGCCGGCCGACCACCTCCTGGGCGAGGAAGGGGAGGGGTTCGGGTACGCCATGGAGGGGCTCGACGCCGGTCGCCTGGGCATCGCGGTGCAGGCGGTCGGGATCGCGCGCCGGGCGCTCGAGCACTCGGTGGCCTATTGCGCCGAGCGGCGGCAGTTCGGCCGGCCGCTGCGAGAATTCCAGGGAGTGCAGTTCAAGCTCGCCGACATGGCGACGCGGGTCGAGGCGGCACGCGCGCTGACGCACGCCGTCGCGGCGCGCCGGGACCGGGGCGAAGACACCACCACGCAGGCGAGCATGGCCAAGCTGTTCGCCTCGGAGGCCGCGATGTGGGTGACCACGCAGGCGGTGCAACTGTTCGGCGGGTACGGCTACATGCGCGATTTCCCCGTGGAGAAGCTGTTCCGGGACGCCAAGGTGACGGAGATCTATGAAGGCACCAGCGAAATCCAGCGGATCATCGTCGCCCGCGGTCTCTACCCCCGCGCCTAGCGCTGCTGCTGACCCCGGGCGCAAGCCCGGGGAAGGCGAGGGCTTCGATTTCTTCTCCCTCCTCGCCGAGCACGAGCACGAGCAGGTCAGCGCGTACTACGATCCCTCCACCGGGTATCGCGGCCTCATCGCTATTCATTCCACGGTGCTGGGGCCGGCGCTGGGCGGCACGCGCTTCTGGAATTATCAGAGCGATCGCGACGCCCTGATCGACGCGCTTCGCTTGGCGCGCGGCATGACCTACAAAGCGGCGGTGGCGGGGCTCAACCTGGGCGGCGGGAAGGGCGTCATCATCGGCGACAACCGCACCACGCGGCGCGAGGCGTTGTTCCGCGCCCATGGGCGCCACGTCGAATCGCTCAAAGGGCGCTACATCACGGCCGAGGACGTGGGCACCAGCACCGCCGACATGGAGTACATCAAAGCGGAGACGAACCACGTCACCGGCCTGATCGGCCGGTCGGGGGACCCGTCCCCCGTCACCGCCTTCGGCGTGTACCGCGGCATCAAAGCCTGCGTCCGCTACCGCTCCGGGTCCGACAGCCTGTCCGGCAAGGCCGTCGCTTTGCAGGGATGCGGCTCCGTAGGCTATCATCTGGCCAAGCTGCTGCATGCGGAGGGGGCGAGCATCACCTGCACCGACATCGACCCGCAGCGCGTGAAGCGCGTGGTGGAAGACTCCGCAGCCAAAGCGGTCGCGCCGGACGCGATTTACGACGTGCCGGCCAGCATCTTCGCCCCCTGCGCCCTCGGAGCGGTGATCAACGACGACACGGTCCAGCGGCTGCAGGTCGAGATCGTGGCCGGCGCGGCGAACAACCAGCTCGCCGAAGACCGGCACGGCGATCTCCTGGAACAGCGTGGCATCACCTACGCGCCCGACTATGTGATCAACGGCGGCGGCCTGATCAACGTCAACGCCGAGCTGCACGGCTGGGCGCCCGAGCGGGCCCGCTCCAAGGCGGGAGAGATCTACGACACGCTGCTGCGCGTGTTCGAGATCGCGCGCGAGGAGGGGTGCCCCAGCTACCGGGCGGCGGACCGGCTGGCGGAGCAGCGCATCGCCGC
>DATNOH010000341.1:0-16646 GCA_035601435.1 Gemmatimonadales bacterium | reverse complement strand
GAGCGCCCGATGTCGATCAGCTGGTCGAGCGAGGCATTCGCCGCGCGGTCGAAGAACGTGGCGAGCGACGCAAGGGGCGCCGACCCCGGAAATACGAGGTCCAGCTCCTCGCCCAGCTCGGCCGACGCGAGGGCCCGGCCGACGAGAGCGTCAGGGGCGGCATCGGTGGCGGTGGTGCCCGCGACGCCGACGCGGCCGCGGTGCCGCACGCGGAGGTTCGTTCCCGCTTCTTCGGTGGTGCCGGCCGACTTGAGGCGGCCCCATTCGAACGCGACCGAAGTCCGCTCGAAGCGACGCCACAGCGCATCGGCGCCTCCGTCGGCCCGGCGCCGCGCCGCGTCGATGAGCTGCGCGATCATGACCCAACGTCTCCGCCGACCAGCGCCTCCTCGATGCGGACGTGCGGTGCCCCTTCGGTGACGGGCAGGGGGAACTGACCCGCCTTGCCGCACCCGCCGCCCATCTGGTTCCAGCGGAAATCGCCACCGATGTGATCGATGCGGTCGAGCGTCTGGAACAGATTTCCCGCGAGGACGACGTCTTTCACCAGCTCGGCCACCTGCCCGTCGCGGATCATGCGGCCGTACGCCGCCGTGAACGAGAAGTTCTCGAGCACGGTCTGGCCGCCGAACGCGCCGCAGGCGTAGACGCCGAGCTTCACGTCCCCGATCAGGTCCTCGAACCCACCGCCCCCTGGGGCGGCGGCGATGTAGGTGTTCGTCATCCGCACGATCGGCTGGTGACGGAACGAGATCGCCCGCCCGTTGCCGGTGGGCCGCTCGCCCATCGCGGCCGCCGTCTCGCGCGAGTGCAGCCGGCCGACCAGGATCCCTTCCTTGATGAGCTCGGTGTCCCCGGTGGGTGTTCCCTCGTCGTCGAACGGCAGGGTGCCGCGCAACCCGGGGGCCGCGCCGTTGTCCCCCACGTTGAGGACCGGTTTCCCGAAGCGGCGACCCAGGGTCATCATCTCGCGCGCCTGCGGGTTCTCGTACACGAAGTCCGCTTCGGAGAGGTGTCCGAACGCCTCGTGGATGAACACCCCGGCCAGCTCGGGGTCGAGGATCACGGGATAGGTGCCGCCTTTCACCATGGGCGCGTCGAGCAGCTGGACCGCCCGCTCCGCGACCTCGCGGAACCCGGCCGCCTTGTCCTGCACCGAGCGCCAGCCGCGGCGCATTCCGATCGACTCGAGTCCCTTCTCGATCGTGCCGTCGCGGCGCGCCACCGCGGTCCCGGAGAGCGCCACGTCCGGCCGCAGCTCGTGCAGGATCGTGCCCTGCGAGTTCACGTACCAGTACTCGGTCACCTCGTCGCGGTACACGGCGAGCGTGTCGACGATGCGGTCGCTCACGCCGAGCATGGCGCCGTTGTATGCTTCGAGCAGCCGCTTCTTCTCCGCGATGGGCACGCCGCGCACGTCGCCGTCCAGATCGAGCAGCGCGTCGGCCTGATGCGGGGAGACGTCGGCGAGGCGGATGGGGGGATCCACCGGCACCGCGCGCGACAACTCGCCGGCCCGCGCGACCATAGCCTCGAGCCGGTCCAATGACGTGAACGACGCGACGCCCCAGCCGCCGCCCGCGTGCAGCGCGCGCACGAAGCCACCCTGGTCTTCGCCGGCGGTCGCGGACTCGAGCCGCCGGCCGCGGAAAGTCGCGGCCGTGCTCCAGGTGCGTTCGACGCGGATTTCGGTGTAGTCGGCGCGAGAGCGGGCCAGCGCCGCGGTTAGCCGGTCGATCAACCGCCGAGTTCCTTGAGCTTCGCGGCGTAGTCGGGCCGCATCACGATCTCCCCGTCGATGATGACCTCTCGGTCCCAGGGAAGAATGACGAAGTTGTCGGTCTCGAGCGCGTAGAAGTCCGGCTTGAACTCGCCAGTGCGGAACGAGACGGCTGTTTTCACGGCGGCGGGCTTCAGCTCGCGCACGGCGTTGAGGGCCAGTTTCATGGTGGCCCCGGTGTCGCAGGTCTCATCCACGATCAGCACCCGCCGTCCGGTCACGAGCCGTGTCGGCCCGGCGATGACCACGGGCCGCCCCCCGGTTTCGGTGCGGGTGATGGCCATGGAAGCGAAGTCGCGCTGCAGGATGCTCGCCACGACCGCGCCGGGGATCACGCCCGCCCGGGCGATGCCGATCACGACGTCCGGGTCGTAGTCGCGGAAGATCTTGAGCGCCAGCGCCCGGCACATTTCCCCGAAGAACGGCCAATCCACCTCGAGGACGCCGTGCGGCGCCTTGCGGGTGACGCGCGCGTTGCGGGGCCGCGGGGCCGGAGGGGGCGGGGGTGTGCGGGGCGGCGGCGGGGCAGGCATGGGGTGTGAAGCTACATTGCACACTCGCGAGGCCGCAAGCTATTTTCGGCCCATGGGTTTCTGGCGCCGCCTCTTCGGCGGCTCGGGCGCCGACGAGATCAACCCCCAGCGCCTCGATTATCTGAACGAGGCGCTCGCCCTCGAACGCCAGGGCGATTACGACTCGGCCCTCACGTCGTATCGCCTGGCGCTGCGCGATCATCCCAACGACGCGCGCATTCTCCAGAACATGGCGATCGCGTTCACCAAGACGCGGCGCATCGACGAAGCGATCCGGCACTACCGCCGCGCGCTCGAGCTCGACCGCGAGCTCGCGGGCGCGCACTACGGACTCGCGTTCCTGCTGCTCAAGCGCGGCGACCCGGACGGTGCGACCCAGCACCTGCGCGCGTTCCTGGCGCACCCGCCCAAGGGGCCCGACGCGCAGAAATGGATCGAGCACGCGACGCAGGCGCTGCGCGACCTCGGCGCCTCGGGACCCACCCAAGCCGCCGCGGCGGAGGCGCCCTGATCGGCCGGGCGAACGGGTTGGGCCGGGCGGGCGGCGTCCTCGTGCTCATGGCGGTGGTGGCGTGCAACAAGTTCGGCCCGGGGGACTTGAGCCGCGTGATCGCGATCGAAGTCATCGCCCCCGACAGCCTCGAGGAGTACGATACCCTCACGCCACGTGCCCGCGTGCTGGACGGCCACGGCGACTCGGTCGCGGCGACCGTCTTGTGGGCCGCGGGCGACACCGCCCCGATCCTCATCGTTCTCGACAGCCTCACGGGCCGGACGGTCGCGAACCGTCTGGGCCAGACCGGGCGATTGGTGGCGCTGTCGCGGTCGTACGGGATCACCAGTAACGCGGTCTCGATTCGTACGCTCGCGGCCGCGGATACGTTGTTTGCGACGGGAGCGACGGTGCACACGGTGGCGTTATCGGCGGACTCGGTGTCTGATTCTCTCCAGGTAGAAGTGGCGGACACGATCAAATCGGCCAGCGGCGGCGATTCGTTGACGGTGCCCCTGCCCGGCCGGCCCGTGGTGTACTCGATTACGTATCCGGTATCCTCGGGGCCCGTCACACTCGTCACCAACGACTCCACCCATGTCCTCGCCACGAGCGACACCGTGACGACGAGCTCGGGCGGAATTGCGTTCGTCAAGGTGCGGCTCCTGAGTGCGCCGGTCCCGGACAGCGTCGTCATACAGGCAATTGCGCGCCGCCGCGCGGTGGGAGACACGGTGCCCGGCTCGCCCGCCACTTTCGTCGTGAGGTTCCGACCATGAGCGCCCCCCCCCGTACTTTGACCGAGCTGTTCTTCGACGCGGTGCAGGCCTATGGGGCGCATCCGGCCGCGTTCCGCCACAAGGCGGATGGCGCGTGGCGCGACGTTTCGCACCAGGACGCGGCCGCACGGGTGCAGGCGCTGTCGCTCGGCTTGCGCGAGCTCGGGCTCGCGGCGGGCGAAAGGGTCGCCATCCTCGCGGAAACGCGGCTCGAGTGGGCCCTGACCGACTACGCGTGCCTGTGTGCCCGCGCCACCGATGTGCCCATTTACCCGACCCTCCCCGCCAATCAGGTGGAATACATGCTGCGCGACGCCGGCGCGGCGGCGGTGGTCTGCTCGACGATGGCACAGGTGGAAAAGATCCGCGCCGTGAAGAGCGCGTTGCCGTCGCTCCGCCACGTGATCGTGTTCGATGGCCGGGGCGGCGACGGGGTGGTCACGCTCGCCGAGCTGGAGGCGCGGGGCCGGGCGGCCGTCGCCAAGTATCCCCGGTTCAAGGAGGAAGCGCTCAGCGTGCAGCCCGCCGACCTCGCGACCCTGCTGTACACCTCGGGGACGACGGGGCCGCCCAAGGGCGTGATGTTGACCCACGACAACATCTGCTCCAACGTGCGCGCCTGCGTGGACACGCTCCGGGTCAGCGAAGACGACACGTGCCTCGCGCTGCTGCCACTGTCGCACATCCTCGAGCGCATGGTGGACTACTACTTCCTGCACGTGGGCGTGACGATCGTTTACGCCGAGTCGATCGACGCGTTCGCGCAGAATCTCCAGGAGGTCCGGCCGACCATCGTCGCCGCCGTGCCGCGCGTGTACGAGAAGGTCTACGCCCGCGTGCTCGAGAACGCGCATACGGGCGGCGCGGTGAAGCGCGGCATTTTTCAGTGGGCGAAGCGCGTGGGAGAACGGTGGGCGGCGCACCGCCTCGCCGGCATCGGGGTGCCTCTCGGCCTGAAGCTGACGCACGCGATCGCGGACCGGCTGGTGTTCTCAAAGCTGCGCGCGCGCACCGGCGGACGGATCAAGCTGTTCGTGTCCGGCAGCGCGCCGCTCTCGGCCGAGATCGGGCGGTTCTTCTACAGCGCGGGGCTGCCGGTCATCGAGGGCTACGGGCTGACGGAAACGTCACCCGTGCTGACACTGAATCCGCTGGCGCGGCCGAAATTCGGCACGGTGGGCAAGGCGATCCCGGGGGTCCAGATCAAGATCGCGGGCGACGGCGAAATCCTCGCCAAGGGCCCCAACATCATGCAGGGCTACTACAACAAGCCGACGGAGACGCGCGAGGCGATCGATGCGGACGGCTGGTTTCACACGGGAGACATCGGGGAGCTCGACGCCGACGGCTACCTCAAGATCACCGACCGGAAAAAAGATCTGCTCAAGACGGCGGGAGGGAAATACATCGCGCCGCAGCCGATCGAGAACACGGTGCGGCTGAACAAGTTCGTAGCCAGCGCGGTCGTGCTCGGCGACCAGCGCAAGTTCCCGATCATCCTGATCGTGCCCAACCTCGATCAGCTCGAGCGGTGGGCCAAGGAACGGAACCTCACCTACGCGTCTCCCGCCGAGCTGATCCGGCTGCCCGACGTCCAGGCAAAAATGGAGCGTGAGGTGATGGGCGGTCTGCGCGACCTGGCCAAGTTCGAGATGCCGAAGAAGGTCGTCCTGATCGAACGGGACTTCACGATCGAGTCGGGGGAGCTCACGCCGTCGCTCAAGGTCAAGCGCCGCCAGGTCGAGAAGAACTACAAGGACCTGATCGATCGGGTGTACGCGGCGGCCGACCCCACCGCGGCGGCCATCGAACGCTGATCAGCGTCGCTCGGCGACGAACAGGCCGTGCCCGAGCGCCAGCTGCGTGAGGCCCGCCGGAGCGGCGACGCGCTCGCTCTCGATCACCAGCCGCCGCCCCGGGAGCAGCACGCGCCGCGCTTCGGCCAGCCAGGGGGCACCCAGGCGGTCGGGGCCGACGACGACGGCCCGCGCCACCGTCTGGCGCAGCGGAATCATCGCCTCGCAGGCGAGCAGGCTCAGCACCGGGAGCTCCTCCACATCGTCCGGTGCGTTCACGCCCACAAAGTGAATGCCGCCCATCAGCCCCGCGAGGCCCACCGCGTGGCGAGCGGCGGAGCCTAGTAGCAGCACATAGCCGCCGGGGCCGCTCAGATCGAGCAGCGCTTGGAGTGTCTGGGCATCGACCGTGGGCGGGGAGCCGGGAGCGGTACCGGACGGTGCGCCGGAGGGGCGCGAGAACTGCGCTACGCCCCGCACGATGGGATATTCCTTGCCGCAGACCGGACAGCCGAGCATGCCGGAGCGGACCATCCGTCCGAGCATCTCGCCGGTGGACATGACGAGGTATCCCTCCTCGTGACGCTCCGGGCAGCGCAGCATCTCCGTCAGCTCAATGTGCACCCTTGCCGAACTCCACCCACGTGACGCGGTCCGCTTCGACGCGCACGCGGCGCGTCATGCGCCGGCCGTCCACCACCACCGCAATAGTGTACTCGCCGGGGTCGACATCCGACACCGCAAAATGCTCGCGATAATCGGGGTCCGGGTGATTGTGCTCGCCGTACGTCTCGGCGTAGGAGTACGGCGTCTCCTGCGGCTCCGCCTTCACCAGCCCGTACACGCGCACCTGCGGCGCCGGCCGGCCCTGCGCATCCCACACCCGCCCCGCCACGATCCCCGTGCCGGGGAGCGGACGGATCCAGAGCTCCGGGTTTACCGTGTACTTCGGGTACCGCTCGTTCGGGTCCACAATCAACTGCACGGAGTCGACCGGCGCGGCGTGGATCTCGAGGTGCAAATGGTCGTTGGTGGCGCGGCCCGTGTTCCCGACCAGCGCGATCACGTCGCCCGCCTTGACGCGCTGGCCCACGGAGACAAGGAGCTGCGCGTTGTGGTAATACGTCGAGAACAGGAACAGCCCCTTGAACTTCCGGTCGTGGCGGATCGCGACGGTGTTGGCCGCCTGCTCCGCAGGCCCGGCGAAGACGACCACCCCGTCGCCGACCGCATGAACGGGCGTTCCGTCCGGGTTGTTGAACTCCACGCCCTGGTGCTGCTGGAAATTGCCCCCCATGGTCGAGCCGTAGCGGTACGTCTGATCGATGTACGGCTGGTCGGTGAGCGCGATGGGACGTGCGAACCACGTGTGTCGGGTGCCGCGGGAGTCCGTGTCGGGCCGCTCCTGGTAGGTAACGCCCACGAGCGTGAGTCGCTGATCGATGCGGCAGGTCCCGAGGCCGGTGGGTCTCCCGGCGGCGTAGACCCCCGGCGCCAGCAGCACCAGCGCGCTGACGCTGCGCGTCAGGTCGCAGACGTTGAGCGCGTCGCCGTCCTCGGCGTACACGCCCTCGCGCGTGGCGGCGAAGGCCTGTCCCGGGCCCACGCGCACGAGTGCCTGCACCGGCGGCAGATCCACGCGGCAGCTTTTCACCACGGGTGCGACGGGGCAGGACCGCCTCCCCTGTTTGTCGAGCCACGCGCCGCGCGTCGGATCGAGCCGGTACAGCCCCAGCTCGGTCCCTACCCACACGGCACTCCCAGTATCCGGGGCGAGTGCCCGCACGCGATTGACGCACTCGGCGCCGGGAGGCGGGCACCGCGCGGGCGCGGCGTATTCCGTCCAGGTGCGCCCGCCGTCGGCCGAGCGGGCGAGCCCCCGCAGGTGTCCCGCCCACAGACTGCCGTCGGCACCGCGAGCCAGCGCCAGCACGTACTGGCTGCGCAGCCGGCCCCACAGATGCGGCGCCGTGAGCGCGCCGGTCGAGTCGGTGATCTCCGACCAGGTGGTGCCGTGGTCCCACGACAGCTTGATTCCGTCGGCGGTGCCCACGTACACCGTGTCGCCCCGTGTCGCGAGGCCGTTCGGCGCGACGTACTGCCACTCGGGGCCGAGCTGCCTGAGCTCCCAGTTGGTCCAGGTCTTGCCTCCGTCCGTCGACAGGCCCCACCCGTTCCCCACCGTGCCATACCAGATCTCCCCGTTGGGCCCGAATCCGAAGGCATTCACGAAATCGAAGGAAATCGTCCGCGCCGTGGTGTCGCTCGAGTGCCGCAGCTGCTCCCAGCTCCCGGCTCCTCTGCGCAGCACGAATATTCCCTGCCCGTAGGTGCCGACCCAGACGGCTTCGTCCGGTGCACGGGCCAGGGCGAGCACGTGCACGCCGAAGCCTGTGGTGTCGGGGAGCGGGGGGAGCGATTGCGCGGCGGCGGGTTCCGGTGCCCCAAGAACCATCAGCGCGGCAAAGAGTGCGGAATGCGGAATGCCGAATGCGGAATAGTCGAGCCAGCGTCGATTGTGAGCTCCGACATCGAACCCGGCACGGCCATTCCGCACTCCGCACTCCGCACTCCGCATTTGGGTCACCCTCTCAGCGTATAGATGGTCGGCAACAGGCGGATCTCGGTGACGTCGACCCGCGGGGCCCGCGTGACCGCGAACAGCACCGCCTCCGCCACGTCGCCCGCCTGCAGCATGGCGCTGCGCTTGGTGAATCCCGGCTGCGCGTCGGGGTCGATCGGGTCCCACAGCGGGGTGTCCACCGGCCCCGGCGAGACGAGCGTCGTGCGGACGCCGGTGCGCGACAGCTCGGCCCGCAGCACCTCGTGCATGCCACGCAGGCCGAACTTGCTGGCGGCGTAGGCGGTCGATCCCGTGAAGGCGACGTGATCGGAGATGGAGCCGATGGTCACGCAGTGACCGCTCCCGCGGCGCACGAGGTGGGGAACCAGGGCGCGCGTCACGAAAAAGGGAGCCATGAGATTCACGGCGATGGTGCGAGTGAAATCGTCGGGCGTCGTGTCCGCGACCGGCTTGATGAAGAAGATGCCCGCATTGTTCACCACGATGTCCGGGACCCCCCGGTCGGCGAGGACGCGGCCGACGGCTCGATCCACGGCCGCGGGGTCGGTCACGTCACAGCGCAGGTCCGTGCGGCGGTCGGCCGTGCCGTCCACGAGCGTACGGGCCAGCCGTACGACGTGCGCACCCGCGGCGTGCAGCAGCTCGGCCACGGCCAGTCCGATGCCGCGCGAGGCGCCGGTAACGAGCGCGAGCTTGCCGGCGAGGGCGGTGGAAGACGGGTCGCTCACCCCGGGCCCCGGCTGTAGACCAGCCGCAGGAATTCGTCCCGGGTCTTCGCGTCCTGGAGCAGCGCGCCCCGCAAGGCGCTCGTGACCGTCTTGGAGTTCTGCTTCTCGACGCCGCGCATCATCATGCAGAGATGGTACGCCTCGATCACCACACCCACGCCGCGCGGGTCGAGCACTTCCATGAGCGCGTCCGCCACCTGATCGGTGAGCCGCTCCTGCACCTGCAGCCGGCGGGCGAACACTTCGATCACGCGCGGGATCTTGGAGAGACCCACCAGCCGCCCGTTCGGCAGGTAGGCGACGTGCGCCCGGCCGAAGAACGGCAGCAGGTGGTGCTCGCACAGGGAGTAGATCTCGATGTCGCGCACGCACACCAGGTTCTCGTGCCGCTCGCTGTAGAGCGCGTCGCCGATCACGTCGGCCACGGACATGTGGTAGCCGCGGGTGAGCCACTTGAGCGACGTCTCGACGCGGGCCGGCGTCTGGCGGAGGCCCTCGCGAGTCGGGTCCTCCCCGAGCTGGTCGAGCATCTCGCGCACGAGATTTTCGAACGGCGTGCGCGTGCCGGGCGCGGGTACCGGGGGCAGCGGCTCGGTGTAGGCGGACTTCAGCTTGTCGCGTCCCATGCTTGTTGAGCCTCCGGGGCAGGACTATCTTCGGCGCACGTGAAATTAAAGCTACTCGCTTTCCTGTCCACGGCGGGAGGCTCCGCGCTGTCCGCGCTGTGGACCTTTCCCAGTATTCTCGCCTCGGCCTTCCTCGTCGCCTGGGGTGCGGAAGCCGCCCAATTCCTCATCTCCCAGGGTCTCGCGCTCGCGATCCTCGCCTGGCTGCAGACGCTTCCCGAGTTCGGCGTCGAAGCCGTGATCGCGTGGGACGCGGGGCGTGAGCCCGAGCGCGCCCACCTGGCGATCGCGAACCTCACCGGCGCCATTCGCCTGCTGCTCGGGCTGGGATGGCCGATGATCTACTTCGTGTTCGCGGTCTCCAGCCGCCGGAGGGCGGCTCGAGGGCCACTGCATGCTGCGCCCCTACTTCCCGTCATCCGGCTGGAGCGCGAGCACGCGGTAGAGATCATCGGACTGGTGCCGCCGCTCTTGTACTTCGGCGTGATTCTCTTGAAGCAGAAGCTCAGCTGGGTCGATGCCGTGGTGCTGCTGACCCTCTACGTCGCCTATCTCGCGGTCCTGTTCCGCAACGCTCCACATGGCGCCGACCACGTGGCGGACGCTCCCGCGGTCTCACGCTGGGCGTACCGCCAACCCGGCTGGCGCCGCCCCGTCGCGATCGCCGCCCTGTTCGGCGGCGGCGGCGCGCTGCTCTATTTCACGGCGCACCCGTTTCTCGAGTCGATGCTCGCGCTGGCGGGGCTCGTGGGCGTGAGCCAGTTCGTGCTGGTGCAATGGGTGGCGCCGTTTCTTTCCGAGTTTCCGGAGAAGGTATCGGCGTTCTACTGGGCCCGGCGCGTCACCCGCGCGCCGATGGCGCTCATGAACATGGTGTCGAGCAACATCAACCAGTGGACGGTGCTCGCCGCCATGATCCCGCTGGTGTACGGCTACTCCAGCCTGCGGCATCACGGGGTGTGGCTCGATTTCCACTTCGACGGACCCCAGCGGCTGGAAATCCTGCTCACCCTGTTGCAATCCGGGCTGGCGCTGATGGTGCTCGCGAACATGGAGTTCGACTGGCGCGACGCGAGCGTGTTGTTCCTGCTGTGGCTGGTGCAGTTCCTGCAGCCCAACCTGCGCGAAGCCGTGGCCGTCGCCTACGGGGTCTGGATGGTGATTCTCGCGATCGAATTCGGGGTGGGACGGAAAACCCTGCTCGCGCCGCGCTACTTCTGGGAGATCATCCGCGGGAAACGCGATCGGCCGGTACCGCTGTAACGCGGCCCGGCCGATCGGTACAACCGGAACGGAGAGGATTATTGAAGCCCGAAAGTAATGACTGGTCCCTCACCATGGCGTTTGCCTTCCCCACGCGGGGGCATGACATCGGTCACAGTATCTGGGTCCACGATCGAGCTGTTGGCTCAATAATTTTTCTCCCCGTCCCTTGAGTACAATACTGCGTGGACCGGATACGTCAAGCAGTTGCGTCACGCGGAATCGTCACGCCAACCCGTGGGGGGGATTGACATGAATCTCACGCTCGTCGCGGCCATCGGGCTGTTGCTGCTCTGGGGCGTCCTGGTGTTCGGCGCGCACAACGGCAGCGGGCCGGTACAGGTGCTGTACGCCGCCGCGGTGGTGTTGTGCGCCCGCCGGATTATCGTGGGCGCGCCGAAGTTCCTGTCGTGACAGCGGCGCTCATCTACCTCGCGCCGAACGTCACGCCCACCGTGAGCGGGATGAACGTCGTGTGGGGATTCGTCCGAACGCTGACGTACCGGCCCTCGGCAAAGAAGCGCGCCGGACCGACGCCGACCTTGACGCCGGCACCCACCCCATAGGCGAACTTCGACTCCGAAGTGCTGACCCCGAGCAGGCCATTGGGATTTGTGATCTTGACGTTGTAAAAGCCTCCGCCAGCGAGCGCATACGGCTTCACGATCGGAGCCGGCACCGGGATGTTCCAGACTACGCTCGCGAGCCCGCCGATGAGCCTGGTCTTGCCGTCCACCGGACTGCCGCCGATGTCCCTGTGCTTCGTCTCCCCGTACAAGCCGTCAACGCGAACGCCGACGGGCGAGAGGGGAATCGCGAACTCCACGTTCGCGCCCGCGAGCCACCCCGCCTTGTCGTCGTCCTTGTAGGTGCTCAAGGGAGCGATGAGTCCGCCGCCCAAGCCGAAACGAGCGCTTTGAGCCGCCACCGTCACCACGCGCGCGACCGAGGCCACCGTCAGCGCGAGCGCCAGCTGCAGAACACGGTTCATCACGCTGCCTCCTCCTTCGCGGATTCTTTTGCGTTTAGGGCGCGCTCCATGATTGGTGATTCGGGTTCGGGGCGCAAGGACAAAGGGTCCCGCGCGACGGACACGGGACCCCGTTTTCGCAGTCGTGGCGCCGAGTTCCGCGCTACAACGTCGCGACGCGCCCACGCAACGAAAACGCGCACCCAGGCACATGCCCCGGGCCGGAGTGAGCGGCGTCACCGGCAGGGAGTCCGACTACCGCCTAGTGATTGCGGAGACGCCACGGGTTGGAAAGGCAGGCACTCCGTGCTGCTTCGTTCTTGCTGCTGCAGCGTCGTCCATCGCGGACTCGTGTGCGGAGGCCTATTCCTGGCCGCCGCGTGCCAGGAACCGAACAGACCGCCGGTGCCACCCTCGGGAGCCCAATACCTCGCCGACCGCTACCCCTGCGACCAGGGAATCGCCGGCGATCCGGCTGTGGTTTGGGCCGAGAACTTCGAGGAGGGCTCGGTGTCGGCGGTGACGGCGCGCTACAACGATCACAAGAACCCTGCGGGGATGGCGTTGGTCGCCGACAGGCCTTCGAGTAGCTGCGGCGCGGTTTCGATGCAGCTCACGTCCGACGGTAGGAACTCAACCAGCCAAGCCACAGACCTGTACAAGCGCTTCGACGCCGGACAAGACGAGCTCTACTGGCGCTGGTACGTGAAGTACCAGGCCGGCGTGCCCTGGCACCACACGGGTCTCTGGCTCGGCGGCTACAACCCCCCGAGCAACTGGCCGAACCCGCAGGCGGGAATCAGACCCAGCGGAAACGACCGTGTCTCCTTCGCCATAGAGCCGGTGTGGGGCAACGGCGCTTCCAATCCGGCCTTCGATTTCTACAACTATTGGATGACGATGCACACCTGCTCGGGCTGTGCGGGCTCGTACTGGGGGAACGCCCTCATTAGCCGGGCCGCCTTCATGGCGGTTGACGACACGTGGGCGTGCCTCGAGGTCCACGCCAAGCTCAACACCGATATGGCATCGGACGCCGGTGCAGTGCTCGAGGTGTGGAAGAACGACCTGCTGATCCAGCGTTTTCCCGATACGGCGGGGAGCGGGTACTGGGTGCAAGACCACTTCTGCCCAGCGGGTGCCGATGGCTCGCAGTGCCGCTACTCGTCCACCGCACCGGGCCCGCTCGACATCCAGTTCCGGAACAGCCCGACGCTTCAGCTGAACCATCTGTGGCCGCAGAACTACATCACCGACCCGGCCTCAGGAAGCGTTTGGTTCGACGACATGGTGATAGCCAAGGTCCGCATCGGCTGTCTGCGCTAGTGCCACCCCGGCTCAGATCTCCCAGTTGGACAGCAGCACGCCCCCGGCGGGATGGGCCTCGGGGTAGCCCTCGTAGGTCATCCGCAGATCGGTCCAGCGAACGCGATAACCGCGCGCCACGAGCCGGCGGAACGCATCGTCGAAGCGCGTCTGGCATCGCACGGCGACGCGTCGGATGCCGGCGCGCGCCGCCGCAGCCTCGGTGGCCGCGATCGCGGCCTCGAAGCTGGCCGGGTCCCGCGCGGCGAGCTTCAACACGCGCACTTCATCCTTCGGCCGACCCTCGGCGAGCGGCGCCGAGTGCCACAGCACCAGCGCGTCGAGCCCGTCCTCCCCGTCGATGAGCGACGTGTCGCCGAGGCTCAGCTCCGCGGTGAGCAGGATCTCGCGAGTGAAGTCGTAGCCCGGGGCGAGCGCGGCCACGAGGTGGCGCGCCGCCTCGAGCGTCTGGCCACCGGCCGCACCTTTGCGCTGCGACAACACCATCGGGGCGCGATGCCCGCGCGTGATGATGTCGTTCGTCAACGTCACCGTGAGATGACCGGGGAAGAACCCGAGCCGCGCGTAAAACCCGATGTTCTCCACGGTGCGGGGCATGGTTTCGAGGCCCAGCGTCGCCACATTCTGCTCCAGCAGCCAGTCGATCGCGGTCCGGACGATCGTCTTCCCCACTCCCGCCCCCTGGCGGTCGGGCCGCACGGCGAGGGGTCCCATCCACCCTTCCGCGCCCGAGCGGTGCGCGATGTTGAAGGCGACGACATGCCCGGCTTCGTCACGCCACAGCATGGCGCCCGGGCCGGCATCGAGCAGGGCGTAGCGCCACACCTGGGGGTTGAGGTGCGGCACGCGTACGCCCACGAGCCCGTCGCGGCGGTACCGGTCGGTGAACGCGTCGGCGAAGACGCGGTTCAGCCCCTCGATGTCGCGCTCGCTCGCGGGCTCGGGCCCGTAGACCTGACGCTCAGGCAGCCACGCCCGCATCGGCGGCTCCCAGTGTGGCGGTATCGTCCCGGACGACGCTCGCGCCGCGCGCCGGGTCGAAGTCCACGCGGATCACCCGATCGAGACCCTCTCGCACCTGCTCAATGTGGGTGATGAGGATGACCTGGGGGAAGCGGTCGGCCAACCGGCGCAGCAGGCCGACCACGTGCAGCCGGCGGGCCTCGTCGAGCGAGCCGAAGATCTCGTCGAGCACCAAGAGCGACAGCGGCTGGCCCGCCCGCTCCGCGATCATCTGCGAAATGGCGAGCCGCAGCACGAGGCTCGCGATGTCCTCCTCGCCGCCCGAGATGACCGGCTTCGGCACACCGCCCTCGAGGATCGTGAGCGTATAGTCTTCCGTGAGATCGAGCTCGTCATAGCGCCCGTCGGTCAAGTCGGCCAGGAAGCCGGAGGCGAGCTCGGCGATCTCGGGACGCATGCGCGCGTTCAGCTCGCCTCGCAGGTCCGAGAAAGCGCGGTCCAACTCGTTGTGGAGACGCTGGCGCGCCTTGAGCGCGGCAATCTGGCGCTCGCGCTGCGACCGCTCGGCCTCCCGCCGCTTCGCCTCCGCCAGTTCTTCCTCGGCGCGGTTCAGCTCGCCGCGGGCTTCGACCACCGCGAGCTCGGCCTCGCGCAGCGCTCCGACGGCCCGATCGTAGCGATCCTTGGCCTGGCGGTACCCGGCGTCCGAGAAGCCCTCGGCGCGGACGGCCTCGGTGAGGTCACGCACCCGGCGCTCGTCGGTCGACAGCCGCTGCTCGGCCTGCTCCGCCTCCTGTACCAGACGCTCCGCGCGCCGGGCGCGCTCCTCCAGCGCGGCCGCCTCGAGCGCCACCGGCTCGAGCTTCGCGAGCTCGGCCCGCACCGCGTCGTGTCGCGCCGCATCGTAGCCCGAGGGCCGCGCAGTCAACCGGTGCTCCAGGTCGCCCGCCCGCCGCCGCGCGCCTTCGAGCTGCGCGCCCGCGCGGTCGCGCTCCTCGAGCTGCGCCCGCAGCTCCCCCGCCCGCGCGCTGGCGCCGCGACTCTCCTCCAGCACCCGGTCTCGCTCGGCCTCCGCGTCCAGCAGCTTGGCGGGCGGCTGCGCGAGCTGCTCGAGCCGCTG
This sequence comes from Gemmatimonadales bacterium, assembly GCA_035601435.1. Classification (GTDB taxonomy): domain Bacteria; phylum Gemmatimonadota; class Gemmatimonadetes; order Gemmatimonadales; family GWC2-71-9; genus AG41. Next base: position 1,685 of record DATNOH010000341.1, on the reverse strand, counting down.
TCGGAAATATTTGCCGTCGCCGGTGATCACCTCGAGCTGCGCGTCGAGCAGCGCGAGCACGCCCGCGTATTGGAGCCCGAGCGGCCGCTTACAGGTGGGACATGTTCCCTCCGGCCCGAGCTTCACGATCTGGTCGCGCTGCTCCTTCACCTCTTCGTACAGTTTGAGCAGCTCGGTGCGCTTCGTCTCGGCGTACTGCCGGTCGCGCACCCAGACCGTCCGCTCCTCCTCCGCGGCGCGCTCCGCCGCCTCCAGCCGCTCGTGCAGCTCGCGCGCGGCCGTATCCGCCCGGGCAAGGCCCTCGGCCACATCACCGAGCTCGGTGAGGCGGCGCTCGAGCATGCGGACGTTGCGGGCCAGCTCGGCGAGCTGCGCCTCTTCCCTGCGCCGCTCGTCCGTCTCCCGCTGCAGCCGCTCCAGCGTCGCGACCTCTTTCTTGAGCCGGGCCACCGGCGCGAGCTCGGCGCCGAGCAGGCGCAGCTGCTCCCGCGCCGCGAGCGCATCCGCCAGCTCCTTGTCGAGCCGCTGGAATTCCTGGCGCGCCGACACCACCGCCTGCTCCGCCATGCGCCGCTCGCCGTCGAGCGACAGGGTGCGCTCGCGACGGGTCATCCACCCGTTCCAGCGCGGCTCCTCGCGACCCAGCGCGTCCTCCGCGGCACGGCGGGTGGCCTCCACACTCTTCGCCGACGTCCGGGCCCCCGCCACTCGCTGCTCCGCGGCCCGCCGTGCCGCGGCGAGCCCGGCGCTGTCGGGGAGTCCGGCCTCGAGACCCTTCACCTCCGCCGCCACCGCGTTGCGGACTTCGCGCACGCGCTCCTGGGCCTCCCGCAGGCGCTCGTAGCCGAGCACGCGCGACAGGAATGCCGCCCGCTCGGTTTTGCCGAGCGCCGCCATCACCGCCAGCTCCTTTTGGCCCGTGAAGTAGGTGTTGAAGAACTCCTCGTGGGTCATGCCGAGCGTGCGCTCGAGCTTGTCGGTGACCGCTTTGAGCGAATTCGCGATCACCTGGCCGTCTTGATGGAGCACCGCGGTGGAGAGCCCGCGCTTCACGCGATACTCGTGGGCGCCGAGCCGGAACTCGAGGTCCACTTCCACGCCGGCTCGGCCCTTCGCGCCGAGCCGGCGGATCGAGTCCTTATCCCCGCGCACCGCCTGCACGCCGTACAGCGCCCAGGCGATCGCTTCGAGGATGGTGGTCTTGCCTGAGCCGTTGGGTCCGATGATCCCGGTGATCCCGGGTCCAAATTCTAGCTCGGTATCGGCGTGCTGCCGGAAGTTCACGAGGCGGAGGCGCAGCAGCTGCATCAGGTCGTCCCGTCGTCGTCGCGGCCGACGCGCGCCACGTACTCCACGCCGAGCCGCACGAACTCCCCGCGATCCAGGTCGGCATCGAGCGGCCGGTGCTCGAGAAATTCCTGGACCGTCTCGGGCAGCGTCTGGTGGCGCCCCCCCCCCGCGCCCGCCGTTTCCACCCGGTGGACTTCGGGCCGCCGCAGATCGAGCTGGAAGTGGAGCGCGCGGGCCTTGTAGGAGCGGATCGCGGCGTGGTCCAGGTCCCGGGCCGTGGCCCGCGACACGTCGAACACCAGCTGCCGCACGATCTGATCGTCGATCGCCGGCTTGGCGCCGGCGACGGCGGCGGCGATCCGTTCGTCCAGCTCCTTGGGCGTGAGGCCCTTGCC
>DATNOH010000340.1:0-15354 GCA_035601435.1 Gemmatimonadales bacterium | reverse complement strand
GTCGAGACACCGGTGTTCATGCCGGTCGGGACCCAGGGAAGCGTGCGGGCGCTTTCCCCCAACGACCTCCGCGGCGCCGGCGCGACGCTGGTGCTCGCCAACACGTACCACCTCCACGTGCGACCCGGCGAACAGGTCGTCGAGAAGCTGGGCGCCCTGCACCGCTTCATGGGTTGGGATCGGCCGCTCCTCACCGATTCGGGCGGGTTTCAGGTATTCTCGCTCGAGGGGTCCCGCCGGGTGGACGACGACGGCGTGGAGTTTCAGAGTCACGTGGACGGCAGCCGTCGCACGCTCACTCCCGAGCGCGCCACCGAGATCCAATGGACGCTCGGCGCCGACATCGCGATGGCGTTCGATCACGTGGTGCCTGGGGGAGCGGACGAGGCGACTGCCCGCGACGCCCTCGAGCGGACAATGAGATGGTTGGAGCGCTGCCGCAAGCGGCACGCGGAGCTGACGGCGTCACATGACAACCAGACGTTATGGCCGATCCTGCAAGGTGGCGCCCATGTCCAGCTCCGGACGGAGGGCCTCCGCCGCATCCTCGATCTCGGCGACTGGACCGGTCTCGCCATCGGCGGCCTCTCGGTGGGGGAGCCGAAGACGGTCATGTACGACATGCTCGAGCGGCTCGAGCCGAAGCTCCCCGCCCTGCCGCGTTATCTTATGGGCGTGGGATTCCCGGAGGATCTGGTGGCGGCGGTGGAGCGCGGGGTGGATCTGTTCGACTGCGTCGCGCCGACGCGCAACGGCCGGAACGGTTCTGCCTTCACGCCCGACGGCCCGGTGAACATCCGCAACGCCGAGCACCGCGAAGATCCGCGGCCGCTCGACGCGACCTGCGACTGCGAGACCTGCACTACGTTCTCGCGCGGCTATCTCCGCCATTTGTTCATGGCCGAGGAGCTGCTGGGGCTCCGGCTGCTGTCGCTGCACAACGTTCGTTACCTGATCCGGCTCGCGGAAGCGATGCGGGCCGCGATCCGGCGGAACGCCTTCGGCCGATGGGCCGCGGAATGGCGCCGCCGCTACCTGCACACGGGATCCGCATGACCGCGCACGGAATGTTCGCCCTGCTGTTCGCTCCCTCCGGCCAGAGTGCCGGCGGCGGCATGACCGTCTTCCTAGTCCAGATCGGCGCCTTGATCGCGATCTTCTACTTCATGCTGATCCGCCCCCAGCGCCGGCAACAGGAGCGGCACCGCCAGCTGCTCGCCGCGCTGCAGCGCGGTGACCGCATCGTCACCTCGGGCGGTATCATCGGCGAGGTCGTGCACCTGAAGGATGACGAGGTCACCATAAAGAGCGGGGAGTCTCGCTTGATCGTCCAGCGCGGCAACATCGCGAACATCGTCAATCGTTCGGTCGAGGCCGCCAAACCGCAGTGACGGTCCGCCAGCTCCACCTGCTCGGCTCGCCCGTCCTGCGGCAGCGCTCCGCCCCGGTGGCTGCGGTGGACGACGCCGTGCGCCGGCTGGTGGACGACCTGTTCGAGACGATGCACGCCGCCAAGGGGGTGGGGCTCGCGGCGAATCAGATCGGCGTCGCCCGACGCGTGGCCGTCGTGGACGTGGGCGAGGATGCCCCACCGCCCCTGGTGCTGATCAATCCACGGATCGTGCGGGCGAGTGACCTCTTGGAAACCGCGGAGGAAGGGTGTCTCTCGATCCCCGAGGTGTACGGCGAGGTCGAGCGCCACCTCAGCATCACGCTCGAGGCGCTCGATCGCGAGGGTCGGCCGTACGCGGTGGAACTCTCCGGTTTCAAGGCGCGGGCGGCGCAGCATGAGATCGATCACCTGGACGGCGTCCTCTTCCTCGACCATTTGAGCGCGGTGAAGCGGGGACTGCTGCTTGCTAAGTGGAGGAAGTCGCGCAAGGGCCAGTCCGGGTACGTGAAAGACGTGACGCCGGAGCCGGCGGGCGAGCTCTGAGTGCGCGTAGTCTTCTTCGGGACGCCGGAGTTCGCGGTCCCCTCCCTCCAAGCCTTGCTCGGCGAAGGGTTCGACGTCGTCGCGGTAGTCACGCAGCCGGACAAACCCCAGGGCCGCTCCCGCTCGACCGCCGTCCCAACCCCCGTCAAGACGGCGGCCGACGCGGAAGACGTGCCGGTGCTGCAGCCCGAGCGCCCGAGCGATCCCGCATTCCTCGCGCGCCTGCGCGCCCTCGGCCCCGACGTCGGTGTGGTCGTCGCGTACGGCCACATCCTCAAGCCCGACCTGCTCGGCCTGCCGCGCCTGGGCATGATCAACCTTCACCCGTCCCTCCTCCCCGAGCTGCGCGGTGCCGCACCGGTGGAATGGGCGATTCTGAACGGCCTCAGGCAGACCGGCGTCACGATCATGCGGATGGAGGAGGGCCTGGACTCGGGTCCGATTCTCCTGCAGATCCCCCACGACATCGACCCCGAGGAGACGGGCGGCGAGCTGGCCGAGCATCTGTCCGAGATGGGCGCCCAGGCGCTGGTCGAAGTGCTGGCCTTGTACCAAACCAACGGCCTCGAGCCGCACCCCCAGGATCATGCGCGCGCGACGTACGCCCCCAAGCTCACGCGCGATACGGCGCGCATCCGCTGGACCGACCCGGCGGAGCGGGTCGCGCGGCTGATCCGCGGGCTCGACCCCAGGCCCGGAGCGTGGAGCGAGCTGGACGGCCGTGAGGTCAAGCTGTTCGGCGCGCGAGCCGTGGAGGGCCGCGGCGCGCCCGGAGAAGTCCAGCAGACGGACGACGCGTTACGGATCACGACGGGACAGGGGGCGGTGCGGATCGAGGAAGTCCAGCCCGCGGGCAAGGCGCGTATGGCCGCGACGGAGTGGGTCCGCGGCCGGGGCGCGCAGGCGGGCCAGCGCTTCGGGTGAAGTCGCTCCCGACCCTGCCGCGGCTGCACGCCATCACCGACGAGCGGATCGCCCGCCGGCCGGACCTGAGCATCGTAGCGCAGCAGCTGGCGGCCGGGGGTCGCGAGCAGCTCGCGTTTCACGCGCGTGGTCGCGCGCTCTCGGGCTTGGAGCACTTCGAGCTGGCCAGCGGCCTCGGCGCCTGTGCGCCTGCGCGTCTATTTGTAAACGACCGCCTCGATGTCGCTCTCGCCGTCGGCGCCGCGGGGGTTCAGCTGGGACAGGGGAGCCTCAATCCCGAGGATGCGCGCCGCTTGAACCCCGGCTGGTGGATCGGCAAGTCGGTGCACAACTTGCACGAGGCCGAGGCCGCGCACGCGCAGGGTGCCGACTATCTTTTGGTAGGACCCGTGTTTCCGACCGCCACGCATCCCGACCGGACGCCGCTCGGCTCCGCCGAGCTGAAGCAGATCGCTGGTCTCGGATTGCCGGTCGTTGCCATCGGCGGAGTGACGCCGGAGCGGATCGCCGATCTCCGGGCCGCGGTGAATCTCCACGGCGTAGCCGCGATCAGCGCGCTGTGGCTCGCAGCCGATCCGGCCCACGCCGCGCGGCGGATGCTCGAGGAGCTGAAATAGATGAACGATATGGTCGACGTGATGGTGAACGGCGAGGCTCGCGCGGTGGCGCGTGGCGCCACGCTGCTCGAGTTGCTCGAATCGCTCGCGCTCGACCCGCGCGCCGTCGTCGTGGAGCACAACCGCACGATCGTGCGGCGTCCCCGGCTCGGCGCGGTGACGGTCGCGCCGGGAGACGCGATCGAGCTGGTGCATTTCGTGGGAGGGGGTTGAGGGCATGACCACGGCCGTAGAGACGATCCGGGACATTCCGTTCACCATCGGCGGGCGCTCGTTCCACTCGCGTCTCATGGTGGGCACGGGGAAGTACCGCGACAACGACACCATGGCCCGGGCGATCGAAGCGTCCGGCGCCGAGATCGTCACCGTGGCGGTCCGGCGGGTAGACCTGGACCGCACGAAAGAGGAAGGCGTCCTGTACCACCTCGACGCCAAGCGGTACTTCCTGCTGGCGAACACGGCCGGGTGCTACACCGCCGAAGACGCCGTCCGCTACGCCCGCCTCGCCCGCGAGGCGGGGTTCAACGAGTTCATCAAGCTCGAGGTGATCGGCGACCAGGAGACCCTGCTGCCGGACGTCCAGGGCCTGCTGGTCGCGGCGCGCACGCTGGTCGCGGAGGGATTCAAGGTGCTCGCCTACACCAACGAGGACCTGGTGACCGCGCTGCGGCTCGAAGACGCCGGTTGCGCCGCGGTCATGCCCCTCGCCTCGCCCATCGGGAGCGGGCTCGGACTCTTGAACCCGTTCGGCGTGCGCACGATCAAGCGACGCCTGAAAGTGCCGGTCGTGGTGGACGCCGGCGTCGGCACCGCATCGGACGCCTGTCTCACCATGGAGCAAGGCGTGGACGGGATCCTGATGAACACGGCGCTCGCGGCGGCGCGCGATCCCGTGGCCATGGCGCGGGCCATGCGCCTTGCAGTCGAGGCCGGGCGCGCGGCGTACCTCGCCGGCCGCATGCCCAAACGCGAGGTGGCGGTGCCGTCCTCGCCGCTCGAAGGGATGCTGGATTAGGGACGCCACCGCCGCCCGGCGCGCGGCACTGCAGATGCTCGACGCAGTGCGCGGTGGTGCGACGCTCCAGGGCGCCCGCGAGGGGGCGCTCGCGAACCTGATGGAGCGCGACCGCCGCCTCGCGTACGAGCTCGCGGCCGGCGTGCTGCGGCGCCGCGCGCAGCTCGACGGGATGCTCGAGCTGGCGAGCGTCGATCCCCGCCTTCACGACGTCCTCCGGCTCGGAGCCTACCAGCTGCGCGCGCTCGCGCGGGTGCCGGCGTACGCGGCGGTATCGACCAGCGTGGAGCTGGCGCGGGAGATGGCCGGCGAGGGCGGCGCGCGCTTCGTCAATCAGGCCCTACGCAAGCTCGCAAGCTCGGGGAGCGGGGAGCAGGGAGCGGTACCCTCCCATCCACACTGGCTCTTGGCGCGCTGGCGCGCGCATTTCGGTGCCGATGAGACGGCCCGTCTCGTCGCCTGGAATGACTCCAAGCCACTGCTCACACTCCAGCCGGCTCGGTGGAGCCTCGAGCAGCTTCGCGCGCGGCTCACGGACGCTGGACACGGGGTACGAGAAGCGGCCATGAGTGCGGGCGTTCAGGTGTCAGCGGCGGGTACCGCTCCCCGCTCCCCGCTCCCGCCGGAGCTGCCGGGGTTCCAGGAAGGGGGGTTCATCGTCCAGGACCCCGCCCACGCACTGGTTTGCCGCTTCGCCGCGATCCCGGCTGGCTGCTCCGTGTATGACGCCTGCGCCGCTCCCGGGGGCAAGGCCGTGGCGCTGGAGCGCGGCGGGGCGCGCGTGATGGCCGGCGAGGCGCGGCGCGACCGCGTCGGCCGCCTGGTCGAGACGGCGCGGCGCGCGGGAGTGGAAATTCGGGTCGCCGTCGCCGATCTTCTGGCGGCCCCGTTCCGGGCGGAGTCGCTGGCTGCCGTGCTCGTGGACGCGCCTTGCTCCGCCACCGGTACCATGGCCCGGCACCCGGACGCCCGCTGGCGGGTGACGCCACGGACAATCGAGCGGGCGGCGGAGCGCCAGCGGGCGTTGCTCGCCGCCGCGGCCGCGCTGGTGCGACCGGGCGGACTCCTGATCTACGCGACCTGCTCACTCGAGCCGGAGGAGAACAGCGACATCGTGACCGAGTTCCTGGCGCGCCACCCCCGGTTCGTCCGTGCACCCGCTGCGGGCGCAGTCCCCGCCGCCCTGGTCACATCCGCCGGCGACTTTCAGTCGCTGCCGCAGCGTCACGGAATGGACGGCGCCTACGCGGCGCGACTCGCCCGGGTGCCCTGATGCGGTTCCGCCGGCATATTCCGCCGGTTCGGGAATGGAGACTCCCGACGCTCGACGCGATGGGGACCCGCCGCTGGGGGCTCGCGCTGCTCGGCGCCCTGGTGGGCGGCTACCTGACGGCGTACCTGGTCCTGTTCCCCGCGCCCCTGTTGGCCAGACACGGAGTGGTGCCGCGCGTGTTGGGCCTGTCGTTGCAGGAGGCGTCGGACCAGCTCAAGAGAGTCGGCCTCCAGGTGCAGGAGGGCGGTGGCGAGCCGCACCCGACGGCGCCCCAGGGTACGATCGTCTGGCAGGACCCGCCGCCTGGCGTGAGCGCTCCGGCGGGGTTGCGGGTCACACTGGTGTCGAGCGAGGGCCCGCCCAAGATTCCGGTACCGGACGTGACCGGCCTGGACGGCGAGCTGGCCCGGCGCCTGATCGCGGCGGCCGGGCTTACGGTGGCGCAGGCGGAATCGGTGCAAGCCGCCGCGCCGCGGGGCATCGCGATGCTTACGCGCCCGGCGGCGACCACAGTGCTCAGTCCGGGCGCTCCGGTGACGGTGGTGTTGAGCCGGGGAGCTCCCACGATCGCGGTCCCCGATCTGCTCGGCATGTCGCAGGCGGACGGCCGCACCCGGCTCGAGCTGGACGGCCTCGAGCTGGGCACGGTGACGCGACGCCGGACGAGCGACGCGAACCCCGGAACGATCGTCGGGCAGAAACCGGCGGCCGGTACGCTCGCCGCACCCGGCACCGTAGTGGACATCGTCGTGGCCCGGAGCCCATGATGAGCAACGGGGGAGGAGACGGGATTCGTATCGCGCCCAGCGTGCTGTCGGCGGACCTCGCCCGGCTCGCCGAGCAGGTGAAGCAGGTCCTGGCCGGAGGCGCCGACTGGCTGCACGTCGACGTGATGGACGGCCGGTTCGTGCCGAACCTCACGTTCGGAGCGAACATGATCGCGGCGCTGCGCGGACTCACCGACAAGCCGATCGACGTCCATCTGATGGTGGTCGAGCCCGAGCGCTACCTCGAATCGTTCGCCGCCGCGGGCGCATCCGTCTTCACCTTCCACCCCGAGGCGACGCTGCACGTGCAGCGCCTGCTCGCCGCGGCGCGGAGTAAAGGGATGCTCGCCGGACTCGCGCTCAACCCGGGATCGCCGCTGCAGCTCGCGGAAGAAGTCGTCGCCGACTTGGACCTGCTGCTCATCATGACCGTGAACCCCGGGTTCGGCGGGCAGACATACGTCCCTGCTTCGAACGACAAGATCCGCCGGGCGCGCGAGCTGTTGGCCGCGCACGGCTCCCGGGCGTTCCTCGAGGTGGACGGCGGAATCACGCCCCACACGATCGCGGCGGCGCACGCCGCCGGCGCGGATACGTTCGTGGCGGGCAACGCGATCTTCACGAGCGGCGACCCGGCCCGCGAGGTCCGGGACCTGCGGCGGCGCTGCCTGGTGACCGTATGACGCCACCGCGGCAATGGACGGTCGCGATCGGCGTCGTGATGGCGTTGGTGTTCGGCACTGCGCTCGCCATCAAAATCGCGCCGCAGATCGACCTGCTGGGTGTGGGCTCCACCGCACCCGCGTTTCACGCCAAAGACCTGCGGACCGCTCGCCCAACGACGCTCGCCGACTACCGCGGCAAGGTCGTGCTGCTCAACGTGTGGGCAACCTGGTGCCTGCCATGCCGCGTGGAGATGCCGTCGATGGAGCGGCTGTACCGCCGGCTCGGGGGGGGCGGCGACTTCCGGGTGGTGGCGGTGAGCATCGACGAGCAGGACGATTCCGTGGTCATGTCGTTCGCGCGCGAGCTGGGGCTCAGCTTCGACATCCTGCACGACCAGACGGCGGCCATCAAGCAGGCCTACCAGGCGACCGGCGTGCCCGAGAGCTGGGTGATCGATCGCGACGGGGTGATCGTCAAGAAAGTGATCGGCGCCTCGGAGTGGGATGGCCCTGTGAATGAAACCCTGATCCGGCGACTGATCGATGACCGTCCGCGCTAGCCTCGGGCAGCTGTTCGTGCGCAACTGGCCGATCAAGCTGGCGGCCCTGTTCTTCTCGATCATGCTGTACGTGGCGGTCGCGGCGCAGCAGACCCTGACGCAAAGCTTCGCCCTGCGACTCGCGATCGGCATCCCGCCCGGTCGGACGGTTCGGCAGCAGCCCGCCGGCGTAATGGTAGTGATCTCCGGGAAAGGCAGCGAAATCCTCAAGCTGCGCTCCTTCCCGCGCGTGATTCGCAAGGTCATTCCCGATACGTTCTCCGCTGCGCTGTGGCGGATCCAGCTCCAACCCACCGACGTGGAGTTGCCCAAGGGGATCGAACTGCAGGTCGCCGATATTCGCCCGCGCGATATCGAGGTCCTGCTGGACTCCGTGTCGCACAAGGACGTCCGGATCGTGCCGCGGGTGAAGGTCGAAGCCGAGTCGGGCTACGTACTCCGCGGACTGTCGATCACGCCCAGCCTGGCCCGCCTGGTGGGACCGGAGAAGAGCCTCACCAAGCTGGACTCGGTGACGACGCTCCCGACCGTGATTTCCAGCGTGAGCGGTCCCTTTTTCCAGACCGTTCCGCTCGACACCACGCCGTTAGGCCTCGTCCGGATCTCACCCAAGTCGGTGCGGATGGCGGGCGAAGTGACGGCGATCATCGAGCGCTCGATCGCCGGCGTCCCGATCACGACCGCGGCCTCGGGCTTCACCGGCTTCCTCTTGTCCCCCGAGCGGGTGGCGGTGACGGTGCGCGGCCCGGCGTCACGGGTGAACACGCTCACTCGGGACAGCGTGCGCGTGGTGGCGCACCTGGTCGGGAAGGCGGGGCCGGGCGGCTACGCGCGGCTTACCGTGAGCGGGCCCCCGGGCCTGGTCGCGCGAGCCGTTCCAGACTCCGTGTCTCTCAAGCGAAAGACCGGACGTGGCTGAAGTCGTTCTCGGCATCGAGACGTCGTGCGACGAGACGTCGGCCGCCGTCCTCGTGGGCGAGCGGCAGCGCCCCGAGCTCGCTGGGCTCGTCATTCTCTCGCAGGACGTGCACAAGGTGTTCGGCGGTGTGGTGCCGGAGCTCGCCAGCCGGGCGCATCTGTCCGCCCTGCCGGCGGTGGTGGACCGCGCGCTCGCCGAGGCGGGACTCGCCTGGAGCGCCGTGGACGCCGTCGCGGTGACGCAGGGGCCGGGCCTCGTCGGCGCTCTGCTCGTGGGCGTGGTGTACGCCAAGGCCCTGGCCTACGCGGGAGACCGTGAGCTGATCGGCGTGCATCACATGGAGGGCCATCTGTTCGCGCCCGCGCTCGAGGATCCGGACCTGGCGCCGCCGTTCGTGGCGCTGCTCGTGTCGGGTGGCCATACACTGTTGCTCGATGTGCCCGCCTGGGGGCGCTACCGTTTGCTCGGCGCTACGCGCGACGATGCGGCCGGCGAGGCGTTCGACAAGGTGGCCACGCTGCTCGGCCTGGGCTATCCGGGGGGCCCCGCAATCGAACGGCTCGCGGCCCAGGGCGATCCCGGGCGATTCTCGTTTCCGCGCCCCATGCGCGACGAAGGCTACGAGTTCTCGTTCTCCGGCCTCAAGACCGCGGTGCTGCGCGCCGTGCGGGCGAGCGACAACCTGGAGCGCGACCGGCCGCATCTCGCCCGCGCTTTCCAGGACGCGGTGCTCGACGTGCTCGTGACGAAGCTGGAGCGCGCCGTCCGAGCCACCGGCTATCGCACCGCCGTGCTGGGCGGCGGCGTGGGGTGCAACCGCACGCTCGCGCAGCTCGCGGCCCAGCGACTCTCCGGGCTGGCCCGCGTCGCGGTGGCGAGCCCGCGTTTGAACGCCGACAACGCGGCCATGATCGCCCGCGCCGGGTGGCACCGGCTGGGGCTGGGTGAGCGCAGCGATTGGACCCTCGACGCCCGAGCGGACCTTCCGCTTCCCGGCCTGGAGCCCGCGCACAATCCCCAATCCACAATCCGAGATCCGCAATCACGATGACCATCTACCCGCTGACCTTCCAGCTCGGCCCGCTCACCATCACGGGCTACGGCCTCATGATGATGGTCGCATTCCTCATGGCCGGCTGGGCGATCCAGGTCGATCTGCGGCGCCGTGGCATGAACGAGGACTACGCGGCGGATATCGTGTTCGCGGCGGTGATCGGGGGCATCGTGGGGGCTAAGATCTGGTACGTGCTGCTCACCGGGGAGTGGGACGCCCTGTTTCGGCGCGGCGGGTTCGTATGGTACGGCGGGTTCCTCGGGGGGGTGGCCGCAGTCCTGGGGCTCGGCTGGTGGCGGCGAGTGCCCGCGCGCTGGTCGATGGAGCTCACCGCCGCGCCCCTGGCGCTCGGCTACGCGCTCGGACGCGTCGGCTGCTTTCTCGTGAACGACGACTACGGCATCCCGTCCACGCTGCCGTGGGCGATGAAGTTTCCCGAGGGGCTGCCCCCCACGACGGTGGGTCAGCTGAGCGGCAGCTTGCACGTGACCACGTTCCCGCCCGGTATTAACCCAGCGGATTCCTCGATGCTGGTGGCCGTCCATCCCACACAGATCTACGAGACGACGCTGATGATGCTGGCGTTCTGGTGGCTGTGGCGCCTGCGTGATCACCGGCACGCCGTCGGCTGGCGGTTCGGTGTCTATCTCGTGCTGGCGGGGGCGGAGCGGTTTCTGGTGGAGTTCGTGAGGGCGAAGGACGACCGGCTGTTGGGGTCGTTCACCCTGGCGCAGCTGACCAGCGTGCTCGTGATGGCCGGCGGTGTGTGGGTGATCGGGTGGCTACGCGAGCCCGAGGCCGCCCCGGTGCCGGCGGCGCTCATGGGAACGACGGCCGCCGACGATCTGGCTCGGCGCCATTGAACCGATTGCGCTGGAGCCACACGACCGCCACGACCAAGAGGACGATCAAGAGGAGCTGAAGCGACAGAGACTGGACGGTGGGGTAGATGCCGAGCACCGGGATGCGCGGCGCCCACTCGACCACCTTCGTCCCCAGGATCCCGGACTCCTGCAGATCGGCGATCCCTTTCCCGGCGAACACGAAAGCCATGTAATAGAGCATCGCGCTCGTCACCGCGAAAAACGGCTTGAGCGGCACCTTCATCCCAAAACGGCTGATCGCGACGTAAACGATGACGAGCGCCACGGCCCCGAGGGCGATGCCCGCCAGCACCGGCCCGGCGGCTGAGCCACCACCGCCCGATCCCGCCGACGTCAGCAGGGCCTTGTAGAACAGGATGGTCTCGAAGCCCTCACGATACACGGCGAGGAACGCCACTGAGGCGAGCGCGAACCCCGAGCCGGTCGAGAGCGCTTCTTCCATCCGGCCCTTCACGAACGCGTTCCACTTCGCCACCTCGATCTTCGAGAGCAGCCAATAGCTCACATAGAACAGCACCGCGGTAGCCACGAGCATGGTTACGCCCTCGAGCGCTTCGCGCTGGCCGGGCGTGATCTCGAACAGCAGCTCCACCACCGCCGCGGTCACGAGACTCGCGCCCACGGCGGCCCAGGCGCCCTGCGCCACGTGACGCCGACGCTCGACCGCGCCGGCCTTGGCGAGGAACGCCATCAGCGCCGCCACGATCAGGATGGCCTCGAACCCCTCGCGCAGCAGCAGCACGAACGACTGCATCAGGAGGTTCACCCCCGAGCTCCGGTCGGCGACCAGCCGCTCGGCGCGCTCCAGTCCCGCCAGCAGCCGGGCATGAATCGCTTCGAGCTCGTCGCTTCCCGCACCCGCTCCCGCCCGGGCGCGCAAGCTGGCGAACGCGTCCTCGAGCTCGCCGGCGAGCGCGGCATTCCTAGCGCGCACATCCGTCTCGACCTGCTCGAACGTGAGATACGCATCGAACGCGATCTTGTCGGAGCGCAGCGCCACCGCCGAGTCCAGCTGGCGCCGCACCGTGGAGAATGTCGCGGCCGCGGGCGAGGTCTCGTGCCGCCGCCGTTCAGCTAGCGGTATCACCCGCAGGAACGCGACGAGACTCGCGACTTGCCCTGAGTCGAGCGTGCGGGCGTAGCCCGGCATCGGCGTGCCCGGCCGGCCCCGCAAGATGAGCCGCGTCAGCTCCTGGTCGGTGAAGCGCCCGAGCACGGCGAGGTCGGCGAGCGCCGGCGGCCGCACCGATAGGGACTGCGCCAGCGGACCATCGCCTCCCCCGGTCGGGCCATGACATGACGCGCACTGCGCGGCGTAAATCCCTTCGCCTTCGCGTACCATCGCGTCGCCGGCTCGGAGCGTCGCGACGTAGCTCGCGACCGCCCAGCGGTCTTCGGGGGACAGCGTCTCCTCGAACTGCGGCATGGCCGTACCCGCGACGCCGATCGTGAGTTTGCGGTACACGTCGACGGGGGACACCGTGCTCATCGCCGCACGGTCGGCGAGGCTCGCGGGCGGTGGACCCTCGAGCTGGCGTGCTTTAGGCCCGTCGCCCCGACCCGTCGGACCATGACACTGCACGCACTGCTCCCGAAACACCGCCGCCCCGCGGGTGAGCGATGGCGGCCGCTGGGGATACGGGTCGAGCGCGCCACCGGCGGCAGCGGCGATCCGCTGAACCAGCGTGCCCGCCCGCTGCGACACCGAATCGGGCGGAGCCACGCGATCGATCATCGCCTGCAGGGCCGTTAGATCGGAGTCGGCGACGGCCCGGACGGCGACGGGCAGGGACCCGACGTCCAACCGCGCCTGCTCGAGGAACTGCCTGGCCTCCGAGACCTCTTCGGGCACGGTCACGCGCCCGCCCCGCGGCGTAACCCCCATGGCGTACTCCTTGGCGGCGAGCGAGGCGGCCGCCACGATGCGCCGGGAGACCGACAACGAATCGGTGGCTTGGCCTACCGCGCGGGCTGCCACGCAGGCGCTCAACAGCAAGCCAAGGAGGGGCTTACGGTAGATGGGAATGATTCTCAATAAGGGGGTGTCAAATACTAGAGTGAATTAGTCGGGAATTCAAGACGACGCATCACCCCCGCTCCAACACCACCACAGCCACGGCGGCTTGATGGGTGTGCGACAACGACAGCAGCACCCGCTCCACCCCCAGCTGCTTGGCACGGGCCGCCGCATGCCCGCTCAATCGAACATCGGGCCGGCCGTCCGGCGCGCGAATCACCTCGATCTCCCGCCAGCCGATCCCCCGAGCCGCGTCGCTCCCCTGGAGCGCTTTGTAGACCGCCTCCTTGGCGGCGAGCCGAACCGCCACGTGAGTCGCGGGGTCCGGGCGACTCTCGCAGTAGGCGCGCTCGGCCGGCGTGAGCAGCCGCTCGAACACGCGCGATCCCTTGTCGGCGATGATCGCGGCCACACGCGATACCTCGACCAGATCGACGCCGACGCCGATCGCGGTCACGGCCCGCCGCTCAGAAGCCGAGGCGCGACGCGAGCCACGCGGGGGCCGGGAGGTAGCCACCCAGCACCAATCCGAGCCACACCAGCGCCACGGCGAGCGGCGCCCACAACGCCAACAACGGCCAGAGCGACGGCCGCCAGCGGGCAACCGCGTCGATCTCGTCTGCCCAGCGGCGCTGCTCGTCGGCGACCTGCGTCTCGAGCGCGAGCCATGCCGCTTCGAGGCGGCGCGCGGCGGTGCGGAGCGCCTCCTGCCAGTCGGCATGCGCCGCCTTGTCGAGCACACTCGCCTCGCGCACGCGCCCGGCCACCCCATCGAGTGCGTCGAGGGCGGCCACGAGCGCCTCGCCGCCCGCGGCGAGCCGGGCGGCGATCGCGCGCTTCTCGGGGCCGGTGAGAAGACTGCGGCGGCGCCGCCCGCGCGGCATCCGAACCTGGCGGGCGGCCCGTTCGATCTCCCCGTCGAGCGCGGCCGTGACGCGCTCACCGGCCCGGCGGACTGCGCCTTCCCACGCGCTGAGCCAGGCGCGCCGGCTCACCGCGTCGAGCACCCGGTCGCGCTCCTCGCGGGCGGCGGCGCCGCGCGCCTCGCCGGCCAGCTCCATGGCGCGCGTCGCGAGTTCCTCGCGGATGTCGTCGAGTGGAACCCACGGCTCCTCCAGGCGACGGGGCACCAGGACCCGGCCGAGCGACGGCGCGATCTCGGGGACGCGCAGCGGCATCGGGATCTTCACCGGCGCGCTCATCGGGCGACGAGGGCGGCCCGGCCGGTGCGGGCTTCGTACTGCGCCACGAAGTAGGGCAGCGACTCGGGAAGAAACCGGTCTCGGGCGAGACCGGTGGCGGCGATCGCGCGCTCGATCTCGGACGGCTCGCCCTCCACCTCGAGCAACACGTCCATCGCCGGATACCATTCGAGGCGCAGCGTGGCCCGGCCGAGCCGGTATACCTCCACCCGGCGGTCGATGCGCAGCGAGACCGCGAAACCCAGCTGCTCGAGGATGGTCAACACCGAGTCGGGCGTTTCGACCCGGGCTTCCGCTTCGGCGCGGTGACGGTACTTCCCGCGTTGCGAGGGGGGGCCCTTCCACCCGAGCACCCCGTGGGCCGGGGTGCCGTCGGCGGGGCGATACTCTCGCAGGCGCAGCACGTGGTCGCGCTCGACGAGCGTGCCGTCCCGATCGAACCGCCGGTCAATCATGTCGCCGCGAAACACGAGCCCCGCCCCGGCGCGTACCAGGGCGGCCCGCAGCCCCTCGGGATCATCCACGCGTGCTTTGACCTCGAGCTCGTCCGCCGGAGAGGCCGACAGGTGGCTCATGCGAAAATGGCGTCGAGCACGGCGGCCGTGTCGGTGAGGTTTTCGAACACGTACGCCGCGCCGGTCGCGCGGAGGGCCGGGACATCGTAGGAGCCGGTGGCGACCGCGACGCTGCGCGCGCCGATCGGCCGGCCGCAGGCCACGTCATCCGGCGTGTCGCCCACGATGATCACGTCCGATCCGGTGAAGATCGCGCCCGTGAGGGCCGTCGCCCGGTCGGCGGCGACCGCGGGAAGGTCGGCCCGCCGGGCGGAGTCCGAGCCGTACGCCCCGACGCGAAACCGCGCCGGGTCGAGCCCGCCCGATCGGAGCTTCAGTGCGGCTCCCGGGGCGACGTTGCCCGTGAGCAGGCCGACCAGGGCCCGGCGCTCCGTTTCGTATGGCTCCAGCGCGGTGAGCAGGTCGGCGATTCCCGCCATCACCCGCGTCGTCTGGGTCGGCCGCTCCAGCTCGGCGCGGAGGTGATCGACATAGCGTCGGCAGACCGCCTGGATCACCGCCCCGTTCTCCGCTCCCGCGTGCCCCGCGAGCGACAGCAGGTCCTGCACGATCTGCGGGTCGGTCTTCCCATCGAAGCGGTAACGGTCGATGGGCCCGGCGGTACCGGCCTCATCCACGAGGGCGCGCTGGATCGCCCGGCGTCCGGCGCCGTCGGTCCAGAGGAGCGTCCCATCGATGTCGAACAGAACGAGCTTCATGCCGCAAAACATAATCGACCGATGACTGGACGAGTGGGGGAGTGGACCCAGTGTAGTAGGGGCGCAGCATGCTGCGCCCCTGCACTAATCGACCTACCGTCGGAGATTCAGGCGCCGCACCGCCACCAGCATGTCGCGCAGCCGCTTCGCACCGGGCGTGTCGCCCAGCAAGTCGTCCGAGCCGACGCCGCCGCGCGCCAACGCGGAGTGGACGATCCGACCCGCCCCGGCCCACAGGGCGACGTGGG
>DATNOH010000339.1:0-2939 GCA_035601435.1 Gemmatimonadales bacterium | reverse complement strand
GGAGATCGGGGAGAGCCTGACTCGCTCGCCGCTCGACGGCCCGCGTGAGACCCGCTCCCCCGACACAAACGAGGAGAGGCCCAGACCGGCCACAGGATGAAGCGCCAGGTGGCGTGCAAGCCCAGAGCGCCAATCAGTGAGCGACCGGCCGGACCTCTCGCGGCGCAGTGTCTCGCGGTCCCCAGGAGGCGCGCAATGCGTTTCTTCGTCGGTCTCGATTGGGCGAGTGAGGCTCACGCGGTGTGCGTGATCGACAGCCGCGGCGGCGTCCGCTGGCGCGGCTCCGCCGCGCACTCCGCGAGCGGTCTGGCCGCTTTGGTGCAGCGCCTGCGGCGCTGGCGTCACCGTGGCGCGTTGGCGATTGCCATCGAACGCCCCTCGGGCGTGTTGGTTGACACCCTCGTTCAGGCAGGTTTCGAGGTCGTGCCCATCCACCCGAATGTGGTGAAAGCCTCCCGCCCCCGGTATTCCGCCGCCGGCGGCAAGAGTGACCCCGGCGATGCCTTCCTGCTGGCCGATCTCCTCCGCACCGACGGCCATCGTTTCCGCTCCTTGCAGCCGCCGTCGGATGACACGCGCGCCTTGCGGACCCTCGTGCGCGGCCGCGACGATCTCGTCGCCCAGCGCGTGGCGCTGGCCAATCAACTGCGCGCCCTCCTCGAGCGCGTCTGGCCCGGCGCCGCTCGCATCTTTGCCGACGTCGATTCCCCGATCGCCTTGGCGTTCCTCGCCCGCTATCCGACCGCCCCGAGCGCCGCGCGCTTGGGCGAAAAACGCCTGGCTCACTTCCTCGCTCAGCACGCCTACTGCGGCCGCCGCCGGCCGGGCGACCTGCTCGCCCGCTTGCACGCGGCGCCCGTCAGTCAGGTGGGCGACGCCCGAGGCCGAGGCCGCGGGCGACCTCGTGCGTGGCCTCGTCGCCGTCCTCACGCCCCTCGTCGCCCAGATTCAGCAGCTCGCCGCGGCCATCGCCGCCGTCCTGCAGCACCATCCCGATGCGCCGATCGTGCAAACGTTCCCCCGCAGCGGCACCGTCAATGCCGCTCAGATCCTTGCCGAATTGGGCGACGATCGCCGCCGCTTCACCAGCGCCGAGCAGCTCGCCGCCGAGGCCGGCGTCGCCCCCGTCACTCACGCTTCCGGCAAACACCACGGCGTCACGTTCCGGTGGGCCTGCAACAAACGCTTGCGCGCCGCGCTCACGACCTTCTCGGATACTCCCGCCACGCCTCCGCTTGGGCCGCCGACGTTTATCGCCGGGCCCTCGCCCGCGGCTGCGATCATCCCCACGCCGTTCGCATCCTCGCCCGCGCTTGGGTCCGTGTCCTCTGGCGGTGCTGGCAGAACCGGACCCCCCTACGAACCCGCCCAGCATCGCGCAGCGGCCGCGCTCGCTGCGTAGGGGCCGGGTCCTTGACGGCCCACCATTGTTGACGGGCGCTTCCAGAGCATCGGAAGCGCCCGCTGATTTTCGGTCAGCAGATGTAAGCTCCGCCACCGCAAAACCCGCGGGAAATCAGAGCCCGGGATCAAACAATGGGGAAAACCCATTGCCCGGGTTTGCCCCAACACGATTCCAGAACGACCGACTCACAAGCCTTCTTCGCGGTGAGAGTGAGGCGGGCGTTTGCCAAGGCGTTTCGAAGACGCGGGCGACCTCGCTGTGGGCGTTCGTCACGACCGACGAGAGCGGTCGCTTATTTCGTCCGAATGCTCCCCGCAGCCATCCGCAATTGGTCACGAAACCATGCGTGGTCAGCTTCCGGAGTGAGTCGTGGATGCCAGGCCATGAAATACGAAAAGCCTTTGATCTCGTGAGGCGGCTCCACGACACGCACGTCTGCAGTCGCCGCAGCGATCTTTCCGAGTCTGCGGGGTACGGTGAGGACCAGGTCGCAGCGCGCGACCATGAAGATTGTCGGTACAAAGAACGGGAGGCGGAGCACGGCACGCCTTCTCAAGCCGCGTTCCGCCAAGGGCCTGTCCACCGGCGTCTGTTGACCTTCCCACGTCTCAACGATGGCGTGAGGAAGGTCGAGATATTCTTTCAGCGTGAAACGTCGGGCGCGGATCTGTTGAGCTCGGCCGACCACACAGACGAAGTCTTCCTCATAGAGCACTTCGGTCTCTAAGGCGGGAGGCGGGGCCTCTGCGCTGAGAGCCGTATCGATTCGGCCCGCGGCGACGTCTTCGTAGACCCGATCATTCCACGCGGACGCGTCGACTTGTACGTTGGCGGCGGCAGTCCGTATACGCTCCATGAGTGGCGGCATGAGCACTATCGCTGCGTGGTCCGTCATGGCCACTCGAAAACGTTCCTGGCTTCGGGCAGGATCGAATTCTTCTCCTCGCACCATGGCCGCCAACCGAGGCATCAGCGATTCCAGCTCGCGCAGCACGCGTTCGCCCCGCACCGTGCGCTCGTAGGCGCGCCCACTGCGAACGAGGAGGAGATCTCCGAACATCTGACGTAACCGCTCCAGCGCTCGGCTCATGGCGGGTTGACTCAAAAAACAGCGTTTCGCAGCCCGGGTGACGTGCCGTTCCGCCAGCAGCGCCTGGAGCGCGTGCAGGAGGTTCAGGTCGACGTCCCGGAAATGCACTTGACGCATGGCACATATCATAACAATGCATGGACCGGATGATCGGCGCAATCCATCTTATGAAGCGTAACGAACAGGAGTCCTCATACGAGGGATGGCCCACGGATGAGGAGAAAGGACAGATCGATGACTGACACGCCAGGAAAGGTTGCCGTTGTCACTGGTGCCTCGGGCGGTATCGGCCGCGCGGTGGCCCTGCGGTTGGCTCGCGACGGCTTCAGGGTCGTCCTGAACTACGCCGGCAATGCCGAAAATGCCGAAGCGGCCGTGGCCGCGATCAAGGCCGCCGACGGACACGCCTTCGCCGTTCAGGGGGACGTGGCCGACGCGGCGGCT
>DATNOH010000338.1:0-4331 GCA_035601435.1 Gemmatimonadales bacterium | reverse complement strand
TAGCCGTCCCCGCCGGGTCCGGCGTGAGTGCGGCGATCCAGATCGGCAGCGGCGCCAACTCGCTCTCCATCACCCAAGCGCAGATCGTGCTCGCGCGAATCGAGCTTTCGACCGCCGGCACGTGCGCCACGACGGGCGAAGCGGACGACTGTGCCGAGCTGCGGCTGGGTCCGACGCTCGTGGACCTGCCCGTGGACGCCACCACCCAGGTGATGCTGCAGGATGTGGCCGTGCCCGCCGGGACCTACAATGGCGTACAGGCGAAGCTCGACGCGGTGAAGCCGGACGATAACGAGCCCGGGGCGAGCGCGTTCCTCACCGCCCACCCTGAGTTCAACGGGATCAGCGTCAAGGTGACCGGCGTCTTCACGGACGCGAGCAACGCGACGCATGACTTCACCTTTACGTCCGAGGTGGACGCCGAGATGGCGGCGACGTTCAACCCCCCGGTCACGCTGGCGAGCGACACGAAGAACTTCACGATCGCGGTGGACATCGCCAGCTGGTTCAAGGATGCGAGCGGGGCCGTGATCGACCCGACGAACCCCGCGAACGCCGAGGCCATCGAGCGGAACATCCGCCGGTCGGCCAGAGTGTTTGAGGACGACGATCACGACGGCGTGGACGATCACGAAGCAGGGACGCACGAATAGGGAGCAGGGAGCCGGGAGCGGGGTAATGGAAGCCGTGCTCCCGGCTCGCGCCTCCCTCTTTCTCTGCTACCTACTCCCAGCTCTCTGCTCTCCGCTACTCGCTCAGCAACCTAGCGCTCCAGCGCCTCCCGACACGGCGGTTGTAACGGGAACCGTCTACGACACGCTCTCAGGCGCGCCGCTGCGCCTGGTCATCGTGCGCGTGGTAGAGTCGGGCCTCTCCGTGCTCACGGATGACGCCGGGCGCTATCGCGTGACCAGGGAAGTGCCCGGCCAGCTGCATCTCATTGTCCGCCACATCGGCTACGAGCCGGAATCGCTCACCGTCACGGCGCCGGCCGGCGTGACGCGGCAGGACGTGTACCTCCGCCCCGCGGCCGTCCCGCTGGCGGCGGTCACCGTCACGCCGGAGGAGGACGCCGCCCGGCGCATCATCCAGGCCGCGATCGCGCGCAAGCACGAGCTGTTTCGACGTATTCACGACTACCGCTACGGGGCGTACGTGAAGTTCGTGGTGCGGGACCTGACGAAACCGCCCGACTCCGCGGCGTCCGTCCTGTTGATCACCGAAACGCGCACCGCGGCTTACTGGGAGCAGCCCGACCGCTATCAGGAGACGATCCTGGTCCGCCGCCAGTCCCGCAACCTGCGCGCCGAGGAGAACCTGGTGACGGTGGGCGAAATCGTGAACTTCAACCGCGAGCGCATCGATCTCCGGCGCTATTCGCTCGTCTCGCCCATCGCCGACGACGCGCTCGACGCCTACGCCTACCGCGTGCTCGACACCATCGCGGTGGACGGGCGTCGCGTGTTCCGTCTCGCCCTCGCGCCCCGCTCCGACGCGTCTCCGTTGTTCGTGGGCGTGATCGACATCGCCGATTCCGCGTACGACGTGGTGGCCATCGACGTCGGCGTGAACCGCACGGTGCGCTTCAACTTCGTGCGCAACCTGCGCTATCGGCAGCGGCTGCGCGACATGGGCGGCGGGCGCTGGATGCCGTACGAGATCCGGCTCACCGGTGAGGTGCACCTCGGGATCCCGCTGCCGCGCTTCCCGAGGGACCTGGCGTTCGAGCACGTCGCATCGCTCGCCGACTTCCGGTTCGACGAGGGCAGACGCCCTCCCGAGTTGCGTGAGTTCCGGGTCGTGGTGAGTGCCGCGGCCGACCGCCCGGACTCGAGCGCCTGGGTCGGCCCAGGCGCAATGCCGCTGAGCGCAGCCGAGAGCAGCGCGTGGGCCCGGATAGACTCGCTCGCGCGCCAGCCGCCGTCGTTCCTGGGCCGCGTGCGCGACGGCATCGGCCTGGCCGCGTTCGCGACGAGCGACACCGATTTCTTCCACTTCAATCGGGTCGACGGGACGTACGTCGGCGCCGGGCACACGTGGCGCCAGTGGCCCGGCCTGACGCTCGACACCAAGCTGGGATACGCGACCGAGAGCGATCGGTGGCAGTACCGCGCCGGGGGCCGGGTGCAGCTCTCCGAGGCCGAGCGTCGCTGGATCGGCGCCTGGTACCACGACGAGACGGTCACGCGACCGACGTTCGTGAGCCGAGCCTACAACCCGACGTATCGGGCTCTGCTGTTTCGGCTCGATCCGCGCGATTACTATCGCGAGCGCGGCTTCACCTTGGCCGCGGGCACGAAGCTGCTGGACTTCACCCGCCTCGAGCTCCGCTACGACGACCAGCGCCAGACCAGCCTGCCCGTGGTCACCGATTACTCGGTGTTCACGGGCCGGCGACCGCAACGCCCCAACCCGAGCATCCTGGAAGGAACGCTCCGGTCCGTCTCCGGAACTCTGACCTACGATTCACGCTCGATGCTGCGTCGCAAGGATTCAGACGTGTACCTCCCGAGCCTCACCTGGACCCGGGTGAGCATCGGCGCGGAGATAGCGGCTCACGACGTGCTGCACAGTGATTTCGCCTACCGGCGTTACTCGGTGACGGTGGAGCGACGGCAGCGCACGTTCAATCTGGGGGTCACGACGCTGTTCGCGGCTGGAGGCGTTTCCACTGGGTGGGTCCCGCCGCAGCGCTACTTCGCGGTGGATTTTGGGATGCGGGCGGCGACGTTCCAGCGAGGCGGGTTCAACACCATCTCCCGCGATACCAGCTATTCGGGCACCCGCGCCGCGATGATCACCCTGCGCCACGACTTCGACCGGCTGCTGTTCGCCAAGAGCCGGTTACCGCTGATCCGGCGCCTGCCCGTCACCCTGAGCGTGCATGGCGGCGTGTTCTGGACGGATTTCGACGGCCATCCGCCCAACCCCGGCGACGCGCTGTTGTTCACGGCGCGCCGGCCCTACACCGAGGCGGGGTTCGGACTCGGCAACCTGACGCCGTTCCTGTCGCCCATCAATCTGGCGGTCCATTTCACGTGGCAGCTGTCGTCCTATCCCACGAGGAAGTTTCAGTTTGGCTTGGGCCTGACCCGCCCCTAGCGTCCTCGCATCTACCGTCGGATGCCTGACGACGTTGGCGGCCACCGCCACGGGCACGGTCACATACGCGGTCATGCCGGGGAAGAGCTTCAGTTGCGAGTTGGCCGGTTGCTCAAGGTTAACCCTCGTGCCCATGCTGCGTCACCACACACATCTGACCCTTGCCACTGTGATCTAGGCCCCCGCCCATCCTCGCCGCGGCCGGCAAACTGGCTTCGCGCCCCCATGAGCTACCCGACCCACCACCCCCGTTGCTCTGGAGGGCGACCATGCCGCACGCAGAACAGTGGGCTCGCACCCGAGTCCGCACCAGCCGTCAGGTGAGGCGCGGCGCGTGGTACCGCGTGCTCCGCGCGACGGCGCTCGAAGGCGTCCTCGAAGTGAACCGGCGCCCGGTGACGGTGCCGCGCACCTTCCTCCAGATCCTGCCGTTTCGCCCCACGATGTGGTCGGTGGTGACGCGGCTTGCCAATGGTCAGCATCCGCCGGCCAGCTGGGGGTCGACCTACGGGGTGTGCCCGAGCTGCAGCGCGCGGGCCCCGCTTGGCCAGCACGCGCTCCGGGTGGTGTGTCCCCGGTGCAACGGGCTGTTTCCGGTCGCGTGGGAAGATTCGGGGTTGTGTGTGTTCGAAGCGCGCGACGCGCGCGTAGTGCAGGACCGCGCGACTAGCTAGCGACGGCGTCCTCGTAGGCCGAGCGGCGCTCCTGGCCGGAGCGCCGGACGCTGCCGGAGCGGCGCTGGTTGCCGCTGCGGCGCTCGACCTCGGGCGGCTCCTGCTCCCGACGGCGGTCCCGCACAATGCGGCGGCCCATACTTTGCCGTCGATCAGAACTCCGGCGGCGGATCATAGTGCCCCGAAATCGCCGCAAATCGCGTGCTTCGTTCTGTTCCGCTACGCCGGGCCCCCCGGCTGGCGCGCCGACGCAACAGTCGGTAACCCTTCAAGCCCCTCAATCGGACAAACCGTGAAGCGACTCGCCCTGGTGCTTCTCGTGTGCGCGCTCCCCGTTGCCGGGGCGCGCGGCCAGAAGGTCGGCGTCGCCCTCTCGGGGGGCGCGGCGCGCGGGCTGGCTCACATCGGCGTGCTGAAGGTGCTCGAGGAGGCGGGCGTTCCGGTGGACGTGATCACCGGCACGAGCATGGGTAGCGTGGTCGGCGGCTTGTATGCCGTGGGGTACAGCGCCGCCCAGCTCGACACCATCGTCCGGACGGAGGACTGGTTTCGGCT
>DATNOH010000337.1:0-4474 GCA_035601435.1 Gemmatimonadales bacterium | reverse complement strand
AGCGGAAGCGTGGGTGCGGCGCGCTCCGCGGCGGACGTCGTCGCGCACCCGCCGATGCTGTTCAGTACCTCGGGGTCCGCGCCGAAGTCGCGCAAATCCGCCCAATCGCGTGGCGTGGGTCGAAAGGCGACGCAGTTGCGCCGGATCAAATCCGCGACCTCGCTCTTGGAGATCAGCGGATTCGACAGCAGGCGGATCACATCTGTTTTGCGCAGCGGCTGGGACCCCTGGATGATCAGCAAGGCGAGCACAGCGAGGGCGGGTGTCACGGACGCGGGCAGGCGGAGCGCTCAAAGCGCTTCTCGACCCCATCCACATCGGCATACAGCGCCCGGTCCCGGGCCGTGCGAGCCGAGTCGAGCGCGACACTGCTCTCCTTCCCCACGCCGTTGTACGCGGTCCATCGCTCTTCGACCAGGACGAGCCCGCGCGCCAGCTCGGGGCAGTGCATCTGACGGCTGGCGAACAGCTGCGCCCGCAGGTCGAACGCGGCAATCGCCAGGCCGAGCGTATCCGCGGCCCGATCCAGCCGCGCGAGGGGCGACGTCGCCATGGCCGGTGGCGCACCAGGCGCGGGCACCGCGGGCGATGCGAGCGCCGCAAAGAGGCGGAACAGGCCGCCGACTGCCAAGAGACCCGCGCCAGCGTACGCAGCCCAACGCGCGATGCGCGCCACCGGAACGCGGCGCGCCGAACGCCCACGATCCTGATCGGCGCCAAACTCATCGGGCAGGAAAACGCGAGGTGGTAGCGACGCCGTCGCGGGCCGCGCGCCGGGGATGGGAGCCGGTGCGGCAGACACCGCGGGCAGCGGAAGTGCCGGGGGCGGAACGAGCGCGGTCTCCTCGGTGCGGTAGTTGTCCCAGCGCAACTGCGTCGGCTTGCTGCCGTCGAGTCGGAAGGAGGCCGGATCGACCAGCTCATAGAAGGGCAGGCACTCTTGCGCCCAGCCGTCACTTGTGGAGCGACGCAACACCCCACCCACGGTCGTGTCGCCCGAGCCCACCACCACAGCAAGCTGCCACGGTTGCACGAAAAACGCCCGGTGCGCGTCCGCCTCTGCAGGTGACAGCACGGCCTCTGCCCCGCCCCCTCGGTACCAGCCGACCAGCAGATCGCCGGATTTTCGTAACACGTCCTGCGCCACAACCCAACCCTGCACGAGCACCGTCTTGGCGTCGTCCTCCGGGCTCGCGGGGAGACGTATGGTCGACTCGACGACGACGTACGGCGCCTCGGTTTCCGGGGAGTCCACCACGTCTCCGACCAACAGCCCGAAGCACGCGGCGCGCGTCGCCGCGCAGTGATCGTGCACGGCAGCCAAGGCGCGCTGCGTGATGAACACGGGGAACCCGGCGTTCTGCTCTGCCCCGCCGTCGATCGGCTTCCAGAGGATGGACGCCGCGATCGGCATCGCCTGGTCGTCGGCTCCGGCCTCGACGAGCTCCGCCCCGCCGGGTGCGCGGAATCGCACTACCCTCCCCTGTACTCCGGTCTTCACGCGCTTCCACATGCGGCTACCCGACGGCCTTGTCCACCGATCTGGAAATACCGCGCCTCGGTCACCGCGTCAACCGTTCCGACGTGAACGCTTGCATCATCCGGTACCAGAACTCGAGCGCATCGTAGAAACTCTGCACGCTGAGCCGCTCATCGCGACCATGCGCCCGCACGTCGTTCTGCTCCTCAAACACCGCCGAGACGCCGTACGTGGGGATCCCGGCGTTGCGGAGGAACAGTCCGTCCGTCGCGCCCGCCTCCATCACCGGCACGACGGGGACGTTGGGGAACTGATCCGCCGCGAGCTGCTCGATCGGGCCCATGATCGCGGGCGTGAGCGGCGATGGCGGGCTCGGGATCGGCGTGTTGCTCTCGCGCAAGGTCATGCGCTCGTCGGCGGCGAGGCGGCGCAGGGTCGCAGCGACTTCGGACGCAGGCTCCCCTGGGAGGATGCGACAATTGATGGTGACCCGGGCGGACTGGGGCAGCGCATTCTCGGCGTGCCCCGCCTGCATCATGGTGGCAACGCAGGTCGTGCGGAGCTTGGAGTTGTAGAACGGCACGGCCGAGAGGTGCGCGACGGCGGCCGAGTCCGGCGGATCCTTCAGGACACCCCGCATGTCGTCGGCGAGGGACCCGCTCTCGAGCGCGGCCGAGCGCTCGAAGAAGGCCCGCGAGACCTCGTTCAGCTTGACCGGGAATTGATACTGGGCGAGGCGCTCCAGCACCGGTGCGAGCCGGTAGACGGGATTGTCCGCGGGGCGCGGGAGCGAGCTGTGCCCGCCCTTGTCGGTCGCTTCGAGCACGTAGGTGGCATACACCTTTTCGCTCGCCTGGACGACGAACATCACCCGGCGCCCGTCGCGCAGCACCCCGCCGCCGGCGTCGGTGTTCAAGGCGAACTCCGCGTCGATCAGGTCCCGATGCTTCGCCACCAGCCACGCGATGCAGCTGCCTGCGGTTTCCTCGTCGCCCTCGAGTATCAGGACGAGATCGCGCCGCGGCTTGAACCCCGCCCGCTTGAGCCGAATGAAGTCGGCGACGAGCATGGCGGCGCCGGCCTTGTTGTCGGTGGTGCCGCGCCCGTAGAAGTAGCCGTCCTTTTCGAGGAAGGTGAACGGGTCGACGGACCAGTCCGCCCGCCGCGCGGGCACCACATCCAGATGCGCGAACACGATGATCGGGCGCCCCGCCCCGCCCGCGCCGGTGCCGCGGTAGCGGGCCACGAGGTTGCCGTGTTTGGCATCGGGGCCGATCAGGACGCGCACGTCTGCCGCGGGGAAGCCGGCGGTGAGGAGCCGTTGCGCCATGGCACGGGCGGTCCGCGGCGTGTTTCCCAGCGAGTCGGTGGTGTTGATTTCGATCAGCTCGCGAAAGATGTCGCGCGCGAGCTGGCGATCGCCGGAGCCGAGGCCGGACTGGGCGGCGCCCGCGGGCGGCAAGGCGCTCGTGGTGAGCGCGATCCAACACAACACGGTGGTTGGCTTCATCCGACCCTCGCGATGGCGTCCATCTCCACGCGCGCCGCCTTGGGCAGCGCGGCGGCCTGGATCGTGGAGCGTGCCGGCTTGTGTGTCGGGAAGTACTTCGCGTACACCTCGTTCATCGCCGAAAAATCGGCCATGTCGGCGAGATAGACCGTCGTCTTCACGACCCGGTCGAATCCGGACCCCGCGGCCTCGAGGATCGCCCCGAGGTTCTTGAGCATTTGCTCGGCCTGCTCCGCCGTGGTCTTGCCGACGATGCCGCCCGTCTTGGGATCGAGCGCGATCTGCCCGGCCGTGTATACCATCCCGTCGACCACCACCGCCTGGCTGTAGGGGCCGATCGCCTGCGGGGCGTCCTCCGTCACGACAGTCCCCAGGGCTTTACGTGCCATTAGAAGAGTCCCTCGATGGTTCCGTCCGGGTGCACGCGGATCTTTTCGGCCGCCGGCGTCTTCGACAGCCCCGGCATGGTCATGATGTCGCCCGCCAGCGCCACGACGAACCCCGCGCCTGCCGAGGGCAGAATATCCCGGACTTGAAGTGTGAACCCGCTCGGCGCGCCCAGCTTGGCCGGGTCGTCCGAGAAGGAGTATTGCGTCTTCGCCATGCAAACCGGCGTTTCGCCCAGGCCCATGGCGGGCAGCTGCTCGAGCGCCCGCTCCGCCGGAGGAGCGAACGCCACGCCTCCCGCCCCGTATATCTCCTTCGCAATCGTCTCGATCTTGTCCCGGATCGGTCGCTTCTCGTCGTACAGCGGTTTGAACTTCGCGCTACGAGCGTCCAGCAGCTTGAGCACGGCTTCGGCCACGGCTACCCCGCCTTCTCCACCCTTTTCCCACACTTCGCACAGCTCGACGCCCACTCCCTCCGCGGCGCACTCCGCCCGCACCGCGTCGAGCTCGGCCTCGGTATCGGTGATGAATCGATTGAGGGCCACGACCACCGGCACGCCGAACTTCTTCACGTTGCGGATGTGGCGCCGCACGTTGGTCGCGCCCCGCTTCACGGCATCGACGTCGACCTTCCCCAGCGCATCCTTCTTCACGCCGCCGTGCATCTTGAGCGCCCGCACCGTGGCCACCACGATCGCCGCCTCGGGATTGAGGCCTGCCATGCGGCACTTGATGTCGAAGAACTTTTCGGCGCCCAGGTCGGCGCCGAATCCCGCCTCGGTGAGCACCACGTCGCACAGGGTGAGGGCGAGCTTGGTCGCCACCACCGAGTTGCAGCCGTGGGCGATGTTTCCGAACGGCCCGCAGTGGATGAAGGCCGGTCCGCCTTCGAGCGTCTGGACCAAATTCGGGTTGATCGCGTCCTTCAGCAACAGCGTCATGGCCCCCTGGGCTTTCAGGTCGCTCGCGCGCACGGCCTTCTTGTCGGGCGTCAGCCCCACGATGATGCGTGCGAGGCGCTGCTCCAGGTCCTCGATGCCCGTCGCCAGCGCCATGATGGCCATGATCTCCGAGCCCGGGATGATCACGAACCGC
>DATNOH010000336.1:0-21192 GCA_035601435.1 Gemmatimonadales bacterium | reverse complement strand
GTTGGTGAGTGTTCCCGTCGCAGCCACGACAAAGCTCCGCGGCACGGTGATCGATACGTCGAAGTCACCGTACTCGAGGTAGAACTCGCCCTGGCCGAGGTACTGCTCGGTGTTCCAGCCGCGCACGTCGTCGTACACCGCGAGCCGCGGGTACCACTGCGCGACCTCGTACAGCCAGCCGCCGGGGAACTGTTCCCGGCCCATGCGGTCCGACCCGTGCTCGGGCACCTCGAAGCGGTAGGCCAGCTCGAGCTCCGTCCGCCCGCCGGGCGCGAGCGGCCGGTCCAAGTCCACGCGCAGCATGGTGCCGTTCTCCGCGCTCGCGAGCGGGATCCGTCCGGCCGCCTGGCCTATACGCCGGACCGCCCTGATGTATTCGATCCTATAGCCGCCCTCGAATCCGCGACCCGCGAACCGCGCGTCGGTGGGGTTCAGCGCCGCGCCGCGGCTGTTGGCCTTGTAGATGTTCTGGTCCAGCTGCAACCAGACATGCCGCAGCGTATCGGGGGAATTGTTGGCGTAGCGGATGGTCTCCGCGCCGGCGATCACGTGAGTCGCGGTATCGAGCGACGCCCGGATCGTGTAGTCGGCGCGTTGCTGCCAGTAGCGCGGTCCCGGGGCCCCCGAGCCTTCGCGCAGCTCGTCGGGCGTCGGTAGCGGGAGCCGTCGGAACGGCGACGTGTCGCCCACCTGAGGGGGGAGCGGGGGGAGTGGGGCCGCAGTCGGCTGTTGCAGAGAGAACAGGACGATGGCGAACGCGAGCATGCGGCGGTGTCCTCAGGGTTGGGTTGGCTTCGCTTCCTGCAGATACCCCGCTGCCACGCCGGCGACCACCATGGTGAGTCCGACCCAGCCGAGCGGAGACAGTTGCTGGTGGAACAGGAGCAGCGCGAGCGCGGTTCCCACCACCGGCTCGATGGTCGCGGCCACGGCGGCGGGCGCTGCCTCGATCCGCTTCACAGCCGCGAAAAAGAAGAGGTTCGCCGCCAGCACCGATCCCGCCGTCAGCGCCGCCAGACCGCGCCAGGCGGCGGGCGAGGGCGGCGGCGTCGGCATCCGACCCGCCAGGGTGAGCACGATGCCCAGGATCACCACGCCGCCGACCGCTTCGAGGAAGAGCACCCGGACCGCGCCGTAGCGGGGGACGGCGAACCGGGCCATGAGCGTGGTCAGCGCGTAGCTGATGGCGGAAAGCAGGCCTCCCGCGACGCCGGCCCCGATCCCGAGCCGGGCTGCCTCGGCGCCGCTGTTGCTCCCGCCGGTGACCGTGAACGCGACACCCACCATCACTATCAGCGCGAGCAGCAACCGGATCGGCGTGAGCGCCTCCTTGAGAATCAGCCGGGCCAGCACGGCGACGATCACCGGCGCCGTGTAGAGCATGGCCGCCGCGCCGGCCACACCCGCGCCGGCGATGGCATACTGGTAGGCGACCTCGAACAGGGCGACCAGGAATCCGCCGCCGAGGCCTACGAGCAGCCACCCGGCGCGATCGACGCGGAACAGCTTGCGACGGAAGACGAGTCCCCAGAGCGCGAGGCAGACGGTGCCGAGCAACACCCGCCAGAACCCGATGCTGGTGGCGGGCATGAGCCCGTACAGCCCGGTCGAGAGTGGTCCGGTGGTTCCCCAGGTGGCACCGGCCGCAAGCGCGAGGAGGTAACCCGTAAGGCGGCTCGTCCGCTCGCTCTTCTGCGGAGTGGTGATAGAGGCCTCCAGCCGGATCTGGCTAGTGAGGTTGCACGGCCGCGCGGATCGCCTGCGAGATCGCTCCCACGTCTCCTGGCCGGCCCCACCACTCGAGCGCGAAACGGCCGAACGCCATGAGCGCCAGCAGCCCGCCCAGCAAGGCGAGGGCGATCCGGAAACCCGGGGACTGGGGTTGCAGCCGAGTGGGGGCGAGCGCCACCACGAGGCAGACGACCCCCGGGGCCAGCCACACCGGGAGCAGCACGCCGGCGAACAATGTCATCCGGAACCGCCCGTCCAGCTCCGTCCTGCCGTCGCGCTCGCGGAAGCGCCCGATGAACGTGGGCCGGAAGAGCGCCCGATACTTGGCGCCGTCGCGATAGTACAGGACGACGCGCTCGCCGCGGATCCATCCGTCCAGTCCAGCCGCGTTCCATGGCCGGCCGTCGATGGCGGCCTCGAGCCGCGCCCGGGCGTCCGCGGCGGAGCCGTTGCAGGGGAAGGCCACCGGTTTCATGTGAGGAGATCTCCGCGCAGCACGGTCACGGCTTGTCCGGCGAGCATCACACGGTCGCCCGCGAGCCGCACCCGGATCACGCCGCCGCGGGACGACGCCTGATACGCCGTCATCTCCGTCTGCTTGAGGCGCTCGCCCCAGAAGGGCGTGAGCGCGCAGTGGGCGGAACCGGTGACAGGGTCTTCCGGCACGCCCGCCCGTGGCGCGAAGAAGCGTGATACGAAGTCGTAACCCGGCGTCGTGGCGCGACTCGTCACGATCATCCCACGAGCGTCCACCTGTTCGAGCGCCGCGAGGTCGGGTATCAGGGCGCGCACCGTGGCTTCGGAGTCGAGCTCGACGAGATAGTCGAATTTGCTGCGACCCACCCAGCGAGGCGTGACACTCCCGCCGAGCGCGGTGGCGAGGCCGGGTGGCGCGGCTGCCGGTGCGGGGGGCGTGGCGGGGAAGTCGAGCTCGATCCAGTCATCGCGGCGGTCCGCCGTGAGCAGGCCGCTCTGGGTGTGGAACCGGGCCTGCCGGTCTGCCGGGAGGCGACCCTCCTCCCACAGCACGTGCGCGCTCGCGAGGGTCGCGTGACCGCACAGCGCCATTTCGATCGTGGGGGTGAACCAGCGCAGCCGGTAGCCTTCGTTTTCAGGATGCAGGAAGGCCGTTTCGGCGAGGTTCATCTCGCACGCCACATCCTGCATCCAGCGCTCATCGCGCGGCGCAGTGAGGACGCACACGGCGGCGGGGTTGCCGCTGAAGGGGCGACTCGCGAAGGCGTCCACCTGCACGATCCTCAGGCTCATGCCCCTAAGCTAGCGTGCTCAGGGCGCCCAAGAAACCGCTTCACCGGATCAGCTGGACGACGACGACTCGACAGCCGGGCGGATCACCTCTCATAGGGACACGGGATCTTGCCCACACCCCGAAACTGAGCTGCGCGACCAGAAGCAAGAGCGCGCTGCCAAGGAACCACTCGAGTCGCGCGGTTGACTTCACCCAATCACGCTTAGTCAGACGGTTTCGACGACTCGGGAGCCCTTCTAGGGCAAGGAAGCGCCTGCAAACGGCCTTCCTGGTCGCGCAGCAAGTGCCGGGCGCGGCTGCGCGCGAAATTCCAGCTGCGCCAATCGTCCTGTTCGAGCCTGCCGCGCTGAGTGATCAGCCCGGCCGCGACCGCACAGCGCGTCGGGCCGTCGAGTCGCGGAAGGGCCTCGAGCAACAGCGGCACGGCGTCGGCGCTCAGGGATGCCGCGTACCAGCCGTCGAACGGGCGCTGGGCAACAGGACGTGCAAGGTTGGTGCGGACGATGAGCGCGTCGGGATTGACGAGGTGCAGGCCAGCGAGCACCGCGAAGCCCTGGACCAGCGCCCCGAAGGCGAAACGCCGCCGCTGCCCGCGCAGGGCAGTCCACGCGAACCAGGCGAACACGCCTGCGAGATAGAGCATGAAGGCCGTCGAGTAGACCCGGATTTCCGACAGTCCGAACGCGCCGACGTAGAGGCGCATGCGCGCAAGGGCGGACGCCATCACCACCGCGAGCAACAGGAGCAGCACGATCGCGAGCTGCCGGAACGTCCGCTGGTGCTCGCGCGACTCGGTGCGCACGACCCAATCGGCGCCGGCGAGCAGGGGGAGTACCAGCCCGCTGGCGGTCACGAGCTCGAAAAAGCCCCGCCGCGCGTACTCCGCGTACGTGAGGCCCGTCGCGGCGGCGATCAGCTCCACACCTCCGAACAAGTAGCGCAGCTGGATGACGACGAAGAAGAGGAACAGGAGATCGACGAGGCCGAGCGCCGTCGCGACCGGAACGATGCCGAGCGACAGCTTCGAGTCGCTCTCCGTCAGCGCATGTGACAGAGCCGGGCGGAGCAGTGCGCCCCGCAGATACCCCGCCGTGAGGGCCGCGAAGATCCCGAACAGCGCGATGTGCCCCAGCACGGCGCCGAAGTCGATTGCGAACACGTCGACGACGACGTCATGAAACACGGCGTCCGCCGAGCTGAACAAGCCACCGAAGACCACGAGCAACGGGAACGCCAGCGTGGCGCCCAGCGCGACAGCGCGTACCTGCCGCAGCCGGCCCCCGGGCAACTCGCTCCAGGTCACGTCGCGGCTGACCAGCGGGAACACGCCGATCCACGCGCTCACCGCCGCCTCGAAGCCGGCTCGCAGGTAATGCCACACCTGCCGACCGCGCAGGGCCACTCCCTGGATGCTCGGGAAGGCGACCGCGAGGACGATCACCAGGCCGATCGCGTCGAATGCCTGAAGCGTCCGTGAGTCGCGGGCGACGAAGTTCGATGCGACGAGGAGGGCGGCCGCCCCGAGCCACGGGGCGTCGGCGCTGACCGCCACGCGGTGGCGACGCACCAGCCACGCCGCCGCAGCGACGAGCCCGATGGTGCAGAGCAGGGCATTGAGCCCCCAGGGCATAGCGCGCAGCAGAGCGTCGCCCGCGACCCCGAGAGCTGCACCCGCCCCGAGGACCTCGAGACCGAGCCTCGTCCGTGCGCTTACGGTGGCGCTCATCCCGCAGCCGCTTCCGGCAGTCCGCCGAAGCGGCGCTGCCGCGTATGAAACTCGGCGACCGTGGCGGCGAGCGGCGCCGCGCCGAAGTCGGGCCACATCGTCTCGGTGAAGTACAGCTCCGCGTAGGCGCACTCCCACAGCAGGAAGTCCGACAGCCGCTGCTCGCCGCCCGTGCGGATCAGGAGATCCACGTCCGGGAGGACGACCCCCGCCTCGATCGCCCAGCGGGAGGAGTAATCCACCGCGAGCCGGAGATGGAGCCGCGGGCCCCCCGCCGTGGCGCGCTCGGCGGCGTCGATCGCGGCCACCAGCGGGACGGGCAGGCGGTCGCGACGCCCGATCAGCTCGAGCCGCACGCCGTTCTGCACCAAGCGCGGCGTCTCGGTGCGGAGGTAGCGCGCGAGCAGGCGCATCAGCGCCGCGACTTCACCGGGCGGGCGCTTCCAGTTGTCGGCGGAGAAGGCATATAGTGTGAGCGCGGCGATGCCCGCATCGGGCGCGGCCTCGACCGTGCGGCGCACGGCCTCGGCGCCGGCGCGGTGCCCGGCGACGCGGGGCAGGCCGCGGCGCCTGGCCCAGCGTCCGTTGCCGTCCATCACGATCGCGACGTGGAGAGAAGAGCTTTGCAGCATAAAGTCAGTCCTCAAAAAAAAATGCCTCACCCCTGTCGGGTGGCGTGAATCAGCGCTTCCATGTGGTCCAGGTAGCGCTCCAGCGCGCGCCGCCCGGTGGCGGTGAGTCGATACTCGGTCTTGGGAATCCGCCCCTCGAACGACTTGGTGCACGTGATGTACTGCGCCTCCTCGAGCCGGCGCGCGTGCACGCTCAAGTTCCCGTCCGTGGTCTTGAGCAGGGCCTTGAGCTGGTTGAAGCTCAACGAATCATTCACGGCGAGCGCGCTCACGATGCCGAGGCGGACCCGCTCGTGGATCAGCCGGTCGAGCTCGGCGGCCCGGCCCCCTCCCCCGACGCCCCGCTCGCTCTTGAGCCCGTGCTCGACCGTTTCGGTCTTTCTCGCCGCGCCCTGCTTAGCCACCGTACCTCCGAGCAATGATCATGCCGAACGCGATATGCAGGCCGCCGAACCCCGCAGCCATCACCCAGTTTCCCCACGCGGCGGGTCCGAACAGCGCCACGGCGCCGACCAGCATGAAACAGATGCCCATGACGGGGACGATTCGCACCGAGAAGGCGCCGCCCGTGACGAACCCGGTCCCGTACAGCAGCAGCCAGGTGCCGGGCAGCGCGTGCCACAGGCCGGCGCGGTACAGGGCCACGGTCAACAGGCCACCCACCACCATGGGCGGCAGGAAGCTCAGGCCGAACCGCCGCCCCGGGCCGGACAGAATGGGATCGTTCACGGCGTAGGCCTTGCGCACCATTGCCGACCCGCCGATCGCGAGCGCGACGATCGCTTCGCCCAGCCAGACGGCGAGCCACAGCTCCGGTGTTGGCTGACGCCCGGCGAGGAACGCCGCCAGGAGCGCGGTGACGCCGACCGCTACCTGCCCCCAGCCCGGTACCGCGGTGAACGATCCCGCGCGCTCCATCGTCTGCCGGATGAAGCGGAGGTTGTCGAGCGCGCGGTCGTGCAGTGGCCGAGGGGCGACCATGACCCACACAATGTCACGTCGCGCCTCGCTTGTCAAGTACTTTGCAATACAAAGTCGATACGAGAGATAGCTTAGCCCGATGCGCGTCTACATCTCCGTCGACATGGAAGGGATCGCCGGCGTCGTCCACGAGTCCCAGACCGACCCCACCACGCCGGCGTTCGCCGCCGAGTACGCGCGGTTCCGGCGCCTCATGACCGCGGAGGCCAATGCCGCCGTCGAGGGCGCGCTCGCGGCCGGCGCCACCCGGGTGCTCGTGAACGACAGCCACTGGTTCATGCGCAATTTGCTCGCCGAAGAGCTGCACCAGACGGCCGAGCTGGTATCGGGAGATCCCAAGCCGCGCTCCATGATGCAGGGGATCGATCAGCAGGGGGGCTT
This sequence comes from Gemmatimonadales bacterium, assembly GCA_035601435.1. Lineage (GTDB taxonomy): Bacteria > Gemmatimonadota > Gemmatimonadetes > Gemmatimonadales > GWC2-71-9 > AG41. The sequence continues at coordinate 14,471 of DATNOH010000336.1, read as the reverse complement.
CGACGCGGCACTGTTCATCGGCTACCACGCCCGCGCCGGTACCCGCAACGCGATCCTCGACCACACCTACGCCGACCGCATTCACGACGTGCGTCTCAACCAGAAGCCGGTTGGCGAGCTGGGACTGAACGCGGCGCTGGCGGGCGTGCATGGGGTGCCCGTCGCTCTGGTGAGCGGTGACTCCGCCGTCGCGGCCGAGGCGAAGGACCTGTTGGGGGACGGCGTGGCGACCGTGATCGTGAAAGCGGCGGTGAGCCGCCATGCGGCGCAGAGCGTCGCGCCGGCGGTCGCGTGCCGCATGATCCGCGAAGAGGTCGCGCGAGCCCTCAAGCGCTCGCACGCGCCGTTCGCACTCCGGGCTCCCGTGACGCTCGAGGTGGACTTCGCGATGACGATCCACGCGGACATGGCCGAGCTGTGTCCGGGGGCCACGCGCACCGCGGGTCGTACGGTCGCGTTCACCCATCAGGACTACGGAGAAGTATTCCGGGCATGGCGGACGCTGCTGAATCTCTCCGCTGTGGTCTAGGCCAAGAGCACCAGCCCGTAATCCCCCGTGACGCGAAACCCGAGGAACAAGTACGCCCGCCGGGCGGCCTCGTTCGCCGGGTCGGCGAACAGCACCGCGCGCTCGATCCCCTGCTTGCGCGCCGAGAGCAGCGAGCCGGCGACTACGGAGCGGGCGTAGCCGCGGCCGCGGTACTCGGGCGCTGTCCACACGCCACCGATCTGCACGATATCGGGAAGCATGGCGTTGAATACCGAGTACGAGACCGGGGTCGCGCCGGCCAGGAGCAGCCAGTCCGTGCCCCGGTCGTGTTGCAGCCGCACGTCGTCCGTGCTCGCCTGATGGAGGTCCGGACCATCGGTTGCACCGAGAGCCTCGACCGCGAACCGCACACGCCAGTCCACCAACCGCTCGAGCTCGGACTCCGTGGGATGACGGCAGCGGACCTTGCCGCTGGCGAGCTCCGGGGGCACGACCAGTCGCGTGAGGTCGAGCACGTACAGCTCGTCCCTGCTGTCTTTGGTGGTGGGCGCGGCGCCGAGCCCCAGGGCCTCGCGCGCGGCGACGACCTGGCTCCACGGTCCGGAGAAGCCGGTCACCGTCCGCCGCGAGTGCCGCACCGCCTCCCGCGCCACCGCGGCCGCATCGGCCGGGTCCGGCGCCTGTACCAGCACCATGCCGTTCCAGCAATGCGCCGCGACGCCCCTGATCCGTTCGCCGTCCTGGGCCGCGACGTATGTGCCCTGCATCGGTTGCCCGCGGTCGGTGAGCCCCGCCGAGCGCGCGTTGGAGCGGAGAAACATGGACGTGTCGGCGTGGCGCGCGAGGAACGTGTCGAGAGCGGCCTCGTCGCCGGGGCGGAGCAGACGGAGCTCGGCCACCGGGTCAGGCGGTAGGGGGCGAGGGCGGGGGCGGAGGACGCCGCAGTCTGACAATCTTGAGCGACAAGCTACGCGCCAGGATCCCGATCCCGCCCGGGTCACCCTCCCGCCGCGGCACGGCGCGGTAGATCAGGATCACGAGAATCCAGGTGAGCCAGCTGGACCGCTCGCTCCACGACAGCCCGGCGAGCATCAGCCACGGTTGGGTGTAGGCGGCGGTCCAGGGCCGCCACTCGCCCTGCGCCAGCGCGATCGGGCGGGCGACCACGCGATTCGACCGAAACCCGTGCGCGCTCGGGCTCGAGAGGTTCCAGACGCAGGTCACCTTGCCCCACCCGTGGTTGTCGCTCGCGCCCACCACCAGCAGGTCGCGCGCTTCGGCGATCTGCAGCACCTGTGCGCGCGCGACCGCCGGGAAGCCGATGGCCTTGGGCGCGCAGTTCACGATTTCGAAACCATCGGTACCGGCCGCCACGAAGTCGTCCAGGTCGCCCCAGTGGTTCCGCCAATACTCGGGAAGCGAAGCGATGCCGATCGCGCCCTGGCGATGCAGCGCGCCAAACAGGCCAAGCATGGCGCGCGTGTCGCGCCCGTACACGCCGCGGTCGATCGGCCCCACCGCGCCGAGCGCGACCACGTGCTGGTCGAACACGCTCCACTCGACTCCGGGCAGCAGGCGGATCGGGTCGTCGATCCCGCCTTCGAACACCACGTTGTGATCGGTGACGTACGACGCCCCGAATCCCTGAGCCGCGTGCCAGGCGGCCAGGTCTTGGAGGGTCCAACCGCGGCGGCCGTCGTGCGACCGTGCGGTGTGCGCGTGGTAGTCGATGACCGTGAGCGTCGAGTCCGCGGCGACGAGCCGCGCGACCGGGCGCGGGAGCAGGACCGCCGCGATCCCCAACAGCACTACCGCGAGGGGGCCGAGCAGCGCCGCGATGAGGCGCCACCGCAGGGTGCCGCTCCGCAGCAGTCCCCACAGCACGAGGGCGCCCGTCCACCCGAGCAGCAGCGCCTTCGCGCGCTCGAGGCTCAGGAAGGTGAGCGCGTCGAGCACGTTCGAAATGGGGGCGAGCAGGGTATAGAGCGTGGGGCGAACGAGGTCCACGTCGGCCGGGGGCGCGCCGCTCACGGCGTCAAGCAGCGGCGGCAAGGGAGCGAGCGCGGAAAGGAGGACGAGCGCGATGAGCGCGAGCGCGATCGGGTGGCGACGCAGCAGATTCACTCGTACAATCTTGGGTATGAGAGTTCCGGACGCTACAGTCGCGCATCTGCTCACCTGCTGCCTCGCCGGCACCGCGCTCGCCTGCAGCGAGCCGCCGCGCGCGAGCCGCCGCCCGGCGGATGCGGGCACGATGGTGACGGTCTATCTGCCGCCGAAGACCGCCGACCGGCTGGCCGGCCGGCTGCAGTCGGTCGCCGCTCAGCGCCAGTGGGCTCTCTCGATTCGCACCGACAGCGGCGCGGCCCTCGTCGACGCCGACCTTGTGATCGTGGACAGCGCGGGCACGCTGGTGGGTCGCGTGCGGGCGGGGTCGCCCGCGGCCGCGCAGGCGAGACAGATCGCGGACGCGGTGCTGCAATGAGGCCCGAGGAGTTCGCCGCGATTCCCGACGTGGTGCTCGGCCCCCTGACGGGCCGGCCCGAGGCGGACTGGCACCGCGCTCCACCCGGCAAGTGGACCGCGGCTCAGATCGTCCACCACCTCGCCATCTCAGTCGATGGGAGCGGTCGGATATTCGAGGACCGGCGCGCGAAGCCGCCCATGCGGCGCCGGCCCAGGCCGTTGCGACAACGGCTCGGCCAATTCGTGTATCTCGATATCGGGTGGATTCCCTCGGGCCGTCACGCCCCGGCGGCCACCGAGCCTGCCCAGCGTCCGGATGCGGGCGCGGTGGAGCGGCAGCTGCGGGACGGCGTGGCGCGCTTCCTCGCGCTGGCGCGCGAGCTGTTGCCGACTCGCCGTGACGACCTATTCGTACGACATCCCGCCTTCGGCGACCTCACCCTGCCCGAGTGGCTGCGGTTCCACGTCCGCCACTGCGCGCATCACGCCGTGCAGATCCGCGCGCTCCTCGTGTCGTGAGCGGCAAGGACAAACGGAAGCTCACCGTCCGCGTCCCCAATCCGAAGGCACCGGTGAAGGAGCGGCTCAAGACTCCATCACACAAGGTGCACAAGTCGGCGAAGCACTATCGCCGACGGGAGAAACATCCGGGCCGGTCGGCTGACGACTGAATTTGTGGGACGGGGGGGTCAGCGCTTCGTGTGGGCGGAGGTCTTCAAGATCACGCAACACGAGCCGGCCTGCGGCGCCCGCAGCTCGGCGCGGGTGCCGCGGGCGCCGGCGGCGGCGAGCAGCCCCCGTAGCAAGGCGAGGTTCGTACCGCACACCAGCGGCCGGCACTCGTTGGCGAGGGCGTCGAACGGGCAATTCCGCAGCCGCACTTCGCCGTTGACGCGCTCCGGGTCGTAGCCGCATTCATCGAGTACGCCGAGCGCGTTGGCGAGGAGACGATCCGTCCCAACGTTCGGGCCGGTGCGGGCGCGGGCGGCGGCGCCGAGCGTCCGGCCTTCGGCGCGGGCCGCACGCGCCAGGGCGCCGCGAGCTGCCGGCTCGATGGCCGTCAAAGCGCGCGCGAAGACGCGGCCGGCGAGCTCGTAGCGACGCTCGGGAAGGGTGAGCTCGACCTGGCGGGCGGAGCGGCGGTACAGTTTGGCCGGACGGCCCGCCCCCGGCCCCCGGCGGGTCGTCAGCCGGCGGTAGCTGGCGTCCAGCAGCCCCTGCTGGACGAGCTTGTCGAGGTGGAACGCGGCGAGCGCGCGCGAGATGCAAAGCGCACTGGCCGCCTCATCGCGCCCCACCTCGCATCGCCGCCCGGCGATGAAGAGATAAAGACCCCTCCTGGTGGGGTCGTCCAGCAGCGCGATGGCCGCGATCTGGCTCTCGAGATTGGCGTCCGCCACATCGAAAAATCTATATCCCGCGGGGCCGCGATCCAATTGCTCTAACGGCAACGTATATTGCGCATAGACGACCATCCCACGCCCACCCACGCCCAGATGCCCGATTACACCTATCTCATTGTCGGCGGCGGCATGACCGCCGACGCGGCGGCCCAGGCGCTCCACGAAGCGGATCCCGCGGGCTCCCTGGGTTTGATCAGCGCCGAGCCGCATCCTCCCTACGACCGTCCCCCGCTCTCCAAGGCCCTGTGGAAGGGCGAGCCGGAAGAGAAGATCTGGCGCAAGACGGCGGCGACCGGCGCCACGCTGCACCTGGGGCGGCGGATCACTGCGATCGATCCGCGCGGGCGTAGCGCGACGGACGATCGCGGGACGAAGTACCGGTTCACGAAGCTGCTCCTCGCCACCGGCGGCGCTCCGCGGCGCCTGCCGCTCAAGACCGACCAGATCATTTATTACCGCACGCTCGACGATTACCGCCGCCTGCGAGCGCTCGCAACGCAGAGCGTCCGCTTCGCGGTGATCGGCGGGGGGTTTATCGGCAGCGAGGTCGCCGCCGCGCTGCGGATGCAACAGCGCGACGTCACGATGCTCGTGCCGGAGGCAGGACTCGGCGCGCGCGTGTTCCCGGCGGACCTGGCCGCGTTCCTGGTGGATTACTATGGCCAGAAGGGCGTCACCATGCGGATGGGCGAGGGGATGGCGGGGCTCGAGCGGCGCGCCGGCTCCTGCGTCGTGCGCACCACCGTGGGCGGCGAGATCGTGGCCGAGGTGCTGGTCGCCGGGCTCGGCATCGTGCCGGGCGTGGAGCTGGCGGAGCAGGCCGGGTTGCGCGTGGACAACGGGATCGTGGTGGACGAGGCCTGCCGGACCAGCAATCCCGACATTTACGCCGCGGGGGACGTCGCCAACTTCGAGAATCGCGCGTTAGGCGCGCGACTCCGCGTGGAGCACGAAGACAACGCCAACACGATGGGGCGCACGGCCGGCCTCAACATGGCGGGCCGGGCGACCCCGTATCGCCATCTGCCGTTTTTCTACTCCGACTTGTTCGAGCTGGGCTACGAAGCGGTGGGTGACGTCGACGTCCGTCTCGAGACCGTCGCCGACTGGAAAGAGAAGTTCCGCGAGGGTGTGGTTTACTACTTGAAGGACGGGCGGGTGCGCGGCGTGCTCCTGTGGAACACCTGGGGGCAAGTGGACCACGCGCGGGCGCTCATCGCCGAGCCCGGCCCGTTCAAGTCACAGGATCTGAAAGGCCGGCTGCCTGCCTAGAATCGATACCCCGCGGCCAGGTTGAAATGGTTGGCCGTGAATTTCCCGCTCGGGTACGTGGTCTCGAGCCGCCGGAACTCGATCCCGAACACCAGCGGCCCGGCGGGGCGGAAGTCCACGTGTCCCTCGCACGCGAAGTTCTTGAGCCGGCCGTGCGGGTTGCCCAGCGCGTCCGACAGGTCGCCGTCCTCGGGATCGTCGAGGCCACAGCCGCCGCCGATCATCACTTCGCGCCTGGGCCGGACGTTGAGCTGACCCCAGCCGCCTTTGGTGCGGACCTCCGTGCCGGTCGGCCCGATGTTCTGACCGATCCCGCCTCCGCCCAATCCCGCGAGCGCCTTCCCGCTGAACGCCTCCGCCAGGAGCTCGACCGGGCCGACTTTGACGCGCGCGTCCGCGGTGACGGCGCGCGACTGGAACAGCGTGTCGCCCGAAGCGAGCCAGCCCAGGTGGCCGCCGATAGCGACCTCGCTGGGATCGTCGGTCGGGCCCCACGCGAGGCGCACCCTCGCCTGCAGATAGGGGCGACGGCTCCGCTCGGCCGAGTCGGGCTGGGTGTTGAAGAGCCCCTGGGCGGTGCCGGCCGTGGGGGCCAACACGGCCACCTGCTCGGCCAGGCGCAGGGTGTATCCCTGTTCCAGCGTGGCGCGAAACTGCGGCAGCCACAGCCACAGGTTACCGGCGCCGGCGAAATCCGGGAAGCCGACCGAGGCGAGCGAACGCGGGCTCCGCTCCGCGACGAGTGGCGACTCCTGGCCGAACAGCACTTGGGCGTGGCCCCACGAAACGATGCCGACGGCCCGACGCAGCCGGAGGAGCGGGAAGGTGCGACCGCCCGAGGACGGCTGCTGGCCGCCGTAGAAGTCGACATCCACCTCACCTGAAAAGCTGCCGCGTAACACATCCGGCTCGGTCACGAGAAGGCCGAGCCGCGTCTGGCGCATGGTGCCGCCGACCGCGCTCGCGGGCGCGAGCGAATCCACGAACTGCGGCACGTCGCTGTTATTAACGCGGGCGTTCGTGAAGAAGCCGTTGACGAGCACGAGACCCGTGAGCTCGATGGTGCGTTTCGCGGAGGGCGGCGTCTGCGCCGCGAGCGGAAGGGCGACGACGGCGAGCGAGACGAGCAGCGTGGCCCGCATGTCGGGCTCCTGGCGGTTTCGATACGACTACAGTAAGCTGCAACGCCTCGAGCGCAACCGGGAACAAGCGATGCGATGGAGCCCGCTGCTAGTGGGCGTGGGTTGTATCACCGCGGTGACGCTCGGGATCGTCCAGGGAGGCGTCGCCGGCCGCGTGACCATGCTCGAGAAGGGCGGGAAATCGTCTCCCGACCTCGGCGCGGCGGTCGTATACCTCGAAGGCGATCAGACTGATGCCGCGGCCCGGCCTGTCACCGTGGACATCGCGATCAACGATAAGGAGTACGTCCCCCGCGTCGTGGTCGTCCCTGTCGGCTCCACTGTCCGCTTCCAGAATCACGACCCCTTCGACCACAATGTGTTCTCGGTCTCCGAGCCCAGTCCGTTCGACCTCGGCCAGTACGGCCGCGGCGAGACCAGGACCTGGACGTTCACCAAGCCCGGCCTGGTGCGCGTCTTCTGCAACGTTCATCCCCGGATGGTGGCGTTCGTGCAGGTGATGGCGGGACGGCATTTCACCCAGGCCGCGGCGGACGGCAGCTTCGAGATCGCCGCCGTGCAGCCGGGCACCTGGACGGTGCACGCGTGGCACGAGCGGAGCTCTGCAGTGGCGCAGACCCTGAGCGTCACGCCGGCCGGCGCCTCGGGGATCGAGCTGCAGCTCGACGCCCGCGGGTTCCGCTGGATGCCCCACAAGAACAAGTACGGGAAAGACTACCCGACGAATGCCGGACGCGAGCGCTACTAGGCCCGCGCGGCTCGGCCTCGGCGCCAAGATCTTCATCGCCGCCACGCTGTCGGTTACCGGCGTGCTGGGCGTGACCCTCGGACTCACTTCGGTGCAGGCGGAACGAACCGCGGACGAGGCGATTCGCCGGGGGCTCGGGGGCGTGCGGCGCGGCGTACAGGCCTTTCTCGCCGGGCGCACCGCGACGTTCGCCGGGATGAGCACCGTCAGCGCCGAGGTGCCGCAGTTCCGGGAGCGACTACTCAAGGCGTCCCAGCGCGGCAACGTGCTCGATCAGGCCGAGGAGCACCGGCGGCTGTTGGGCGCGGCGTGGGTGCTGATCACTGATGAGCACGGCGTGCTGGTGGCCCGGACGGACTACCCCGCCGAATCCGACATCGACCTGTCGCGCGGTGCATTGATCGCCAACGCCCTCTCGGGCGACGAGTCGAGCGGCGCCTGGTTGGACGAGCGCCGGCGCAAGCTGTTCATGGCGGTGGCGGTGCCGCTGCGCGCGTCACCGCAAGCGGCGCCTCAGGGATCGCTCGTCGCCGCCTATGCGATCGACGACACGCTGGCGCGCCAGATCAAGCAGGCCACCACCACCGACGTGGTGTTCTTCGCGCTCGATACCCTCAACCGTCCTTACATCGTCGGCTCTACGCTGCCGCGGGAGGCGGTCGAGCCGGCGCTGGTGGCGGATACGACGACAATGACCGCGCTGGCGCGCGACACCGCAGGCACGGAGCTGTCGGCGGCAGTGGAAGGGGAGCACCTGATCGGACTCGCGAGTCCGATCCGCTCCGCCGGGGGCGACGCGTTCGGCGGGTTCATCGCATTCCGCTCGCACGATCGCGAGCTCGGCGAGTTCCGGGTGTTGCGGCACACGATCGGGTTCTCCCTGGCGCTCGGCTTGCTGCTCGCGCTCGCCTCGGCCTATGTGCTGGCGCGCCAGATCGCCGGCCCGATCCGGCGGCTGGCGCTCGCCACCCGCCGGGTGGAGGACGGCGATTACAGCGTGGAGATCGACGTCAACGCCGGCGACGAGATCGGGATGCTGTCGCAGGCGTTCCAGAGCCTGGTGGCGGACCTGAAGGAGAAGGCGAAACTGGTCGAGTACATGATGGCCACGTCGGGTGGCGCACCCACGGAGGCGCTACCCGCTACCCGAAAGGCGCTCCCGTCCCCGCGCGACGCCCTGCGACCGGGAACGCTGTTCGCCAACCGCTACGAGGTGAAGGAAGTCCTCGGCATGGGCGGTATGGGGGTGGTGTACCGGGCATTCGACCGCGAGCTGCGGGAGCCGGTGGCGATCAAGGCGCTCCGTCCCGAAATGCTTGCCGGGGGTGGCGTGGCGTTGGAGCGCTTCAAACAGGAGATCCGCCTCGCCCGCAAGATCGCCCATCGCAACGTGGTGCGGACGTACGACCTGGGCGAAGTGAACGGGATGTATTACCTCACGATGGAATACGTGGAAGGGAAGTCACTGAAGGAGCTGATCGCGACCCGCGGCCCGCTCCCCGTGTCGGTCACGCTCACGATCGGCAAGCAACTGTGCCGGGCGCTCGAAGTGGCGCACGAGCAGGGGGTGATCCACCGTGACATCAAGCCCCACAACATCGTTGTCGAGCCAAGCGGGGTGCTCAAGGTGATGGACTTCGGCATCGCCCGGCTCGAGAACCGGTCGAAGGACGAAGGGTTGACCAAGGATGGAATGTCGATCGGCACGCCGGACTACATGTCACCCGAGCAGCTTTCGGGAAGGGAGCTGGACGCGCGCAGCGACCTCTACTCGACGGGCGTGGTCCTGTTCGAGTGTCTCACGCGCCGCTTGCCGTTCGAGGCGAACACGACCTACGGGCTGATCGCGAAGCAGCTGGAGGAGGACGCGCCCGACCCGCGGACGTTTAATTCAGAGGTCCCCGAAGCCTTAGCCCGGTTGGTCCTCAAGGCGATGGCGAAGGAGACGGGAGACCGGTACCAGAGCGCGGCGGAGATGCACGATGCGCTGGCGACGATCGGTTAGATCCCCCCAAACCACGGATACCCCTGATCCTCCCAGTATCCTCCGGGCCGGGTGTCCGTGAACGTCATCGACACCAGGTACTTCGTCATCTTGTATCCCAGTTTGGTCGGCGAGTAGAGCCTGAGCGGCGCGCCGTGCGCCGCCGGCAGGGGATTGTCGTTCATCCCGTACGCGAGAATGGTCTGCGGGTGCATCGCGCTCGCCATATCCCAGCCATTCGAGTAGTCGGCGTCGAACGACACGAACCGGATGTAGCGGGCTTCCATGGCCGGGCGGCAGCGCTCCACAATGGCCGACACCGGGACGCCGTGCCAGCTCGCGATTGCCGACCAGCCCTCCACGCAGTGGTGCTTCACCGTGTACGACACGCGCGGCATACGCATCAGGTCGTCGAGCGACAGCTCGAGCGGCTGCGCCACCAGGCCGTCCACCCGCAGGCGCCAGGCGGTGGGATCGCGCAGCAGCGGCATGGTCTGCGAGATGAAATAGCTGGGAAGCGAGACGCTCCGCTCGCTCGCGGCGTACGTACGTGCGAGCCGCGTGGGCGAGTACAGGATTTTCTCGCCCACCCAGTCGTTCACTCGGCTGATGCTCCACAGCCCGGGTCGTACCAGCTGGCCGCCGTCCCAGCCGCACGCTGCTAACAGCGCCGCAGCACCACTGCTCACGCCTAGCGTGACAAAGGCACGTCTGTCGATGCCTTGCGGCCTAGTCATGGCTCGGAAAGCGGCCCCGGTACGATCCAGTGAGCATGGCGCGCAGCGAGGCGGGATCTACGGCGAACACGAGAATGACGTGCATGATCGTGAACGCGACGAAGATCCACACGATCCAGAAATGCCAGTAGCGCGCCGCCTGAAACCCGCCGAGTAACGCCGTCAGCCAGGCGAGCTGCGTCGGCTTGTAGATCGCAAAGCCGGTGAGCACCGCCAGCGCGCCCAATCCGATCACGCTCGTGTACGCGAGCTTCTGGAGCGGGTTGTGCTTGCCCTGCGGCGGGTGCTCCCGGCGGAGGTGGAGGTAGTACTTCGCCATCTCCACCGCGCCGGGAATGTCCCGCGGCCGGAACAGCAGGGCGCGCCACTCGCCGCTTCGCACCAGGTATCCGAGATACAGCAGCCCGAAGGCGACGAGCGGCCACGCCAGCGCGAAGTGCCAGTTGAGCGCGCCCGCGAGCCAGCCGCCCAGCCGGCTCCAGTGTGGAAACTGCGCGGCATCGAGCGGGCTTGCGAAGTACGGCCCACCGCGGTTTCCGAACCGGGCGTAGGCCTCGTAGATCTGCAGCCCGCTCGCAATCATGCCGGCCAGTACGACGACCGTGCCCCAGTGGGTGAGCCGGACGATCCAGTGGTGGCGCCGTACGAAGGGCATTGGCTCCGTCATGATTCACGCTACGGACGAAGCGGCTCTCGCGTAAGGGGTGATGAGCGGATTCTCACGAACGTCAAACAGTCTTCCCAGGCCCACCCGCCCGTACTTAGTTTGCAGGCGCGATGAACCAGCCTACACCGATCAGCGGACTAGCGGCCGTGGCCGCCAACCTGTCCTGGAGCTGGAACCGCAACGCGCGTGCGCTGTTCCGCATGCTCGATCCCGCGCTGTGGCGCCGCACCCAGCACAATCCCATCGAGTTGTTGCGTCGGGTCGATCCCGCGCGGCTCGCCGCCTGCGCGGCCGACCCCGCGTTCCTGCGTCTGTACGACGCCGTCGTCGCCGCCGCCACGCAGGATGCGACATCCGCGGGGACCTGGTTCGCCACTTCGTATCCCGAGTCAATTAATCGGCCGGTCGCATACTTCTGCGCCGAGTTCGGGTTGCACGCTTCGGTTCCCATCTATTCCGGGGGCCTCGGCGTCCTCGCCGGAGACCAGTGCAAGGCGGCGTCGGACCTGGGCGTCCCGCTGGTCGGCGTTGGGCTGTTCTACACCAAGGGATACTCCGATCAACGCCTGCGGCTCGACGGCTGGCAAGAGGACGCCGAGGAGCGGTTCGACGTGGCCGCGACGCCGCTCGAGCCGGTGCGGGGGCCCAAGGGAGATCCCTGCCTCGCGACAGTGCGACTGTCCGGCCGGTCGGTGAGCATCGGGGCGTGGCGGGTCATGGTGGGGCGCGTGCCGATTCTGCTGCTGGACACGGACCTGCAGCAGAACGATCCGGCCGACCGCGGGCTGTCCCATCGGCTGTACGCCGGTGGGCCCGATCTGCGACTGCGCCAGGAATGGGTCCTGGGCGTCGGGGGCGTGCGAGTGCTGCGGACCTTGGGATACGACCCGGCCGCCTGGCATGCGAACGAAGGACACGCCGCGTTCATGCTGGTGGAGCGTATACGCGAGCTGGTGGCGCGCGGGACCCCGTTCGCCGAGGCCGTCCGCAAGGTGCGCGCGACGAGCACCTTCACCACCCACACCCCCGTGCCCGCCGGGCATGACACCTTCTCGATCGAACAGGTGGAGCAGTGCGTCGGTCCGGTGTGGCAGGAAATGGGCGTCAGCCGCGAAGCGTTCATCCGCCTGGGCCATCATCCAGTCCTGGATCACGATCGCTTTCACATGCCGGTCGCGGCCATCCGGCTCTCGGCGCGGGTGAACGCGGTGTCGCGCCGTCATGGGGAAGAGTCCCGCCGCATTTGGGCCCCGCTCTGGCCCGACCGCGATGTGGCGCGCGTGCCGATCGGCCACGTCACCAACGGCGTGCACGTCGCCACCTGGATGGCGAACCGCGTCCTGACGCTGTTCGACTCGCACTTCGGACCGGATTGGCTGGCGCGGGTGGACGACCCCAAGTTCTGGGACAAGGTGCTCGACCTGGACCCCGCGGCCCTGTGGGCGGTGCACAACCAGCTGAAATCGCACTTGATGCGGAGCATCCGGGAGCAGGCGCGGCGCCGCTGGGCCGACCAATGGAAGGAAGCGCTGCACCTGGTGGGGGCCGGAATCCTGCTCGATCCGGAGGCCTTCACGATCGGCTTCGGCCGCCGGTTCGCGACCTACAAGCGGGCCGACCTGATTTTCCGCGATCCCGACCGGTTGCAGCGGCTGCTGGTGAACCCCTGGCGCCCGGTCCAGATCGTGTTCTCCGGCAAGTCGCATCCGGGCGACGAGCCGGGTAAGCAGGTTTTGCAGCGTGTGTACGCCCAAACGCGGGAAGCGCGGTTCGAGGGCCGGATCGCGTTCATCGAGGACTACGACATGCACCTGGCCCACAGCCTGGTGCAAGGGGTGGACCTGTGGCTCAACGTGCCGCGCCCGCCGCTCGAGGCGTGCGGCACGAGCGGCATGAAGGCGGCCCTGAACGGCGTGCCCCAGCTCAGCACGCTGGACGGGTGGTGGGCCGAGGGTTACGATGGGCCGAACGGCTGGGCCATCCCCCCGGCGCCGACCGGTCAGGACGGCGATGCGGCCGACGCCGAGCAGTTGTACCGCCTGCTCGAGAACGAGGTCGTGCCGCTGTTCTACGACCGCGATGCCCAGGGCGTCCCGCGTGGTTGGGTGGAGAAAATGAGACACGCGCTGCGCACGGCGGGCGCGCGGTTCACCGCGCAGCGCATGGTGCGGGACTACGTCACGGAGTACTATCTCCCCGCGATGCGGGGTGAGCAGCCGGCGGATGATCCGCCGACGGCCTGAGTGAGGAAGCCAGTGGAGGCGAACATGGGCGCGACGACCCCAGCCCCGAAGTCCCGGCGGCGGAGCCCCGCCCAACCGCGCCGGGCGGCCAGCGCCACGGTGCCGCGGCTCGAGATTCCGCCCGCCGAGCGGATCGGTGTCGCCCACCTCACGGCCGAGTACTGGCCGTTCGCGCGCACCGGCGGCCTGGGCGAGGCCGTGAGCGGCCTGGCGACCTGCCAGGCGGCCATGGGCCTGCCGACCACCGTGATCATGCCGCTGTATCAGATCGTGCGCGAGACCACGCCGTCGCTCGAGCGCACGGGGTCGCCGCTCGCCATCACGCTCGGCGGGCACACCGAGCGCGCCTGGCTGTATCGCACGCCTCCCGGTCCCGGTCCGCAGGTGTTCTTCATCGAGCATCCCGACTTTTTCGACCGGGCGGGCATCTACGGCGACAACAACGGGGACTATCCGGACAACGCCCGCAGGTTCGCTTTCTTCTCTCTGGCGGCGCTTACCGCGCTTCCCGAGATCGCTCCAGAGACGCAGCTGCTGCACGCGCACGACTGGCACACCGCGTTGGCGCCGGTATACCTCCGCACGGCGTTCGCCGCTGAGTCATTCCACCGGCGGCTCGCGGTAGTGATGTCGGTGCACAATGCCGGATTCCAGGGACACTTCCCACCCGAGACGCTGGCGGCGTTGGGTCTCGCCGCCGAGCTGTACAATACCGAAGTGTTTGAATGGTACGGCCGGATGAATGCGCTCAAGGGCGGCATGGCCCACTCCGACGTCGTCGTGACGGTCAGCCCGTCGCATGCGCAGGAGCTGTGCACGGCGGAAGGTGGATTCGGGCTGCACGACCGGTTCGGCGGGCTGGGTGACCGGCTGGTGGGGATCCTGAACGGCATCGATCCGGATCTCTGGAACCCGGAGACCGATCCGGAGCTCACCGCAAACTACTCGAGCGAGGATCTCTCCGGAAAGCGGCGCTGCAAGGCGGCGCTGCAGCGGGCGTACGGCCTGGCGCAGCGGGCACAAACGCCGCTCTTCGGCATGAGCGCGCGGATGGTGTCCCAGAAGGGACTGGACCTGGTACTCGGCGCCGATCTGCTCGGGACGACGGAGGCGCAGTTCATTTTCCTGGGCGCCGGGGAGCACCGCTACCACGAGGCGCTGGGGAACATCGCCGCCGGGGCGCCCGATCGCGTTGCGGTCGAGTTCATGTTCACCGATCGGGTCGAGCATCGTTTGCTGGCCGGCGCCGACGCGCTGCTCATGCCCTCGCTGTACGAGCCGTGCGGGCTCACGCAGATGCGCGCGCAGCACTACGGCGC
>DATNOH010000335.1:0-3735 GCA_035601435.1 Gemmatimonadales bacterium | reverse complement strand
GGCGGGCCCGGCGCCGCCGTTGATCGAGGGAACGATCTCGAGATAGCGTTCGAGCCAGATGCCCGCCAGGCTCACGAGGGCGAGTGTGATGAGCGCGGGCGGATACTTCTTGGGCCGGACACCCAGCAGGCCGACGAACGGTATGACGAACACCATGAGGAAGACGGCCACGCCGATCGGCTTCCACGCGCCGAGCAACCGGTAGAAGATGAAGTACGTCTCCTCGGGCAGGTTGCCGTACCAGATGACCAGGAACTGCGACCACATGAGATAGGCCCAGAACACGCTGAAGCCGAAGCACAGCTTCCCCAGATCGTGCTGCTGCTTGGCGGAGAACAGCCCGTCCAGTCCCATGCGCCGCCGCACGACGAGCACCAGTACCGCGAGCGCCATCAGCGCGGCGAGGAAGCTCCCCATGAAGTAGAACGCCCCGTACAGGTTGCTCACCCACTTGTGCGCCAGCGACATGACGAGCTCGAACGCCAGCAGGCTGTACCCGAAGGCGAAGCCGACCACCAGCCACGCCGCGTTCCGGTTGATCGCGTCGCGTCCCTCCAGCCGGTCGGCGGGACGGCCTTCGGCGAGCTCCCGGATATCCGGCGCCACGTCGTGCCGCACGAAGCGCCACGACAGCCACGCGAGCAGCACGTAGATCAAGCCGTTCCGCACGAAGAAGAACTTCGCCGTGAGCCAGCCGCCCAGGTCGGGACGCGGCTCGTGCAGCCAGCTGAAGATGTGCTGGCGGCCCACGATCAGCCCGAGATACAGCACCAGCGACACCCACAGGAACGCGGCTGCGGCTTCGGCGAGCCGGATGATGAGTCCCGACCAGTGTCCCTTGGCGAGCTTCTGAGTCGCGGCGAAGACCACCAATGCCTGCGCCAGTCCGGTCCAGAACATGAAGTTGACGTGCCAGGCCTGCCACGCGCGCGGTGCTCCGCCCGCCGCCAGCACCCACAGGAACGCAGCTCCGCCACCCACGGTCAGAAGCGCCCCCCACAGCGTGAATGCGCCCGCCGGGAACTGGCGCGCCTTCTGGGCCAGCTCCGACCGCGAGACGGCCGTGACCGCGGTCATCGTCTCCCCCGCGAGCTCAGCGCCCCGGCCTGCAGCGTGCGCACGTAGTTCACGAGGTCCCAGCGATCGGTGCCGCGCACCTTGTCGCCATAGATGGGCATGACCCCCCGTCCCATCACTGGGCCGCTGACGATCACGCCGTAGAGGTAGCCGTCGCTGCGCCGGGCGATGGTGTCGTTTACGAGCGAGCGTACCCCGAAGAACGGACCCCCCGCCGCCGACGAGATCGGGCCGTCGCCGCGGCCAGTCGCGCCGTGACACACCAGACAATACGTCTCGTAGACGAACCGGCCGCGGTTGATCGACTCCGAGGTGCGGGTGCGCGGATTCGCGAGCCGGTCGGCCGTCTGCAGGCTCATGAGCGGCTCGCCCCCGGTGACCGGCACGGTACCCGAGACCGGCGGGATGGGTCGCGCGTACGGCTTGATGCTGCGCTGATGCCGCATGGTGGAGAACCAACCGATGCGGTGCACCACGTCATCGGGGTTGCAGCCAAGGGCGGCAAAGGCGGCAAGGGCGGCAAGGAAGGCGTGTGGTTTACGCACGGCGCACCTCCTCAGCACCCGCGCCGCGCAGCAAGGATTCCACCGGGCCCGCCCGCGCCGTCTCGGCGGGGACGAAGATCCCAAACTTGTCGTTGGTGAAGCGGGGGTCGTAGGCGACGGTCCCGAGGCGCCGGGCGGCGAACAGCGCGTTGAACAGGATGCCGAGAATGGTCGAGAGCGCGCCGAACAGAATCGTCATCTCGAACATGATCACGACATACGGGGGGATCGAGGCGATCGGTTTACCGCCGAGCACGAGCGGCCAATCGTACGACATGTACAGCGTCACCCAGGCGCCGATGGCGCAGCCCGCGATCCCACCGACCAACGTGAACATCCGAACCGGGCTCACCGGCTGCTCGAGGGCGTCCTCGATCTCGTGCCGCGGGATGGGCGAGTACACCGTGAAGTCGGTGTGACCGGCCTTGCGCAGCTGGCCGATCGCGTCCACCACGGCGTCGACGTGGCCGAACACGCCCAGCACGCCCGGCGTCGGCGGTGGGTGGAAGATCGCGGTGAGCGGGTTCGCGAGCTTCACGACGCCCTCGCCTTGCCGCGCCGCGGTACGGGCAGCACTTCCTTCACCTCGGAGATCGACACCGCCGGGAAGTTCTTCACGAACAGGAGGAACCACATGAAGAACCAGCCGAAGCTCCCGGCCATGATGCCCCAGTCGGCCCACGTGGGATTGTAGGTCGCGTTGGCGAACCGCTCGAACGGCTCCCCGGCGAGCGATTCGACGATGATCACGAAGCGCTCGAACCACATCCCGATGTTCACGAAAATCGAAATCACGAACAGCGCCAGGATGCTGGTCCGGATGTTCTTGCGCCACAGGAGGAGCGGCAGGAACGCATTGCAGATGATCATCGTCCAGCTCGCCCACCAGAACGGGCCGAACGCCCGGTACCAGAACGCGGCCCGCTCCGCTGCGTGTCCGCCGAACCAGGCGGTGAAGTACTCCACGCAGTAGGCGTAGCCCACGATCATGCCCGTCAGGAGGCAGAGCTTCGCCAGGTTCTCGAAGTGGTGGACGGTGATGAGGTCTTCCAGGTGAAACAGCTTCCGGATCGGCACGAGCAGCGTGATGACCATCGCGACGCCCGAGTAGATCGCGCCCGCGACGAAGTACGGAGCGAAGATCGTCGCGTGCCAGCCCGGCACGAGGGCCATCGCGAAGTCCCAGGAGACGACGCTGTGCACCGAGAGCACGAGCGGCGTTGCGAGCGCGGCGAGGTAGAGATAGCCGCGCGTGTAGTGGCGCCATTGCTCGTTGGTCCCGCGCCACCCCAGCGCACAGATCGCGTACAGCTTCTTGCGCCACCCGGTGGCCATGTCGCGCACCGCGGCGATGTCCGGGATCAGCCCCATGACCAGGAACACCGTCGAGACGGTGAAATACGTCCCGATCGCGAATTCGTCCCAGATGAGCGGCGATTTGAAGTTGGGCCACAGCCCGCGCTCGTTGGGGTACGGGATCAGCCAATAGAAGTACCACTGGCGGCCGATGTGAATCAGCGGAAACAGCCCGGCCGTCATCACCGCGAACACCGTCATCGCTTCGGCGGTGCGATAAACGGCGGTCCGCCAGCCCGAGCGGAACAGAAAGAGGATCGCCGATATCAACGTGCCCGAGTGGGCGATGCCCACCCAGAACACGAAGCAGGTGATGTAAACCGCCCAGTACACCGGATGTGAATAGCCCGCGAGCCCCAGCCCGTAGCGCAACAGGAACAAGAGGCACACGATCCCCACACTGAGCAGCGCGACCGCCAGCGTGAGCAGCGCGTAGTACCCCTTGCCCGGGTTGCCGAGCGTCCGCGCGATCGCGCGGGTGACGAAATCGTACGTGACGCGGGACGTGGGGGTCTCGGCCATGGCCCTCAGCCCTCCACCACGGCGCCGTGCACGACTTTGGCGAGGTACGTGATGGCCGGCCGGGTGTTCAATCCCGCGAGCACGTGATACCCACGGGGGTCCTGGGCCAGCGCCGCGACGCGCGAGGTCTTGTCGTGCAGGTCGCCGAACACGATCGCCTCCGACGGGCAGGCCTGCGCGCACGAGGGCGTGATCTCGCCGTCTTGCACGCCGCGATCCTCGAGGCGCGCCCGGT
>DATNOH010000334.1:0-4701 GCA_035601435.1 Gemmatimonadales bacterium | reverse complement strand
GCGGCGCTCGGGTTCACCACTTCGAGGGGGTGCGGGTCGAACGTCACGAGCAGAGTCGTGCGCTCGCCCGCCTTCCCGGCCCGCCGCACGACCTCGCGCAGCACGGCCTGGTGCCCGCGATGGATCCCGTCGAACGTCCCGACGGTCGCGACGGTGCCGCCCCCGCCCCCGCCCCCGCCGCCCGTCACTGCTCCGCCACTACGACACGGGGCTTGAGCACCTCCCCGACGCGCTCCGCCACGGCAATGAGCTGTCCGCCCCAAAACAGCGCCACCTGCCCTGCGTCCAGCGTGCCGACCGCCGTTGGGACCGGACGGCCGTGGACCACCGCGGCCCGTCCGGCGTCGTCCAGCTCGCGCGCCGGCAGGTCGCGGACCAGCTCCGCGGGGTCGCGCAGTGTCTGCGCCGTCACTTCGTCCGGCCCCACGGCATCCTCCAGCTGGAACGGCCCGACCCGTGTCCGCCTGAGCGTCGCGAGATGGGCCCCGCAACCCAGCGCTGCCCCCAGGTCGCGTGCGAGGCTGCGCAGGTACGTCCCGCCGCTGACCGTGGCGCGGAACCCCACGTCGGGAGGCCCGAAGCGTTCGATCTCGAGCTCGGTCACGTCGACCCGGCGCGGTCGCAGCTCGACGCCCTCGCCGCGGCGGGCCCGCCGGTAGGCGCGCTCGCCGGCCACCTTGACCGCCGAATACGCGGGCGGCCGCTGGTCGTAAGTGCCGCGGAACGCGTCCAGCGCCTCCTCCACCCGCGCCCGATCCAGTCCCTGCCACGCCTGCGACGTCGCGACCGTCGCACCGGTCGCATCGTCGGTGTCGGTCGTGGCGCCGAGCCGGATGATGCCGTCGTACGCCTTGGGCCATCCCGCCGCGAACGGCGCCAACCGCGTGGCTCGGCCCACCATGATCACGAGCAAGCCCGACGCGAAGGGATCGAGCGTCCCCAGGTGGCCCACGCGATCGGTCCCCACGGTCCGACGCACCCTGTCGACGACGTCGTGGGACGTGGGTCCGTCGGGGCCTCCCGGCTTCGCGACCAGCGCCACGCCGGAGATCAGCCCGCGCCCTCCTTGAGTTCGCGCAGCATCCGGTCGATCTGCTGGGCGTGCTCCAGCCCGCGGTCCAGCTCGAAGCGGAGCTCCGGCGTCACGCGTAACGGCAGCTCCTTGGCGAGCTGGGCGCGCAAGAAGCGGGCGGCGCTCGTCAGGCCTTCAAGCGACTTGGCTTTGTCCTCGTCGCTACCCATCACGCTCACGCGCACGCGGGCGTGCGTTAGGTCGGCGGACACCTCCACCGCGGTGACCGTGACGAACCCGACGCGCGGGTCGCGCACGCTGCTCGTGAGAAACGCCGCCACGGTCTGGCGGATCGCTTCCGCCACGCGCTCAGGGCGGTGACTGGTCCGTCGCCTCATATCAGAAGAAGCTCGTGCTCGTATCCACGATGCGGGCGCCGTCGGCCGCTTCGATCAGGCGGTCTGCCTCCCGCAACACATTCTCCGCATGGCCGCGATCGGTCGACACCACGCAGACCGTCAACTCGGCGCGCTGCCACAAATCCTGATGCGCCGTCTCCGCCGCGGACACGTTGAAGCGGTTGTGGAGGCGGTCCTTGAGGCTCTTCAGGACGTGGCGTTTGTCCTTGAGAGAGTGGCTCGCCATCAGGTGCAGCTCCCACGTCCTGACCCCCACGATCACGCGGGCGTCAGCGAGCGCGCGACCTCTTCGATCCGGTACGCCTCGATCAGGTCGCCGACCTTCAGGTCGTTGAAGTTCTCGACGCCGATCCCGCACTCGAACCCCTCGCGCACCTCGCGCACGTCGTCCTTGAAGCGCTTGAGCGAAGACAGCGTGCCGTCGTACACTTCGACGCCGTCACGGACCACCCGCACCCGCGCCGTGCGCGGGATGACGCCCGAGCGAACGAAGCTCCCGGCGATGGTGCCCACCTTTGCGATCTTGAAGAGCTGGCGGACTTCCGCCTCGCCCAACACGATTTCCTTCTTTTCGGGCGCGAGCAAGCCCGCCATCGCCGCCTTCACCTCTTCGACCGCTTCGTAGATGATGCGGTAGGTGCGGATCTCCACCTTCTCGCGCTCCGCCGAGGCGCGCGCGTTGGAGTCGGGCCGCACGTGGAAGCCGATGATGATGGCGTTCGAGGCCTTGGCGAGCAGCACGTCGGAATCGGTGATCGCCCCCACGCCGCGGTGCACCACCTCGACTTTTACCTCGGGCGTCGAGAGCTGGGCCAGCGCATCCGCCAGGGCCTCCGCCGGGCCGCCCTGATCCGCCTTAATGATGATCCGGAGCGCCGCCGCGCCGCCTTCGGCCCGCTCGGCCATGAAGTCTTCGAGCGTCTTCACGCGACCGGTGCGGCGATGCTGCGCCTCGCGCTCGAGGCGCTGGCGTTTCTGCGCGATGTCGCGCGCCGCCGCGGCGTCCGTCATCACCTGGAAGGTGTCGCCCGCTTCGGGCACGCCTTCGAAGCCCAGCACCTGCACGGGGGTGGACGGACCCGCGGCGTCGACCGTCTGGCCGCGCTCGTCGTACATCGCGCGCACGCGCCCGTAGAACTGCCCGCAGATGAAGTCATCGCCGCCGCGCAGCGTGCCATTCTGGACGAGGATGGTGGCGAGCGGGCCCTTGCCGGGGTCGAGCGTCGCCTCGAGCACCGTGCCCTGGGCCCGGCGATCGGGGTTCGCCTTCAAGTCGAGCAGCTCGGCCTGCAGCAGGATTTGATCGAGCAGCTCCTGCACGTTCTGGCCCGTCTTGGCGGAAATCGGCGTGGCGAGCGTCGTGCCGCCGAACTCCTCCAGCACGACGCCGTGCGTCAGCAGGTCCTGCTTGACCTTTTGCACGTTGGCGGCGGGCAGATCGATCTTGTTGATCGCCACCACCAGGGGAACGCCCGCATTCTTGGCGTGCGAGATCGCTTCGATCGTTTGCGGCATGATCGCGTCGTCCGCGGCGACCACCAAGACGACGATGTCCGTCACTTGCGCGCCGCGGGCACGCATGGCCGTGAAGGCCTCGTGGCCCGGCGTGTCCAGGAACGTGATCGAGCGCCCGTCCTTGAGCGTCACCTGGTAGGCGCCGATGTGCTGCGTGATGCCGCCCGCCTCACCCGCTACGACGTTGGCCTTCCGGACGTAGTCGAGCAGCGAGGTCTTGCCGTGGTCGACGTGGCCCATGACCGTGACCACCGGCGCGCGCGGCTTGAGATCGCCCACCTCCTCCTTGGGCGGCTCTTCGGACGCGGCGAGGGCGTACTCTTCTTCCCGCTGCGCCTGGAAGCCGAAGGCGGAGGCGATCAGCTCGATCATGTCGAAGTCGAGGCGCTGGTTGATCGTCACCATCTGCCCCAGCTCCTTGAAGGCGAAGCCGACGATCTCCTTGGCGGGCACCTTCAGGATGTTCGCGAGCTCGGAGACCGTGATGAACTCGGTCACGCGCACCAGCGTCTTCTCGCGCTCCTTTTCGTCGCGCCGCTTCTGCTCCTCGACTTCGCGGAAGCTCGGCCCCTCCTCGCGCCGGTGCGCTCCCTTCTTCGTCACCGGCCCCTTGATCGACGCCAGCGTGCGGGAGATGTTCTGGGCCACCGCTTCCTGATCCACCAGCGACTTCTTGCCCTTTTTGCGCTTCTTGCCCTTCTCGCGCCGCCGCTCCTCCTGTGGAATCGCGCCCGGCGCGGCCGACGCGACGGGTCGGGGAGGCGCAGGCACGGCGCCGCCGGGTGTGGCACTCGCCACCGGCTTGGGCCGCACGGGGGTCGGAATCATTGGCCGCGCCGAGGCGGGCGGGAGGGGGGACGCGGTAAACGGTGCGGCGGCGTGGGCCGCGGCGGGCGCGGCGCTCGCCGACTCCGCCCCGGCCTCCTCGGCCACCGGGAGCTCCTTGAACAAGGCGGCGGCGCGCTCCTCGAGCGACGGCCTCTGCTCGTCCTCCACCGCTTTGGCGGCCTCGAGCACCTCGCGCGCCTTCAACTCGCGCTCCGCCTCGACCGCCGCCTCGGCCTGGGCCTCCGCCTCGACCGCGGCCATTTCGGCGGCGGTGCGGCGGCGGCGCTTGGGCCGCCCGTCGGGCTCCACCGCCGCTACGGGCTCGGCCGCCTTCACGGCGCGGCGGCGCTTGGGCGCCGCGGGCGCGTCTTTCTGCTTCCGTTTCTCACGCTCCCAGCGCGCCCGCATCAGCGCCACCTGCTCCGGCTTGAGCGGCGAGAGGTGGCTGCGTACGAAGATGTCCTGCTCCTTGAGCATGCCCATGAGCTGCTCCGAGGAGATCCCAAATTCAGCCGCCAGATCGTGAATCCGCGTCGTCGTCACTCACTCCTCCGAAGACCCGACCAACCCACGCGCCAGCGCGGCATCCGCCACGCCGACGGCCTGCACCGGCGGCCGCCCCAGCCCCGCCCCCAGCCGCTCCGCCACCGGCCCCACCAGCACGGGTACGCGTCGCGCCCGCGCCAGACGCTCGACCTTTTCCCGAGTGCGTACGCTCGCGTCCGCCGCGAGCACGACGCACGACAGGGCATCACGCTGCAGCTGCGCCCGCACCCCGCTCACCCCGATCACCACCCGCCCGCCGCCCCCGCGGGCGCCCAGCCCCAACAGCCGGACCAGCCGCTCGCTCACGCCGCGGGCGCCGGCGCGCCCCCCCCTCCGCCGCCTTCTCCACCTGGACCGGCGTCACTCACCGCACCGGGCGTC
>DATNOH010000333.1:0-38673 GCA_035601435.1 Gemmatimonadales bacterium | reverse complement strand
ATCCGGTGTATCAGCAGGTCGTGGCCGCGCAGGCTAATTTCGAGAAGCTCATGGCCAAGGTGAACGCGCGGATCTACGAGGGTATGAAGCAGGGGGCGGCGAGCCCCATCATCACGCTGGGCTGATGGGCGTCTTCATCGTGGTGGAGGGCCCGGAAGGGGCGGGAAAGTCCACCCTGGTGCGCTGGCTGGCGGCGCGGCTCGTGGCCGAGGGACTCCCCGCGAGGGCGGTGCGGCAGCCGGGCGGGACGCCGGTGGCGGAGGCGGCGCGCAAGGTGGCGCTCAAGTTTCCGCACGCGATGTCGCCGGTCGCGGAGTTGTTCCTGTTTCTCGCGGCCCGGGCCGACCTGGTGCAGCGGGTGATCCGGCCGGCGCTCGAGGCAGGGCAGCTGGTGGTGGCGGACCGATTCGACCTCTCCACCATCGCGTACCAGGTGGCGGGGGGCGGATTGCCGGCGGACGACGTCGGCCATGCCATTCGGCTCGCCACCGGCGGTCTCGTTCCGGACGTCATGCTGGTGCTGGACGTGCCGGTCGAAGTGGGGCGGGCCCGGCAACGGGCCGCGCGCAAAGTTCAGGACCGGTTCGAGCGCCAGGATGACGCGTTTCACCGGCGCGTGCTCGACGCGTACCGCCGCGCAGCCGGGCCGGGCGTGGTGCACATCGATGCGACACAGTCCAAGAAGTCCGTGCGGGACACCGCGTGGCGCGAGGTCATGGCGGTGACCGCACTCTCAACACGAGGCGTCTCATGAAGCTCCGCAACGTCGTGATCGTCACTGCAGTAGGAGGATTGGCGCTGGCCACAGGGGGCTGGTTGTTGCAGCGGCAGGCCGAGCCCACGGGGTCCGTCTACCAGCAGGCGCGGCTGTTCGAGGACGTACTCGCGCACGTCGCCGACTTCTACGTCGATTCGATCGAAGAGCGTCGGCTGTATCAGATGGCCATCGACGGCATGCTCGACCAGCTGCACGATCCGTATTCGGTGTTCCTGAAGCGGGACGATTTCCGGGCGCTCAACGAGGCCACGACCGGCAACTACGGCGGTTTGGGCATCCAGATCGACGTACGCGACGGGTGGATCACGGTGGTGGCGCCGCTCCCCGACACGCCCGCGGAGCGCGCGGGGATCCAGTCGGGCGATCAGATCATCGCCTTGGACGGCCGCTCGACCGAGGGCTGGAAGAACGATCAGGCCGTGAAGCAGCTGCGCGGCGAGCCGGGCAGCGCAGTGGAGCTCAAGGTGCGTCGAGTCGGCGTGGACGGCTCGCTCGCCTTCAAGCTCACCCGCGCCACGATCCACATCCGCTCGGTCCAGGTCTCGATGATGCTCGACGACAAGGTCGGCTACGTCCTGCTCTCGCCCGTGAGCGAGACGTCCGCGCAGGAGATGACGGACGCGGTGACCGGCCTGGTCCAAAAGGGAATGAAGTCGCTGGTGCTCGACCTGCGGAACAACCCCGGAGGGCTGCTCGACCAGGGCGTGGCGGTGAGCGAGCTGTTCCTCGACCCGGGGCAGGAGGTCGTGGCGACGCGCGGCCGGGCGACCAACACCTCCAAGACTTACCGCGACGCGAAGCCGCAGCCGTGGCCGCAGCTTCCAGTGGTCGTGCTCACCAACGGGGGCACCGCGAGCGCAGCCGAGATCATCACCGGGGCGCTGCAGGATCACGACCGCGCGGTGGTCGTGGGCACGCCGACCTTCGGCAAAGGGCTGGTGCAGTCGTTGTGGCAGCTCACGCCCGAGACCGCTCTCAAGCTCACGACGGCTCGCTGGTTCACGCCGAGCGGTCGGACAATCCAGCGCAAGAGCAAGAACGAAGAAGACCAGCTGGCGCAGGCCGAGGCCGCGGAGCTGGGGCACGATAGTACCAAGGTCGATTCCTCATTGGTATTTCACACAGATCACGGCCGGGTCGTCATAGGGGGCGGCGGCATCAAGCCGGACCTGTTCGTCGCACCCGACACGTTCACGACCGCGGAGCGTGGCTTCTTCAAAGCGCTGGGCAACAAGATTCCGACCTACCGCGACGTGGCTACCGGGTACGCTCTGGAGGTCAAGACCGCGGGCCGCGTGAAAACTCCGGACTTCACGGTCACACCGGATGTGGCGGACGAGGTCATCCGTCGGCTGCGGGCGCGGGGCGTCGCCGTGCCGGACAGTGTCGTCGCGGGCGCCCGCAACGTCATCACCCAGGATCTGGGATACGAGATCGCGCGCTATGTCTTCGGGCGTCCCGCGGAAGTGCGCCGCCAGCGCGAGGAGGACCGCCAGGTGCGCGCCGCCCTGGCGTTGGCGCACCGCGCCAAGTCGCCCCAGGATCTCCTCTCCCTGGCCGCCGCTCAAACGCCCGCGTCCTCGCGGAACTAGATTGCCGCCCCACGTCGTGGGGATCATCGGGGCCGGCCGCGCCGGGGTCGGATTGGCGCTGGCGCTGGCCCGCGTAGGAGAGGGGAAGGGGGGGCGGGGGCGCGTGCGGGGGGGCTACGACGTGCGCCTGCACGGCCGCAGCAAGAAGCCGGTCCCCAAGCCGCTCAAACTCACCGTTGGTCCCGAGAACGAGCCGCCCGCCTGGATTGCCCAGGCGGGCGTCGTCATTCTCGCCGTGCGGGACGACGCGATCCGGCCCCTGGCGGAGGCGCTGGCCCGTGCCGGGGCGATCCGGGCCGAGCAGGTAGTGCTGCATCTCTCCGGCGCTCAAGGCCAGGAGGCGCTCGGCGCCCTGGTTGCATCCCGCGCTGCCCTTGGGTCGCTCCACCCGCTGCAGACCATCTCCGATCCGGAGCGCGCCCCGGAGCGGCTAAAGGGCGCCTGGGCCGCTGTTGAGGGGATGCCCCGCGCGGTGCAGGCCGCAGAGGGGTTAGCGCAGGACCTTGGTCTGCGACCGTTCCACATCCCGTCCAAGGCCAAGCCGATTTACCACGCGAGCGCGGTGTTCGCGTCCAACTACTTCGTGGTGGTCGAGGCGGTGGCTCAGCGCCTGCTGCGGCATGCGGGATTGTCGGACGCGGAGGCGTGGCAAGCGTTGCGTCCGTTGGTCGAGGGCACGCTCGAGAACATGAGTCGGCAGGAGCCGATGGCTGCGCTCACCGGGCCGGTGGCACGAGGCGACCAGGCGACCATTCGTCGCCATCTCGAGGCGTTGACGCACGACGATGCCGTGCTGTATCGCGCGCTGGGGCGCGCGGCGCTCGAGCTTGCGCAGAAGCGAGGCATGGACCAAGCGACTGCGGCTCGGGTGGCGGTGGCCCTCGAAACGGATCTGCCACCCGTGATTCGTAAAGCGTAGTAGTTAGTAAACAGTAAAAAACATAATTATAATTGACAAAACAGTAGTACGGTTGGTAGCTTAGGGCTCAAACCCGCAGGGGCTAGGGGCATGGCCACCAATCAGTCGATCACGAGCTACGCCGCCTTCCTGAAGGCACTTCTCAGCGACCGGGAGCGGTTCTTCGAGGAGGTCGTCGAGGGTGTGGGCCTCGGCAGCAAACTGCGTTACGCCGTCTTCACGATCATCGGGCTGGCCGGATTCTTCGGCCTGGTTGCGGGAGCTTACTCCGGGCCCGCGCAGGCCGCTTCCGCCGGCATCAAGTTGCCCTTTCTGTTCTTCGCGACGTTCGCGGTCTGTTTCCCGGCGTTTTTCGTGGTGCAGGTACTGGTGGGCTCACGCCTGCGGCTGCTGCAGGTGGCCGTGTTGGTGTTCGGCGCTTTGGCGCTCACCTCAGTGCTGCTCGCCGCCTTCGTGCCGATCACGGCGTTCTTTCTCATCACCGGCGCGAACTACTACTTCCAACATCTTCTGAACATCGCGATCGCGAGCGTGGCCGGATTGTTCGGCATGTACGCTCTGCATGAGGGACTGAGTGTCGTCTGCGAGAAGCGCGGGGTATACCCTCGCAAAGCGCTCACGATCATGCGCGCGTGGGCAGTGTTGTTCGCTTTCGTCGGCATTCAGCTGGCGTGGAGTCTTCGCCCGTTTCTCGGGGACCGCAATCAGCCCTTCCAGGTGTTCGGACGCTACCAGGGCAACTTCTACGCGGCGATCATTTACGCGGTGAACAAGCTGCTGCACGGCGACGAGACGCCGATCGCACCGCCCGGCAAGCGGGACACAATCCCGCGATTCCGCGGCTTTATCATCGCGCCGATTGACACGGCGGCCGACTCCGCCCAGCGGCGCAAGCGTCCATGACCGGGGACGGCGACAAGACTCGCGGGCCGTCGCGCGACAACGAGATCCTAACGATCGAGGAGATCGCGGCCTATTTGCGGCTCACTCCGCAGACGATCTACAAGTGGGCGCAGGAGAAACGGATTCCGGCGGCGAAGCTCGGGAAGGAGTGGCGCTTTCGGAAGAGCATCATCGATCACTGGTTGGACGAGCAGATCCTAAGCAGCGAATCGGGCTTCGAGCACTTGAAGAAGTAGCCTACTGATCCACGACCCGTACGCCGGCGGGGGGCGAAAACGTGAGCTCGCGCCCGGGCACGCCGGTGTTTACGCGGATGTTTCGCAGGATCACCGTGCGCTCCTGGCCGGAGCTCTCTTCGATGTCGACGCGGTGTACGAGCCCGTCCTCCCGACCCACCCAGATCGTCGCTTCGCTGTAGGGCTGCTCGTGGCTCTTCGGCACGAGTCTGATCACGTCGACCGGCCCTGCCTCCGGGAGCGAGTCGGCACGGACGTACTGTGCCGTGTAACGCTCACGCGGCTGCTCCACGAACTGTCCGATCAAATTGGGGCCGGTGGTGCCGTATTCGGGAATGTGCGAGCGGATCACCTGGCCGGGTGTGGTGCTGGGCGTGTACAACCAGAGGAAGCGGCCGTCGGCCACGATGCGATCGCCCTTGGGCGCGGTGAACCGCATCGCGAAACGGCTGGGACGCATCTGGTATAGCCGGCCACGCGTCGTGTCGGGGGATCCGATCATCGGATTCGTGATGATCTGGACGAAGTCGGCCGACAAGCTGGTGATCGTCTGGTAGGTCGCGCTGGCGCGGTCGAGGATCGGCCAGGGGTCGGGTGTCCGGAGGCCGAGGAAGATTCCGAGTGCAACGAATGCGGAGTGCGGATTGCGGAATGCGGAATTGCAGAACCGTCTTCCGGCAACTGGGCCCGCCTGAGTACCCCGAAACCGGCCCATCAATTCCGCATTCCGCATTCCGAATTCCGCACTTGTCTTAGGCCCCCACCGACACCGGCTCCGCCACCCGCCGGCCGATCACCTCGGCGATCACGCGCACCTCGCGCATCAACTGGGCGAACTGGTCGGGGAACAGCGTTTGTGCCCCGTCCGAAAGCGCCTGCTCGGGATTGGGGTGCACTTCGATCATGATGCCGTCCGCGCCCGCGGCGACCGCCGCACGTGCCATCGGGATGACCTTGTCGCGCAGCCCCGTGCCATGGGACGGGTCCGCGATGATCGGCAAGTGCGACAGTTTGTGCACCACGGGAATGGCGGTGAGGTCGAACACGTTGCGCGTCGCCGTGTCGAAGCCACGGATGCCGCGCTCGCACAGAATCACGTCGTGGTTTCCTTCCGCGAGCACGTATTCCGCCGACAGCAGCAGCTCTTCGATGGTCGCGGCCATGCCGCGCTTCAGGAGCACGGCCTTCTTGGCCCGGCCCGCCGCCTTGAGCAACGAAGAGTTCTGCATGTTACGGGCGCCGATCTGGATGATGTCCGCGACCTCGGCCACGTAACTGACGCCTTCGGGATCCATCGCCTCGGTGCAGATAAGGAGGCCTGTTTCCTCGCGCGCCTTGGCGAGCAGCTTGAGCCCCGGCCGCCCCAGCCCCTGGAACGCGTAGGGAGACGTGCGCGGCTTCCACGCGCCGCCGCGCAGGATCACGGCACCCGCGTCCTTCACCACCCGGGCCGCCTCGATGATCTGCCGCTCGCTCTCGACCGAGCACGGCCCCGCAATCGCGACGACTTCAGTGCCGCCCACGGCGACGCCGCCGGGCAGCCGCACCACGCTGTTCTCGGCTTTCCACTCCCGGCTCACCTGCTTGTACGGCTTGGTGACGTGGATGACGTCCTGGACGCCGGGGAGGCCTTCCAGCCGCGAGGCGTCGACCCGCCCGTCGTTGCCGACCAGGCCAACGGCCGTGCGCTGCGCCCCCGGCATGGGCCGGGCCTTGTAGCCCATCTCCTCGATCACCGCGATGACGCGCCGGACCTCGTCTTCCGTCGCGCCGTGGCGCATCACGATCAGCACCTACTTGCCTCCGATGGTGAACCGGTCGCCGTCGCGGGCCGCGGTCACCCGCCCGGGGAACCGCGTCCCGGCCGCTCGCGCCGGGTCCGAAGTCTCTACCGGAGGATAGAAGTGCGTCAAGACGAGCTGTCGGGCCTTGGCGTCCCGGGCCAGCTCGCCCGCCTGCTCCGGGGTGAGATGGATGTCCATGGCCATCTCCTTGGGGAGCGAGCACTCCGCCAGCAGCAGGTCGGCCCCGCTGGCCCAGCGGGCCAGCTCGCTCGAGGGCCCCGTGTCACCGGTGTAGACCAGCCGGCCCTCGGGCGCGGTGAGAGACAGCGCCACGCTTTCGGACGTATGGGGCACCGGGAAGGTCTCGAGGCTCACGTCGGCGTCGAGCGGGAACGGCTCGCCGGTCTGCACGTCCAGGATGCCGATCGGGAAGCCTGGGTCGAGCAGCCAGGGCCCGTATCCCTCGGCGAGCTGTTTCACGAGCCGTACCACCCCGCGCGGGCCGAGGATCACGAGGGACTCCTGGCGCGGCGGCACGGTGGTGTACTTGAGCGCGTACA
This sequence comes from Gemmatimonadales bacterium, assembly GCA_035601435.1. Lineage (GTDB taxonomy): Bacteria > Gemmatimonadota > Gemmatimonadetes > Gemmatimonadales > GWC2-71-9 > AG41. Next base: position 31,901 of record DATNOH010000333.1, on the reverse strand, counting down.
CCAGCATGGGCAGCTCGCCCCAATGGTCCGGGTGGAAGTGCGACAGGACCACGTGGGTGACCTGATGCCACGGCAGGCCGAATTGCGCGAGCCGGTGCAGCGCCCCGGCGCCGCAGTCGAACAGGATCTTGAGGTTACCGCGACTCACCCAGTGGCATGCCGACGTGCGGGTGGCCGACGGCGCGACCGTCCCGGTGCCGACCGTGACCAATTCCACTCAGGCCGGCTCCATCTGACCGAGTCGCACGCCGACGATGGTCGAGACGCCGGGTTCCTGCATGGTGACGCCGTACACGGCGTCGGCGGCCTGCATGGTGCGCGGGTTGTGCGTGATGACGATGAACTGCGTCAGGTCCTTGAACTCGGCGAGCAGGCGCACGTAGCGGCCCACGTTGGCGTCGTCCAGGGGCGCGTCCACTTCGTCGAGCAGACAGAAGGGACTCGGCTTGGTGAGAAAAATCGCGAACAGCAACGACACGGCGACCAAGGTGCGCTCGCCGGACGAGAGCAGGTGAATCCGCTGCGTGCGCTTGCCGCGCGGCGCTGCGTGGATCTCGATCTCGCTCTCGAGCGGCTCGTCTTCGTTGGCGAGCCGCACGTCGCACTCGCCGCCGCCGAACAGCGTCTGGAACACGGTGCGGAAATTCTCCCGCACCTTGGCGAACGACTCGAGGAACATCGCCTTGGCGGTCTGGTCGATCTCGCGCGCCGCCTGCTGGAGCGACTGGCGCGCGGCCACAAGGTCGTCCCGCTGGGTCATCAGGAACTCGAGGCGCTTGACCTCTTCGCCGTGCTCGTCCACGGCGAGGGCGTTGACGGGGCCCACCGCGTCGATGGCCGCCCGCAACCGCTCGTCCTCCTGTCGCAGCCACTCGAGGTCGCCGGCGACCTCGGGCGCCTCGGCCAGCAGACGATCGAGGGGCTTGCGCCACTCGGCCTCGACCCGCGCGACGAGCCCGCGCCGGCGGCCGACGATCTCCGTGCGCTCGAGCTCGAGCTTGTGCTCCTCCGCGCCCCGCGTGTCCAGCGCCTTGCGCGTGTCCTCGAGGGCCGCCTCCGTCTGCGCGACGCGGGCGTCCGCCGCCTCGACCTGCGTTCCGGCCTCACGCGCGGCGCCTTCCAGCGCCACGAGCGCGAGGCGACGCTCCTTGAGCTGGTCCTCCCACTGGGTGCGCTGGGCCGTGAGGGTCGCGGTGTCCTGCTCGAGCGCGCCGATCTCTTCGGCCAGCGTGGCAGACTGGCGGCGCGCCTCCTCGGCCTCCGCCGCGGCGCGGCTGGTGCGCTCACGCGCGGAGCCGAGGCGCGCCTCAACCTGGGCCGCATCCACCTGCCAGCGCACCCGCTGCTCCCGCGCCGCCTCCTGCTGCCCCTCGAGATCGACCAGCCGGGCGCGCTCGCGACCCAACCGCTCGTCGAGGCGGACACGATCCACCTCGTGCCGCTCGAGGTCCGCGTGCAGCGACTCGAGCCGGGCTTCCACCTCCGCCAGGCGCGCCGACAGCCGCTCCACCTGCGCGGTCGCGTCGGCGGCTTCGCGCTGGGCGTGCGCGGCGGCGCGCTCCGCGTCGTCCTTCAGCGCCCCCCCCTCGAGCTCCTGCTGGCGGGCCCGCTCCGCCGCCTCGCCCGCGGCCGCGAATGCGGCCTCGGTCGCGGCGAGCTCGGCGAGGGTGCGCTCCAGCGTGGTGGCCACGCCGCCCCGGCGCGCCTCCGCCTCTCGCACCTCCTGCGCCAGCGCTTCGAGCTCGGCGCGGCGCTCGAGCGGCCCCCCGGCCGCCGTGGTGGATCCCGCCAGAAACACGGCGCCGTTGGCCCGTCGCAGCGCGCGTCCTCCGGCCTCGCCATCCTGCAGGACTTCGTGGCCGGCAAGCAGCGCGCGCACCCACGCGGCTGCCGGGCCGTCTACGCGCAGGTCGTCCTTGAGGGGATTGCCGTCCGCCGTCAGCCGCGGTCCCGGCACGCTTGGCAGCAGTACCAGCGGCCCGGGCTGCGCCTGCTCGTGCCAGCGGCGGATCGTGTCAACGGCGGCCGCGTCGCGCACCAACACGGCGTGCAGCCACTCGCCTAACAGCTGCTCGGCGAGCACGGCGTCGCGCCGGCTGGTGCGCACGAAGTCCGACAGCGGCCCGATCACCGCGTCGCCGAACCGCGCCCGCTCCTTGAGCAGGGCCTGGGCTGCTGGGGCAAGCCCCACGCGCTCGCGCTCCAGCTCCGCGAGGGCGTCGCGCCGCGCCGTGACCTGTGCGAGGGCTCCCTCGGCCTGGCGCCGGGCGGCACGACCGTGCGTCTCTTGCTCCTTGAGCTCGGCCACGCGCCGTCGCGCCTGCTCGAGGGCATTCGCTGCCTGTGCCGCCGCCTTGGCGAGCCCCGTCGCCTCCTGCGACCGCGTGCCCACCTGGGCCGTCGCCGCCCACTCGGTCTCGGCGCGCCGGGCCCGCTCCTGGGACGCGTCCGCGAGCTGCTGCCCCAGTTCCGCGCGCTCCCGCTCGAGCGCCGCCCGCTCGCCTTCGAGCGCTCGGAACCCCTCGGCCCGCCGCTGCAGGTCCTCCTCGAGCTCGCGCACCGCCGCGCGTTGAGCCATCAACCGGTCGCGCCCCTCCTGCTCGAGGGCGGTGCGACCAGTCAGCTCCTGGCCGACCGACGCGAGGTCCCGCTCCGCCGCGTCGCACTCCGCCGCGGCCGCGGCTCGCTCGCGCTCCGCTTGGGAGGCGCGCGCCTCCTCCTGCTCCCGCCGCTGCGACGCGGTGGCGCGCCGCTGGCCGGCGTTGCGCAGCCGCTCGGCGGCGAGCGCCAGATCGCCTTCCAGTCGCCCTGTCTCGAGCTTCGCATCGGCCAGGCGGCGCTCCACCTCCGTGCGACGCGCCTCGGCCGTATGCCGCGCCTGAACCCCCGCCTCCCGCTCCCGCTCTGCCGCCTCCAGCCGGGCGCGCTCGCCGGGCAGGGCCGCCGCCAGCTGCTCGGCCCGCTGGCCCAGTCCGCCCAGCGTCAGATCGAAGTCCTCGAGCTCGCGCCGCACCAGCGTCAGGGCGACGCCGAAGCGCTCCTCGATCATTTTGCCGTGGCGCTCCGCCTTACCGCGCTGGCGCGCCAGGCTCCGCACCTGCGTCTGCACCTCGCTGACCAGGTCCTCGAGCCGGGCGAGGTCCGCCGCCGTCTCCTCGAGCCGGCGCTCGGTGCTGGTCTTGCGGTCGCGGTACAGCCCGATGCCGGCCGCCTCCTCGAACAGGGCGCGCCGCTCTTCCGCCTTCTCGGAGAGCAGCGCCTCGATCATTCTCGCCTCCATCACCACGGCCGCGTCGGCGCCCAGGCCGGTGCCGCGCAGCAGGTCCTGAATGTCCCGCAGCCGCACCGCCGAGCGATTGAGGAGGTACTCGCTCTGCCCCGAGCGGGAGAGCCGGCGCGTGACCACGACCTCCTGGTACGCGATCGGGAGCGTGCCATCGGAGTTGTCGAACACCAGCGACACTTCCGCCACGTTGACCGGACGTCGCCCGGTCGAGCCTTGGAAGATGACGTCTTCCATTTTCCCGCCGCGCAGCAGGCGTGGCGACTGCTCGCCCAGGACCCAGCGGACCGCGTCGGAGATGTTGGACTTGCCGCAGCCGTTCGGCCCCACGATGGCGGTGACGCCCGCCTCGAACGGCAGCTCGACCGCGCCCGCGAACGACTTGAAGCCCGACAGCTCGAGCCGGGTGAGTCTCATGGAGTCGTCTTTATCCTGGTGACGAGAGTGGCCTGAACGCCGGCCCGCTTGAGCCGCGCCTCGAACAGGCTGGCTTGCTCGGGCGTCTCGAACGCACCCGCCAACAAGCGCGAACCCGTGCCCCACGGCACGGCCGGAATGCCGCGCGCCCGCAGGGTCCGGACGGTAGGCGCGCGGTCGCTCAGCGAGAGCGAATAGGGAGCGCGCAGCACATCTCCCTGGCCGCGCGTGGCCAGGCCGTGCTTCCACAACCCGGTGCGGGCGGCGACGGCGGAGTCGCGCGTCGGGAACGCGCCGGCCAGCACGCGATACCACACGGTGCTCCCCCGGCGATCGTCCAGCGCGATCGGGGTGACGAACGGCGTGACCCCGTCCGCCGCCAGGCGGTCGGCGAGGGCGATCGCCTTGTCCAGTCGCGCGTACGCGGCGAGCTGAACGGTCCAGGCGAGTGAATCGACGCGGGGGGGAGCCGGCGCGGCCGCGACCGGGCGGGCACGCACCGGCGCCACCGCGGTGGGGGCGGGAACGGGCGCCCGGCGTTGCTCGGCTCCGCGGGCCAGCAGCGCCCAGCTGCCGGCCGCGCCGGCCGCGAGCGTCGCCGCCACGACCACCGGGCGAGACAGCTTATACGGCGGGCGCGCCACAGAGGCCGAGATGCGTCCGGGCGGGGGCGCGACCGCTCGCCGGTCCGGCACCGGCGCAGCCGCCGGGGTCCAGCGGTCGCGCACCACGCCCAGCAGCGGGACGCCGCGCTCCATTACGGCGGTGATCCCCTGACCGATGGACGACTCGGGCTCGTAGCCGTCAGGCGACAACACGATCAATCCGTCCGGGACGGCGGAGAGTCGGGCGAGGGCGCCGGCGGAGAGATACAACAGCAGCAGCGCGTCCTCGACTCGGAAGCCGCCCTGCAGCTTCTTCCAGCGCGGATTCGCGAACAGGTCACCCGCGTGCGCGGTCACCGTCCCCGCGGCGATGAAGAACACGCGGTCGATCTCGTGCGCCGCTTTGGTGAGCGACACATCGTACTCGAACGCGTCCACGATCCCCTCGGTCGGCGTGAGGCCGACCGTCTCGTGGAGCATCGGCTGCTCCAGCCACAGGTCCACGAGGGCGATGCGCCGATTGCTCAGCGCCGCGGCGCGGGCGACGTCCCACGCGGCGCCCGCGGCCCACTTCAGGTCACCTGTCGCCGGGACCAGCGCGACGAGCGCTTGCCCGGTGACCAGCGATGGCACCAGCGCGTCGAGGCGCGAGCGCGGCAGCGGGCGGACGGTCACGGCGTCGGTTGGTAGATCCAGAAGGGGCGGCCGAGCTTGCGGCCGATGCCCTCGGCCTGCGCCCGGGTGGGGTAGGGCCCGAGCACCACCCGGTACCCGTCGTCGGGATTGCGCGGCTGGAGCACGCGCGCGGCGAGCCCCGCGCGGGTGAGCTGTTGCGCCATCTCCGTCGACCAGGCCTCGTTCTGTGAGGTCGACACCTGCACGTACATCGGTCCTTCGGGCCCCGCCGTATCGGATGCCGCACCCTGATCGGGCTGCGCACCTGCGTCTCCGAAGGCGCCGCGATAGGCGCCACGCGGCCGCCAGCCGGTGAGCATCCACAGGTCCCCACCACCGCCCTTGACGCGTCCCGTCGGAGCGAGCGAGTCGGGGCGGTACGCGACTATGTCGTCGCCCTGGCGCACCAGCAGGGCGCCGTCCGGAGCAATCGCCGGCAGATCCGTACGCCATGCACTCGCCAGCGTCCCGACCAGCCGTTTCACCGGGAGGTCCACGATAAACACGGAGTCTCCGGCGGCGGGCTTGGCCAAGAGCCAGCGTCCCAGCGGGTCGAGCCGGATCGTGGCCGCAGGCAGCGGAAGCGCGATGCCGTCGATCTCTTCGCGGTCGTAGCGGTCGATCGCCGCCAGCCCGGGCTCGGTGCGCCGGGCGACGTAAATGCGATGGCCCGAGGGCGAGAACACCAACGCGCGCGGATGATCGGCGAGCCGGACGAAGCCAGCCTCGCGGCGACCCAGCGGGTCCATGAGGACCACCCCCGAGTCGGCGGCTATGGCGACCAGATCACCCCAGCGCGTCGCCGCCACGTCGCTCCCGGCCGGCAGGGGGCGAGCGGTGGGCGGTTGATCCGCGGCGGCGGTGATGAGCGATGGTGGGTCGGCCACGACCAGGCGCTGGTCGGCAGCCCCGAACAACTGCAGCGGCACGCCCGGAAGGGGCTGCGGCCAGGCCACCCGCACCCGGCGTGCGACCGACACGACGCGGCGCTTCGCGTCCACCGTATAGAGCGTTCCGTCTGGACCGAGCGTCGCTTGCTCTATCCCTGAGGCCACCGTGTCGACTCGAGCACTGCCGAGATCGAGCGCGAGCACGTCGCTCTTCGGGGTCGTGGTGCTGGTGTCCTTCTTGACCTTGACGCGCGCACCCTTTTTCGTCGCGGCTGTGTCCTTCGTGGGAGTGGTGACGTAGAGGAATTCCGCTTCAGTGTCGAGCCCGATGACCCGGGTGACCGGGGGGAGTTTGCCGCGAATGGCGGTGGGGACCTCCACCATGGCGGGCAGGCGATACACGCGCGGGGCCCCCCCTTTGGTCGGGATGCGGATCGCGACACCGGCGGTGCGGGCGGCGCCGGCGGCTGCGCGGCTAACCGCTTGCTTGGCAGGCGGTTGCGACGATGATGCGGCGGGCGTCCGGGACCGACAGCCCCCGAGCGCCAGGCTGATGAGGACGAGGTATCGGGTACGCAAATGGCCTCGCCGGACAAGATAGGCAACCGGCGAGGCCAGGACAAGTGGTTTAGCGATGCGGAGTTAGAACGTTGGACCCAGACTCACCGTCCAGTACGGGTTGTTGTGCGGCCGGCTCAGGGGCTTGGTGTAGTCGAACCGCAGCACCACGAAGCCGAGGAAGTTCATCCGGATCGACCCGCCCCAGCTGCGCAATGGCGCGCGCACGGTCTCGGGATCGTCGCTGCTCGCCCGGCTCCATACGAGCTTCGAGTTGGAGTCCCAGGCCAGTCCGGCGTCGTAGAAAATGGCGCCCTCGATCGGGGGGAGCCCAACCGGCAGGAACCCGAGCACGAGGCTGCGGGTCAATGGGAAGCGCAGCTCTGCGCCCGCCACGGCCAGACGGGAGCCGATCAACTGGTCGAGCTCAGGGCAGCTGCCCTGTGTGGTGGCGCTGAGACACTCGTTGTTGATGATGGACCCGGCGGTGTAGCCGCGGAGCAGGTCGGTATTCCCGAGGAACGAGCGGAACAAGTCCGCGTCCCGTCCGAAGCGGCCGAAGAACAGGCCCCGGAGAGCGAGTGTGAACGGCCGGGCGAAGAAGTAGCGCCGCCAGTCGACCAGGCCCGCCGTGAATTTCCAGGCGCCGAAGCTAGGGGAGGCCTCAAGCCGCCAGCGGGAGCCCGAGAACGGGCCCACCCACCCGAACAGCGAGTTGTCGTGGACCAGGGCGAGCTGCGGTCCATAATAGCTCACGGAAGCGCCGTTGTCGGTCACGGGGTCCGCGACACCGATGATCTGGCCGAGCCCATCGACCAGGTAATCCTGCCTGAGAACGGCCTGACTGATATTGGAGAAATGCGCGCCCATCTCCAGGCGGGTGAAACGACTGAACGGGTAGACGCTCTGCGCGAACACGTCCCGAATCACGAACCGCTCGATCCGCGGGGTGACGATAAACGTGCCGTCGCCGTTGTTGACCACGCCCGTGGGCAGGTAGTAGTACAGCGGCTGCTGCGAGCCGCCGAACGCCCAATTCAGGCGGTGCGCCTGGTTGATGTAGGCGGCGAGGACCTGAGCCTCGCTCAGGCGGCCGTTCACCGAGCCCGAGAACACCATTGTGTGGTTGCCGAGGATGTCCGACAGCGAGATCGCGGTGCCGCCGAAGAAGCCGCGGCCGAAGTTATCCCGTTCGTAGCCGATGGTGGGCCGCGCCACGTAGTCCGGGCTGTACCGCGTGTGGTAGGCCTTGAACGTGAACTCGCTCGTGTCCGGCAGGGCGGGCGACGAGTCGATGAGGCTCTTCACCGAGACGGGCGCCGGTCCCGCACCGCTGTCGGGGGTCTGCGGCGCGCTGCCGGAGGCCCGGAACCCGGTGGACGAGCGATACACCGACGTTCCCGCGCGGGGCTGCGTATCGGCGGCCGTCGCGGCGACCGCGACCGGCGCCGGCCCAGCGAGCGCGCGGCGTTGCGCGGCGAGCAGCGAGGTGATCGGCGGCGTGGCGGGTGCCTGGTACGGCTGCCGTTTGAGCGAGCGGGGGTTGTCGACCGCGTACACGTTGTATTCGCCATCTTCGTAGTAGGCGAACGCGAGGCGATCGGCTTCGTGCGCCCAGGAGAGGCACGGTGACAGCGCCGTGATGCCCGAGACTCCCGTAAACACGTCGGTGAGCTGGTAGATCTTCCCGTCCGACAAGTCGTACAGGAAGATGTTGCTGATCCCGTTGCGGTCGGAGACGAACGCCAGCGACCGGCCGTCCGGGGCCCAGGCGGGATTGATGTTCTTCCCCTGGTCCATGTTCCGGAGAATATCGATCGAGCCCTTGTCGAGGTGGAACAGGGCGATCCGCAGGTTGCCGAACTTGAGCGCCTCGAAGTCGGTGGCGGCTCCGCGGTCGGTGACGAACGCGATCGTCTTCCCGTCGGGGGACCAGGACGGCTCGAGATCGGCGTACTTGTCGTTCGTCAGGCGGTGCAAGTTCGAGCCGTCGGCGTTCACGACGAACAAGTCCGAGATGCCGCCGTCGTACCCGGTGAACACCAGCTGCTTGCCGTCCGGCGACCACGACGGCGTCGTGAGCCCGTTCAGCGGCACGCGGATGCGGCGGACCTCTTCGTCCTTCTTCACGTCGAGAATCACGAGGTCGTCGCGGTCGCGACGCTTCGCGGCGATGGCGAAGTAGCGCCCGTCGGGCGAGAACGAGCCGGCCGAGTTGATGAAGCGGAGGCTCTCGTAGTTCGAGTTCAACGTCGACTTCACGAGCCGCCGCTTGACCCGACCCGTCTCCGCGTCGGCGAGGTAGAGGTCCACGAAGAAGGAATTCTTCTCGCTGAAGTACGCGATCTCGCGCCCGTCCGGCGACAGGGCGGGGGCGAGATGCAGCGTGCCATCGGACCGCTTCTGGGTGAGCAGCGGCTGGGCGATGCGGCGCGCCCGGTAGTGGTCGGCGAGCTGAGGCAGGTAGGTCGTCTGTACCGCGTCGCGCCATTCGCTCGACAGGTCATCGAGCGTGACGCCCAGGGCTCGCTTGAAGCCGCCCTCGACGCCGCTGGACACGGCGGCCTGGAGGATCTGCCCGATCGCCTCGTCGCCCCACTTCTCCCCGACGTAGGCCAGCAGCGCGTGGCCGAACCGGTAGGGGAAGATCCGCGGGTCGTACGTCATCTCCTCGACGGTCGGCAGGTGACCTTCCAGCGAGGCATCCCGCAGCCACATGGACGTGAGCGGATCGATCGGACCGATCGAGAGATACTCCGCCATTCCCTCCATGAACCAGCCGGGCAGGTTGGCGTTGACCAGGGTCTGCACGCCGGCGCCGATGCGGCCGCGGCTGATCACGTCATACTGGAACTGGTGCACCATCTCGTGGCCCAGCACGTGCTCCAGCTCCGCGTACGAGCCGGTGAAGGGCAACACCATCCGGTGCTTGAAGAACTCCGTGAAGCCGCCCGTTCCCTCGCCCAGGTCTTCGCTGGTGGTGTTGGTCTGCTGGAAGTCGGACTGCGAGGCGTACAGGATGATCGGCTTCCGCCCCTGGAACTGGTGGTGCAGGATGCGGGACAGGCGGGCGTACCACCGCTCTGCCATGCGCGCGCCGTCCAGTGCCGCCGTCCGCTCGGCCGGATAGTAGTAGACCTCGAAGTGCTCGGTTTGGATGATGCGGAAATCAAAGGCTTGGTACTGGACCTTGTTCTGCCCGAAGTACTGCGCTGCGAGCGGCGCCGCGCCGAACAGCGCGAGCGCCGCCGCGATCCCGCCGATGCGTCGCATGACCATCATCCTTTCGACCCGCTGTCCGGTGCGGCCGCCGCGAGCACGGGAGCATCGCCCCACAGCCGCTCGAGCTGGTAGAACTCCCGCAATTCCGGATGGAAGACGTGCACCACGAAATCTACGTAGTCCAACAGCACCCATCGTCCTTGAGTGAGCCCCTCGACATGATGCGGCACCACCCCGCGAGGCGCCAGCGCCTCCATGAGATGCTCCGCCATGCCCCGCACGTGGGCGTCCGACGTGCCCGAAACGATGACGAAGTAGTCGGCCGCGGCCGTCAGGCCCCGCAGATCGAGCACCGTGGCGTCGATCGCCTTGCGGTCGGCGAGCGCCGCCGTGACCAGCCGGAGGGCGGCCAACGCGTCCTGCCCCTCCCCCGCACGCCCCGCCGGACGCCCGCTCCGTCTGCTAGTCATAGCGCGCCTGTCACCCGTTTGTTCCGTCCTCCCGGCCGCTATTCCTTCACCAGGCTCACCTGGATCTCCGGGCGCACGTCGGGATGCAGCTTGATACCGACGCGGAACTCGCCCAGCTCCCGAATCGGCTCGGGGAGGTCCACCCGGCGCTTGTCGACGCGGATGCCCAGCTCCTCCAGCTTACGCTGCACGTCGCTCGCCGTCACCGAGCCGTACAGCTTGTCCTCTTCCCCCACCTTCACCGCGAAGGTGAGGCGGACCTCCGCGATGCGGGCGGCCTCCGTCTCGGCGGCGCCCTTCTCCGCGGCGCGCTGCTTGGCGATGCGCTGCCCCTCGTAGGCGATCTTCTTCTTATTGGCCTCGGTCGCCGGGTAGGCGAGGCCCTTCGGCAGGAGAAAATTGCGCGCGTAGCCATCCTTGACCTTGACCACGTCGCCCGCCGCGCCGAGATGCTGCACATCTTCCCGCAGGATGACTTCCATAGTCCGTCGTTCCTCTCAATGGTTCAAACCAGCCGCGGACAGCGGCGTGCGCGCGATCAAGGCGTGCCCCCGCCAGGCCAGGGCCAGCCCCGCCAGACTTTCGACCACCAGCCAGAGCGGCCATGCCGCGAACAGCCGCACGACGGGCTCGAAGGCCGGGTACAAGCCGGGTGCCACCTCGACCACGTATCGCATCACGCGGCTCGCGTCCCGCGTCGCTTCCCACTGCACTTCGGTCCACAGCGCCGGTCCCGCCTTGGTGCGGGCCACCAGCACCGTCACGCCGGCGGCGGCGTACAGGCAGGCCCGCAGGGCGAGCGGCCAGAAGCCCGCGGGGCGGAGCTTCGCGCCGGCCACGAACGCCACGGTCACCAGCACGATCCAGGCGCGACTCACGGCGTCGAAGACGCTCTGCTCCGGAGCGGCCAGGAGCGCGACGCCGGCACCCCCGGCGAGCGCGACCGTCACCCACTCAGCGCGCGTGCCGGGGCGCGCGGCCACGAGCAGCGCGGCCAACGGCAGCGCCACCAGACTCACCGGCGCCAGGGCGGCGAACAGCAGCACGCCAGCCGCGAGGCGCCAGCGACTCAGCCGACGTACCCCTTGATGTAAGGCAGCAGCGCGAGCTGGCGCGCCCGCTTGATCGCGGTCGCGAGCTGGCGCTGATGGCGCGCGCACATTCCCGACAACCGGCTGGGGAGAATCTTGCCGCGCTCGGTGAGGAAGCGGCCGAGCGTGCGATCGTCCTTGTAGTCGAGCACCCGTACCCCGGATTCGCACACGGGGCACGTCTTGGCGGGCCGTCTCACGCTTCATCCTCCTCGATTTCGTCCACCACCACCTCGGCGGCGATCACGGCCGGCGCGGGCTCCGGCTTCGCCGGGAGGCCTTCCGACACCACCACCAGGAAGCGCAGCACTCCCTCGTCGAGCTTCACCGCGCGCTCGTATTCGGGCAAGAGATCCGCCGCGGTCTCGAACTGCGCGACCACGTAGAAGCCCGTGTCTTTCTTTTTGATGGCGTAGGCAAGGGAACGCTTGCCCCAGTGCGCGACGTTTGTGAGGGAGCCCTTGGAGTCCTTGGTGAGCAGCGCGTGAAAGCGCTCCAGCCGCTCGGTGATCGCGGACTCTTCCAGCGCAGGATCGAAGATGTAGACGGTCTCGTACCGACGAGCCATGCCACCTCCCTTTGGTCATAGGCGACCCGGCGCAGGTGCGGCACCGAGTAGGGGTTTATGAGGCGCGAAAGATAGATGAACCGGGGGGGAGGCGGAAGGCCGTGAACGCCCGCCGGGTGACTCTCCTCACATCGGCATGCCTCGCGGAATGCCCGGCGTTGATGCGCGCTTGACGACGACGTGATGAGCATCACGCAACGTGAGGTGGCGTCCAATCATCCTTGGGGAGAGCCGGGGTTGGCACCGGTCTTGCCACTTCAAGGCAGCAGGAGGGACGGGTTGCATGCAAGCTCGGCGTACTTGGTTGTTCGCGACGCGTGGCGTGGTGGCGGCGGCGGGACTCGTGGTCCTGCTGGCGCTCCAGCCGGAGCCTGCCGGTCTCATTGAAGCGGCGGGTCGCCCCGGCGCGCACGCCCGCGCCCTCATCCTCTCCGAGCAGGCGCGCCGCTACCTTATGCTCCAGTACCGCTCCTATCCGACCGAGTTCATGGGGTGCATGATCGGAGAGATCCACGGCAACGCGGTGATCGTGCGGCGGATCGCCCCCGCGGACGTGGAGCCCGGGCACTCCACCGCCACCCGCGTCGTGCCGGAACAGACCTGTGAGGACGCGGGATGGGTAGGCACCGTGGGGATGATCCACAGCCATCCCGATGGACAGCGGTGCTGGTACTACTTCCCCGGAACCCAGGTGGCGAGCTCCGACGCGCACTCGTTCGCGCGCCAGGCGTATCCGGTGGACGCAATCATGTGCGGCGACCGCGTGGTGTGGCTCAGCCGGGATATGGTGCAGCAGCAGGTTCCGTTGTCCGACCCGGACCGGACACCCGCCCCGCCGCCGCCGCAGCGCGGCAACCGGGTGCACGCGGGAGCGGCGGCCCCGGAAGGCCAGGACTAAGCCGGCGTAGCATCGTACGGGTTCATTGATATCTTACAGCATCCTTCGTACGGAAGAACCGCGGGCCTATGCGGCGCGCACCATTCAGCTTGCTGTTCCTCGGCATCCTCGTCGCTCCGGCTCATGCCCAGCGTGACACGACCGCCCGGCTGGCGGGCACCGTCCGTTCCTCCATTAACGGTCTCCCCATCTCCGGTGTGATGGTCGCGGTCAAGGGCAGCCGGGTGTTCAGCGTGAGCGACTCGACCGGGTCGTTCGCGCTCGGCGGGCTACCGGAAGGGCGGCAAGTGGTCCGCATCCTCTACGGTGACAGCCTGTCGTACGAGCATGAGATGGAGTTGAAGAGCGGGAAGACGTTGACGCTCGCGGTGCTGCTCGATGTCGTCGCCGCTGAGTTGGCGCCCATCGTCGTGGAGGCGCAGACCATTCGGGCCGAGCGCAGCCTCGTGGGGTTTTACGATCGCAGGAAGTGGACCGTGGGGCGCTTCTACACGCGGGCGGACCTCGACCAGCGCGCCGCGCACTCGCTGGACGGGATGCTGGGCGAGTCCGGCGTACAAGTGGTGTGCCGTGTCGGGAGCTGCCTGCCGATCGGATCGGACGGTGCACGCCAGTGCGTCATGTCGCTGTATCTGGACGGGCTGAGGCTGCCGAGCGCCTCCCTGAACCAGATCCGGCTCGACGATTTGGCGGGCGTGGAGGTGTACAAGCAGGGATTGGATGTGCCCACGGAGTTCCGGTCCAGCTTCCGAAATACCTGCGGTGCCGTAGTGGCTTGGAGCCGGCGCTAGACGTTAGCAACACTCGCCATCGCGCGGTTCAGTTAGGTTACGGAGTCCTCTTGGCACGAAGACGCGGGTCTATGTGGCGCGCACCGCTCACGTGTTTGCTATTCTTCGGCATTCCAATCACTCCGGCTCATGCCCAGCGCGACACGACCGCCCGACTCGCGGGCACGGTCCGCTCCTCCATCAACGGTCTCCCCATCTCCGGCGTGATGATCGCCGTACCTAAGGTTCGGGCGTTCGAAGTGAGTGACTCGACAGGGGCGTTCGCGCTTGCCGGGCTGCCGGCTGGGCGGCAGACGGTCCGCATTCTCTACGGTGACAGTCTGTCGTACCAGCAGGAGCTCAACCTGAAGCGCGGGAAGACCGTCACATTGTCGGTGCTGCTCGACGTCGCGGCGGTGGAGCTGGCGCCCATCGTCGTGGAAGCGCAGAGTCTCCGCGCCGAGCGCAGCCTCGCGGGGTTCTACGATCGCAAGAAATGGGGCTTCGGGCACTTCTACACACTGGCGGATCTCGATCGCCGCCGCGGGCTCTCGCTGCGGACACTGTTGAGTGAGTCGGGAGTGCAAGTCCGGTGTGGCATCGGGTACTGTGTGCCGCTCGGCGGGGGAATCGTGCGCCGCTGTGTCATGTCGCTGCTCGTCGACGGGATGCGGCTGCCGGCCGATGAGGTCGAAATGATCCGGCTCGATGAACTCGCGGGTGTCGAAGTGTACAAGCACGGGCTCGAAGTGCCCGTAGAGTTCCAGACGGGCTTTGGGGGTGAGTGCGGTGCGATTCTGTTGTGGAGCCGCTACTAGACGTTGAAGCGGAACAGCAGGATGTCCCCGTCCTGGACGACGTAGTCCCGCCCTTCGCTTCGCACCAGCCCCTGCTCCCGCGCCGCCTTGTACGAGCCCACCCGCGCGAAGTCGGCGAACGAGACGGTCTCGGCGCGGATGAAGCCGCGCTGGAAGTCCGAATGGATCTCGCCCGCGGCATCGAACGCGGTGCCGCCGCGGTGCATGGTCCAGGCGCGCACTTCGTTCTCGCCCACCGTGAAGAACGTCTGCAGGCCGAGCAGGCGGTAGCCCGCGTGAATCAGGCGGTCGAGCCCCGGCTCGCTCACGCCGGCGCTCGCGAGATACTCGGTCCGTTCGTGCCCTGACAGCTCACCCAGCTCCGCCTCGAACTTGGCGGAGAACAGGACGATCTCCGCTTCTTCGTGGTGTGCCTGCACGGCTGCGCGCAGCTGGTCGAGCCACTTCCCGCCGCCGGCGGCGAGGTCGTCCTCGTTCACGTTCGCGGCGTACAGGATCGGCTTTGCGGTGAGCAGCCCGAGCTGCCGCAGGAACTTCACCGCGTCCTCGCTCTCGCCGGCTTCGCGCGCACCGCGTCCGGCGTCGAGCTCGGCGATCACGCGCTCGAGCACCCCCAGCTCGGCCTGGGCCTCCTTGTCGCCCGCGCGGGCGGTCTTCCGCGTCTTCTCGAGGCGTCGCTCCACCACCGCGAGGTCGGCGAGCGCCAGCTCGCTCGTGATGACGTCGTGGTCCCGCACCGGGTCCACCGGACCCATCACGTGCACCACGTCGGGGTCGTCAAAGCAGCGGATCACGTGCACGACCGCGTCCACCTCGCGGATGTGCGACAGGAACTGGTTGCCCAGCCCTTCACCCTGGGACGCGCCCTTGACGAGGCCCGCGATGTCCACGAACTCGACCACCGCAGGGACTTTTTTCTTCGGCTTGACGAGCTGATTCAGGCGCTCGAGCCGCGCATCGGGAACCTCCACCACGCCGACGTTGGGCTCGACCGTGCAGAAGGGGTAGTTCTCCGCGGCGGCCGCTTTGGACGACGTGAGCGCGTTGAACAGAGTGGATTTCCCGACGTTGGGGAGACCGACGATGCCGAGGCGGAGCACCTAGCTCGTGCCTTCCTTCACCCACTGGGTCACGGTGTCCACCAGCTGCGGGATGATCGCCTCCACCTGCTCGTGCTGTTCGGGCGTGAACGGCGCGAGGACGTATTCGGACCAGTCGGCCACGCCCTCGGGCAGCGGTCCCACACCGATGCGCAGGCGGGGGTAGAGTTGCGACTGCAACGCGGCTTCGATGCTCTTGAGGCCGTTGTGACCGCCCGCCGATCCTTCGGCGCGCAGCCGAAACGTGCCCGCGGGGATGCGGAACTCGTCCACCAGCACCAGGAGGTCGGTCGCCGGCTGGAAGGCGGGGTCGGCCCGGAGGGACGCGAGGGCCGCGCCGCTCGCATTCATGTAGGTGGTGGGCTTGAGCACGCGGACGGCGATGCCGTCCACCTCACCCGCGCTGACGCGAGCGCGCTCGCCGCGGCGGAACGGGGGGAAACCCCACCGCGCGACCAGCGCATCGGCCAACCAGAAGCCCGCATTGTGACGCGTCGCCGCGTACTCGGGCCCCGGGTTGCCGAGGCCGACCACGGCGCGCAACCGTCAGCTCTCTTTGCCGCCCTTGGGCTTCTCGGTCTTCTCCGCCTTGGCGGGCGCGGCGCCAGCCTTCGCCTCGGGCTTGGCCGGCGCGCCGCCTTCGGCGGCAGCCTCGCCCTCTTCCTCCTCGCCCTCACGCACCTTGCGGATGAGCTCAGGCTCGGCCACCTCGGTGGCCGCCTCGGGCGTCGGTGCCGCCACTTCTTCGGCGCGCGGCGGTACGACCGTCGCGATCGTCAGGTCGGCGTCGGTGAGGATCTTGGCGTTGGGGATGGTCAGGTCGCGAACGTGCAGCGAGTCACCGATCTTGAGCGCGTTCACGTCGAGCTCGACGCGATCCGGGATGTTCGCCGGCAGCACTTCGATCTCCACCTCGCGCGTCACCTGGTCGAGCACGCCGCCGGCGTTGCGCACGCCGTCGGGGTTTCCGACGAGGTGTACCGGCACCTTGAGCTTGACTTTCTCCGAGGCGTGGATTTCGTAGAAATCGACGTGGATGATGTCCGGCCGAATGGGATGGCGCTGGATTTCGCGAATCAGCGTCTTCACGGTCTTGCCGTCCACCGCGAGTTCGATGATCGTGCTCGCGGGCTCGACCCCCTGCAGCGCCTTCTCGAGGGCCTTGGCCTCGAGCTCGAGCGGCTGGGTGTCGCGCCCGTGGCCATAGATCACGGCCGGGACTCTGCCGCGGAAGCGGGCTTGCCGCGCGGCGCCCTTGCCGGTCGCCTGCCGCGGGCTCGCTGAGAGGGAAACAGTTTGCGCCATAGGTTATCCGTCTTCCGTTATCCGTTCACTCGAACAGTGCACTCACCGATTGATTGCTGTGCTCGTAACCGATCGCCTTGGCCATCAGTCCCGCGATCGACAGCACTTTCAGCTTGTCGAAGATCCGCTCGTCGGGGATGCGGATCGTGTTGGTCACCGCGACTTCGTTGATGGCCGAGGCGCGGAGCCGCTCCACCGCCGGCCCCGACAAGAGCGCATGCGATGCGAACGCGTAAATGTTGCGCGCGCCGAGCCGCTTGAGCGCCGCCGCGGCTTCCGTGACCGTCCCCGCCGTGTCGATCATGTCGTCCGGAATGAGGCAGTCCTTGTCGGCCACCTCACCCACGACATTCACCACCTCGGCCACGTTGGCCGACGGGCGCCGCTTGTCGATGATCGCGAGCGACGCGTTCAGCCGCTTCGCGAACCCCCGCGCCATCTTCGCCGATCCCACGTCGGGCGCCACCACCACCGGATCGTACAGCTGCTTCTGCCGGAAGTGGCTCACGAATACCGGTGCCGCGTACAAATGGTCCACCGGGATGTCGAAGAACCCCTGCAGCTGGTGGGAATGGAAGTCCATCCCCAGCACGCGGTCCGCGCCCGCCGCCGTGATCAGGTTCGCCATGAGCTTGGCGCTGATCGCCACCCGCGGCTGATCCTTGCGATCCTGGCGCGCGTAGCCGAAGTACGGCAGCACCGCCGTGATCCGCGCCGCGCTCGCCCGGCGCGCGGCGTCGATCAGGAACAACAGCTCCAGGTGGTTCTCCGCCGGCGGGTTGGTGGGCTGGATGATGAACACATCCCGGCCGCGCACGTTCTCGTCAATCTTGACGAAAATTTCCCCGTCGGCGAAGCGGCGGATCGTTACCGCACACAGCGGCTGCCCCAAGTGCTCGGCCATCTCCTCGGCGAGCGGCTGGTTGGCCGTCCCGGCGAGGAGCAACAGCTGGCTCCGCGAGAGCGAGAGGTCCGCCATGTGAGCCCTGCAAAATAGACGGCAAACTGCGCGAAGCCAAGGGGTTGGGGTCGGGGGTCCCCTATTTCGCGAGCAGCAGTGAGCGACTCGCCGGCGTGAGCCCGTCCACATCCCAAAAATTCATGCGGAACAGCGTCGCCCCTTCGCCCCCCACGCCAGCGAGGTGACGCACCAGGAAGCCGGTAGTCGTCGAATCGAACGCCAGCGTGAGCAGGACCTCGCGGCCGCCGCGCACGCCGAGGCGCCGAACGCCGCGCGCCTTGGCCGAGTCCACGGCGGTGGGCGCGACGAACCCCACCGCGGTAATGGTCTTCAGGCGGTCGAGGTAGCGCGCTGCCGCGGCGGAGTCGGTTGCCCGCCCGTTCAACGTCCAGCCCTTGCCGGCCCGCTTCAGGGAATAGCGGTCCTTGCCGCGCACCACGTCGAGGGCCGCGATGCTGTCGGGCTCGAGCACGGCAATGCGTTTGTCGCGCCAGCCGTCCACCGGGCGGTCTACCACGGAGACGAGGCGGCCGCGCCAGAGATAGACATGGGCGTCGCCCGGGCGGCGCACGTAGGTACTCTGGTATTCGGCGGCGCGGCCGATGATGAGCTCGAGCAGCGGCTTCCCCGCGTGAGCGAGCCGCAACCGCCGTCCAGCGACGCTGTCCACGCCGAGTCGCGCGAAGGACGACGGCGCCTGCGCCACGAGCTCACGGCGCGCCGTGTCTGCGAGGGCTTGAAACACCTCGCCCACGGCGTCGGGCGCCGCGCGGTGCCCGTTCACGCTCCACGCCGTAGCTGACTGCTTAGCGAGGACGATCGAGTCCGCTCCGCCGACGACGGAAATGGTGTCCACGTCCGCCTGTGTGAGCGCGGGGAGCGCCAGCGAACCGGCCACCGAGTCGGAGCCGCGCGACAGCAGCTCGCTGCCGCCCCACAAGAGCAGCAGGACGACCAGACCGCCGGCGATGAGCTTGAGGTGCTTGGCGCTCATGCGGCGCTGGTGGCGAGCGGACGATACGGCCGACGCTTCGTCTGGCGACGCTGCAACAGCCGGAGCACGCCGGCCACAATCAGCAGCACCGGCACCCCGATGAGGTTCCCGTACTTGACGACGCCGCGCGTGACGGCGCTCGTGAACACGAGCGGCGGCGGGGCGCGGTTCTTGGAGCGAATGCCGATCAGCGCCTCGTCCTGTGCCAGCCAGTCGATCGCGTTCTCGACGAATACGACGTTCTCGGGGGAGTTGCGCGCGTACCGGTCGCTCGCGAAATCGCTGGTGCCGACCACCACCAGACGGCCGCGGGGGGCTCCCTTCGCGGTATCGGATCCCGCCCTGCTCGCGAGCAGCCCCACGAGCCGCCGGCGCAGGCTGTCGCGGCTGAAGGGTCGGGACGGGTCGAGGAACACCATCGTCTCCTGCGCGCCGCCGGCGCGGCTGGTGACGAACAGCGGCGTCACCGTGGTGGACGGCGTGTGGGTGGTGTCGATCTGGCTCGTCCACGGCAGCACCACGGCGTCGAGGTCGGCGTTGGCGGGCGCCGCCTTGGTGCTGAGTGCCCGCAGCCAGAACGGATAGGGCACCAGCACCTGGCCGAACTGCGACGGCATGCCGACCTGCACGTTCGACGCCAGGTCGTACACCATGTTGGACGCGATCGAGACGCCGAACGGCTTGAGCAGCTCGTTCCACCCGACCCGCCGCGACCCGGCGAACGGCGGCCCCTGCTGGGAGAGCTGCAGCTGCATTCCCCCTGCCATCAGGAGCAGGCTTCCGCCGCGGTCGAGGAATCCCTTCAGCCGGGTGACCTGGTTGGGGCTGAGCGAATCGGGCGTGCCGGCGACAGCGATGACTCGCACGTCCGCCGCGATGGTCGTGTCGGCCACCCCGAAGGGGCGGACCTCATACCGGGCATCCAGCCGCTCGCGCAACGCCTGGAAGCCGCGCTGGCCGCGCGCGTCGGTGATCTCACCGAAGGCGATGACAGCCTTCTCGGGGTGCGTCAGCGCGCGGATGTCGGACGTGAGCCGATATTCAAGGTCGTTGGTCTGCTGCACGAACGGGATGGTCTTCACGCCGTCGCCGTAACCCACGGCGATTCCCAAGTACCCTTCCTTGACCTGCAGCTCGGACTGCCCCAGCACGTTGAACTGAACGGGCGGGATGCCCAGGCTGCGGGCCTCTCGCAACGCGGAGCTGTCGGCCGCCGGGTCCGCGATGACCAGCTTGAGCTTGCCGTGCCCGGCCGCGCGGTAGTCGCTCAGCAAATCGTCGACGTCGCGCTTCAGGAAGGACACTTCGGGCGGTAGCGCCGCCGACGTGAACAGCCTCACGGTCACGAGATCGGGAAGCGTGCCGAGCAGCTGCCGCGTTGCGGGCGACAGCGTGAACGCATTCCCGGGTGTCAGGTCGATCCGGCCGCCGATGCGGAGCAGGTTCACCACGATCACCGCCACCGCGAGTAACGCGGTGCCTAGCCGCAGCCGTTTGAGGGCCTCGCCCTGGGGCGTCATTTTGCGGGACAGCAACGCGAAGTAGGCGAGCACCAGGAACAGCACGGCGAGGCTGACGAAATACACCGCGTCGCGCAGGTCGATCACGCCTCGGGCGATGCTCGAAAAGTGCGACAGGACGCCGAGCGACGCGGCGATCGCGCCCAGCTGAGCGGGAAGCCCCACGATGAGCGGGTCGAGCCCGACCAGGATGAGGACGAACATCACCGTCACCGCCAGAATGAACGCGGTGACTTGATTGCGCGTCACACTCGACGCCCAGATGCCGATGCCGGCGAGCGCGAGGATCAACAGGGCCGCGCCGACATATTGCGCGATCGTGATGCCCAGCTGGGGCGCGGTCCCCAAGGCCAGCCCGAGCGGGATGGTGAGCGTGATGGCCAGCGCGAGCCACAGGAACAGCACCTGCCCTAGATACTTGCCGAGCAGCAGCTCCAGCTGGCTGATCGGCTGCGCCAGCACCACCTCGAGCGTACCCGAGCGCACATCTTCGGCGAGTGCGCGCATGGTCACCGCCGGGACGAGCAGCAGCAGGATCCAGGGCAGGAAATCGAGCATCGGGCGGAGCGACGCCACGCCGTACAGGTCCGCCTGGCGGAAAAAGAGGAAGGCGTTCACGGCTGTGAACACGATCAACAGGATGTAGCCCGCCGGCTGATCGAACAGCGCCTTCAGCTCGCGCCGCGCAATGGTCCAGACGGCCCGCATCGCTACTCTCCCGGCGCCTGCGTGAGCTGCTGGAACAAGTCCTCGAGGCTGCCGGCCTGGCGGTGTAGCTCATACAGGGTCCAGCCCCGGGACGCGGCCAGCGCGAAGATCTCCGGTCGCAGGTCGCGCGAGCCATCGGCGGTGAGCGTGACGGCGACGCGGCCGTCGCCCACACTGGGTGCCGGCGTGACGCGGCGAACGCCGGGCAGCTTGCCGAGCGCGTCCGCGACACCCGCGCCGGACGCCTCGACGGCGATCTCGACCGCCCCCGCGGCTTTGGCGATCAATTGGTCTACCGGTCCGTCGGCCACGATCTTCCCCCGGCTGATGATCAGCAGGCGTGAGCAGGTCTGCTGGACTTCGGAGAGCACGTGGGTCGACAGGATGACGGTGCGGTCCTTGCCGAGGGCGCCGATCAAGCGGCGGATCTCGACGCGCTGGTTGGGATCGAGCCCCTCCGTCGGCTCGTCGAGCACCAGGAGGTCGGGGCGGTGCAGGATCGCCTGCGCGAGACCGACCCGCTGGCGGAAACCCTTCGACAGCTCGGAAATCGGCCGGTAGTACACCGTTTCGATGCCCGTCCCAGTGACGGCTTCATCCAAAGCCTGACGGCGGGGCAGTCCCGCGAGCTCGCGCAGATCGGCGATGAAGGCGAGGTAATCGTGGACCAGCATGTCCTCGTACAGCGGGTTGTTCTCGGGGAGATACCCGATGTGGCGCTTGGCCGCCCGGGCCGCGTCGGCGAGCGGGACCCCGTCGAGCGCGATCGTGCCGGTGTCCGGCTCGTAGTACTGGGTAATCATGCGCATGGTCGTGGACTTGCCGGCCCCATTGGGACCGAGGAAGCCCACGACCTGACCGCGGTCGACCGCGAAGGAAACGTGGTCGACCGCGGTCACGCCGCCGAATCGCTTGGAAACGTCGCTGACAGACAGGAAGGGCATGGCGCAGGGATGCTAAAAACCCCTGCGGATTTCTTCAAGCCCCCGGTCGCGTTCCTTACAGAGACTTAAGGAAGGCGACCACCGCGGCCCGGTCGGTGGCCGACAGGCCCTTGAAGCGGTCGCGGGCGCCGGAGCCCTCGCCCCCATGCAGCTCGATCGCCTGCTCCAGCGTGGTCGCCCGCCCGTCGTGCAGGAAATGCTCGGCGCTCCGCAGGTCGAGGAGCGGCTCCGTGCGGAAGTCCGCCGGCCCCGCTTGGCCGAGGCAGATGTCGGCCAAATCGGGCCCCATGTCATGGAGCAACAGGTCGGTGTAGGCGGCGAACTCGCGATTGCGCAAAGCGGGCATTCCCCGGGGCCCAGTGCGCAGCGTGGGGCGGTGGCAGGCGGCGCACCCGATCTGTGAGAAGAGCTGGCGGCCGCGCCGTCCTTCCTGACCCACCTTCAGGGGCGTCGGCGGCGCGAGGAAGCGGACAAAGTCGTCCGTCAGGTTGAACGCTTCCTGCGAGAGCTCCGGATCGGCGACGGCGTCCACCCCGGCGGGGATCGGTTTCCCCCCGATGTTCTCTTCGGTCGGCTGCGCGGGGTCGGTCACGCCCATTTCGGCGACGAACGCGCCCGCGTTGAACTCCCGCAGGGTAGGGACGAAGGCCTTGCGGCCGAATCGGCCCATGCGGCCGTCCACGAAGCGATTGGGACGCCCGCGCACCCCGTCGTGGTCTTTGTCATCGGGGTCGGCGTAGGCGAGGATGACGGAGTCGGGAACGAAGTCCAAGAGGCCGCGCCCGAACACCACCGGCGACGTGCGCAGCGCGCGCGCCGTGGCCGACGGCGGGAACGGCTCGCTGTCGATGCCCAGAGCTTGCTTGAGCGCGGGAATGGCGTGCCGCTGGATCACCGGCCCACCCTCCTGGACCAGCGCGTCGCACACCCCGCCGCGGAATGCCGTAGCGTGGACTTCGACCTCGTCGCCGCGGCCACCCGCCGGCTTCTCGTGGCACTCGCCGCAGGCGACCGAGTTGAACAGGGGGCCGAGCCCCGTCGCGGGCGTGAACACGCTGTCGAACACGATCTTGCCGCGCGCGAACCGGTCGAGCTGCTGCTCGAACAGACCCGACAGGGGATCCCCGGGCTGGACGGGCTTCTTGCAGCCGAGGGCGAACAGCAGGATGGCGACCGCGACCCCGGGGCGGGTCACGGTGCGCCGACCTTAAGCTTTTCGATCTGGTCCGCTACCAGGCCCGCGCTGGTGCGCCGGCACTCGGCGCGCACGACGTCGCCGGGCTTCAGCTCGGCGAGACGCGGCGTTGCGCTGGCGGTCAGGATGCGGGTCGTCCGTGCCGTGGTGATTTCCACGACCCGGAGCGACAACCCGACGCCGGTGATCAGCTCGAGCGTTCCGGTCCGGGCATTGATCGCCCGAATGGTGCCCCGATAGGTGGAGGACGGCGCGGCCTGCGCCGAGTTGAGCGTGCGCCAATCCGCCGGATCGGCGGTGGCGAGGGGCACCAGCAGAATGGCGGTCAGCGCAGCGGTGCGGATGCTACGTTGCATGCGGGCCTCCCGGTCGCTTTCCCCTCGCATTCTAGGTGGTGAGTGGCGGCGGCGTCAACGGTGGCCTTAGGGCGCGAGCTTCTCCAGCTGCTCGGCCGCCCGAGCGACCACGCCCGTGTGCGCGGCCAGCGCTTGCGCGGTGACCGCGATCTGCTGCTCGGCTTCCGACCAGTTTTTCTGCTCGATCGCCTCGCGCACGCCGGGCAGCGTCTTGACGCCGTAGCCGGTATAGAACCCGGGCGCGTAGATCTGGTGGCGGTACCAGGGTCGCCGCGGCAGACCGGTGGCGCTCATGAGCGCGCGCTCGCTCTGGCGCAGCGTGGCGTTCAGCGCCTGCACGTCGGGCTTGGCGAACGCGACTCCGCCGTTCGCCTGGGCCTTCGCGAACGCCCGCTCGTAGCGCTCCGCTGTCCGGTTGAGCGCGTCGACCGCGTTGTCGAGCGGCGCGAAGCTCAGATACGGCGGCAGCTCCTCCCGCGCCGGAGGTACGGAGGGCTGCCGGGGGTCGGCGGTCGCGGTGTAGACGCCCTCGTCGAGCTGGCGATTGCGCTCGCGCACGGTGTCTTGCTTCTCCTGCAGCAGCTTTTCCACCTCCTTCACGTAGCGGCCCACCGTCTCGCCGAAGGCGGTGAACTGGTACGGTACGACTTCGGCATCGGCGAGCCGCAGCACCGCGGTCCCCACCGTCTGCGCCAGGGCGCGCCCGTACACGAAGGAGCTGTCGTCGAACGTCGTGTACCACTTGAAGTCGTCGTAGATCGAATGGTAGATCCCGCCGCCGCCCTCGCCCCCGAAGCCGAGGTTCAAGGTCGCGACCCCGATGTGTTGCAGGAACGGGGTGAAGTCCGAGCCCGATCCGAGCGCCTCGATGCGCAAGTCGGCCCGCTGCCGGGCCTCCTGCCGGAGGTCGGCCGTCCTCGCGTCGGCGATGGCGCGCAGCTGGGCCCGCTTCCAGGCGGTGAGCCTGGTCTCGGGATCGTCGATCTCCCGTGCCACGTCATTGATGAAGGCTTCGAGCGTGTGCGAGCCACCGACCTCCAGGTAGCCCCGGTTGTTGGTGTCGCTGTTCAGGTAGGCCACGGCCTTGCCGGCCAGCTCATCGGCGTGGGCCTCGACCCATTCGGTCGAGCCGAGCAGCGCGGGCTCTTCACCGTCCCAGGCCGCGTAGATGATGGTGCGGCGCGGCTTCCAACCCTGCTTCAGCAGCTGGCCGTACGCGCGCGCCTCTTCGAGCAGCGGCACCAGGCCCGAGATCGGGTCCTCGGCGCCGTTCACCCAGGCGTCGTGATGGTTGCCGCGGATCACCCACTCGTCGGGCGCGGTCGCGCCGGGAATGCGCGCGATCACGTCGTACAGCGTCTTCAAGCTCCAGTCGGACTTCACGCGCAGGTGCACCTTGGCGGGTCCGGGGCCCACGTGATAGGTGATGCCGAGTCCGCCGCGCCACTCCACCGGCGCCGTGGGGCCGCGCAGGGCCGCGAGCAGCGGCTGCGCGTCGCCGTACGAAATGGGCAATACCGGGATCTTGGTGATGGTGGGCGCCTCGCTCACCGCGAGCCGCTTCGCGTCCTTGGTGGCTCCCACGCCGGGCGTGAGCGGGTCGCCGGGATAGAGCGGCATGTCCATGACGCTGCCGCGCTGCACGCCGTCCCTGGGACGCCAGGGACCTTGCGGATAGACGTCGCCCTGGGTGTAGCCGTCCTCCCGGGGATCCGAGTAGATGATACAGCCGACGGCGCCGTGCTCCGCGGCCACCTTGGGTTTGATGCCGCGCCACGACCCGAAGTAGCGCGCGATGACGATCGCGCCTTTGACCGACACGCCCAGCCGCTCCAGCCGCTCATAGTCCGCCGACACGCCGTAGTTCACGTACACGAGTGGGGCCGTGACGTCGCCGTCGATCGAGTAGGCGTTGTAGGTGGGGAGCTGCTCCGCCTGCTGGCTCGAGGTCGGGTCGCCCGGCACCGGCGGCTCCTGCAGCTTGGCGCGGAACGTGGTGGGCGCCACGAGCTCCACGACGCGCTCCTGAGGCGTCGGGAACAGCACGTCGAACGTCTCCAGCGCCGCGTCCAGGCCGAAGCTCTTGAACTTGGCGAGCAGCCATTCGGCGTTGTCCTTGTCGTACGGCGAGCCGACGTGATGCGGGCGCGCCGACAGACGGCGCATGTACGCACGCA
This sequence comes from Gemmatimonadales bacterium, assembly GCA_035601435.1. GTDB lineage: Bacteria > Gemmatimonadota > Gemmatimonadetes > Gemmatimonadales > GWC2-71-9 > AG41. Next base: position 6,376 of record DATNOH010000333.1, on the reverse strand, counting down.
GCGAGTCGGGGGACGGGATCGCGCGGAACTTGGCTTCCCATTCGCGCTGGGCCTTCGCGGATGCGGCCGTGAAGCCGCGGAGGTCGTCGGTCGACGCCGGGGCCAGGCCGATGAGCAGGAGACCGAGACCGCAAGCGGCGATCGGACGAGCGGCGAAGCGCATACGCACGGAACCTCGTGGCAAGGTTGACGGGGAAAGGACCCTAGTATTCCAGCTCGTGCCGGGTATACACCTCACCCCGGCGTACCACCAGTGCGATTCGGCGGACGTTGCGGATGTCGCTGAGTGGATCGGCGTCCAACACGACCAGGTCGGCTGTGGCGCCCGCGGTAACCGTCCCCGTACTGTCGAGCCCGAGGGCACGAGCCGCGTTCGCGGTGGCGGCAACGAGCACGTCGCGCGGCGCGAGGCCGGAGGCCTGCATCGCTTCGAGCTCCTGGAACACCGATGCGCCGTGCAAGGTCAGCGGGTTGCCGGCATCGGTGCCGAGGGCGACGGGTATCCCGGCGTCGAACACTCGCTTCAGATTCGCCGCGCCCTGCTCGCGGCGCCGATTGCGCGCGAGACCGGGAACCAGTGACCGGGCGATCCGGCCGGCCCGTTGTCGCAGCGACTCGGGTGGGCGTCGCGCGAGCGCCACTGTGTCGGTGGCGAACGCCTTGGCGCGCGTAGCGGGATCGACGCACGCCAGCGCCGGGCGGTCGGGCACGAACCGCCGCGCGGATACCTGGGCGTAACCGTCCGGCACTATGAGGGTAGGCACGTAGACGGCGCCGGCGCTGCGGGCCAGCGTGAGAAACTCGTCGTCCACTGGAGCCGACCAGACCGAGTGCACCAGGACGCGGGCCCCGGCGCGCAGCGCATCCTTTGCCTCCCACAGACCGGTGGCGTGGACGATCAGCGGCAACCCGACCTTGCGCGCTTCGTCGCCGGCGGCGTGCACCAGCGCCGACATGCGAGCGGTGTCGGGCGGCTGGGGCGGCATGATGTACCACACCTTGATAGCCGCGGCGCCCCAGGTCTTGTGCGCGCGTACCGCCTGCCGCACCGTGGCCTCGTCCGCCATATAAATGAACTGGCGCTGGTCGGGCAGGTTCAGCCAGAAATCGATGGTCGATAGCAGCGACCCGGCGGCCCGCACGCGGGGTGCCGAGGTGCTCCGAGCCGTCCGCGCCTGGAGCTCCAGCGTCCAGGGGTAGCCTCCCACGTCGAAGACCGAGGTGACGCCGCTGCACAGGTACGAGCGGAAAAACCGTTCAGGTCTCGCGTGCAGGTCCGCCTCGACGGTCTCGTAGGGGTAGTGGTCCCGCAGGTCCAGCGCGTCGGGTCGTCCGTCGACCCAGCCCGTCTGGGAGAAGTGCACGTGGGTGTCGATCAATCCCGGGATGAGCCATTTGCCCACGGCGCTCACCGTATCGGCGTCGGCGGGCACCTGGCAGGTGGCCCGCGGCCCCGCGCAGGCGATCCGGCCCTCGCGCATCACGACCACGGCATTCCGTACCGCTGCCGCGCCGGTGCCGTCCACCAGCGTGGCGCCGACGATTGCGATCGGCGGAGGCGCCGCGTCGGGCGTCGGGAAGGCGGTCGTTACCGCGATCTTCCACCCGGCGGGGGTCCGGACCAGCACGCGCTCGCTCACGCCGCGCACGCTGCCGCTCGAGTCCACCACGCGGTAGCGGTACACGCCGTAGGCCACGTCCGGCGTCACCGGCACGACGCGGACGTGCGTCGCGACCAGCGTGTCGGGCCAGGACGCGCCCACTCCGGCGGCAAAGGAGTCGTAACCCTGACGGAGCCCCTCGGGGCCGACGCGCGCCAGGGTCGGTGTGTGCAAGTAGTGCGACAGGTAGGCGGCGCGATTGCGCGCGTGAATGGCCGTGATGTTGCCGTGGAAGGCGTCGAGCGCCGTGCCTTGAGCCGCAAGCCGGGCGGCGTTGAGCAGCAGGCCGAGGGCGGCCGCGACGATCGGTCTCAAAGCTTCGCAGCGCGGCGCCACCGCTCCGCGATGACGCCGTGTCCCGCGGGCGTGGGATGGACGCCGTCAGCGGCCCAGTACTGCGGCGTGCTCTTGTGCGCCAAGTCGTCGAACATCTGCTGGAGCGGCACGAAGGTCGCTCCCGCATGGCGGGCGACGCGCTCGGCCGCGGCGCGACGCTGGTCGAATTCAGGGAACCAGCGATTGTCCACCGCGCCGCAGTGCAGCACGAACGGCTCGAGCACGACGATGCGGGTGCGCGGCAGGGCGCGCCGGGTATCATCGAGCAGGGCCGTGTATTGGTGCTCGTAGTCCTCGACGGTGCCGGTGTAGCTGCTGCTCAGCTTGTGCCAGAAGTCGTTCACCCCGATCAGGATGCTCAGCACGTCCGGCGCCAGCGCCACAGTGTCGGTGGCCCAGCGGGCTGTGAGGTCCGGGACCTTGTTGCCGCTAACGCCGCGATTGTAGAACCGCAGCGCGCGATCGGGATGAGCCGCGAGCGCGGCCGCGGCGACGAGCAGTGGGTACCCCGAGCCAAGGGCGCGCGCCGCGTTCGGATCCGCCGCGGCGCGGTCTCGACCGGCGTCGGTGATGGAGTCGCCCTGGAAGAGGACCACCGTGCCGTCGGCTGGGGGAGTGGGGCGCACGACTGCGGGGGTGGAGGGCAAGAGGGCCGAACCGGCCAGTGCGCCGGCGGTGGTCGTGACGAACTCCCGACGCGTCACGTCGTGGGTCATTCTCATTTGCCTTTCACACTGGCGTACACCAGCGGTTGGAACTGCGCGTCCAGCGACCATGAGGGCGGGAGGTACTGGGTCCAGACCATCGCAGTGAGATCCGCCTGGGGATCGACCCAGAAAAAAGTGGACGCGGCCCCCGCCCAGCGAAAGGTCCCTGCTGATCCGGGGACGGTCTTGTCCGAATCCACCCGCACGGCACCTCCGTACCCGAAGCCGTTCTTTCCGGGAGGCCAGTCGGCGGCGGGCCCGGGGATCGGCGTGAGCCCGTGAGGCAACTGGTCCTTCATCATCAGGGCCACTGTTTCGCGCTTGAGGACCCGACGTCCGTCGAGCTGACCGCCGTTCAAGAGCATCTGGGCAAACCGGAGGTAGTCGCTGATGGTCGAGAGCAGCCCGCCTCCGCCGGAGAGCATCTTACCTTCCGGCGTATACGCCGTTGCGATCAACGGCGCGCTCGCCCGGAGTTTTCCATCGGTGCCGGAGGTGTACAGCGTCGTCAGGTGGCCCTCCATAGCCGGCGTGACGTGAAACGCGGTCATCGACATACCGAGGGGGCGGAACAGGGCACTGTCGAGGTAGCGATCGAACGTCATGCCGGACACGACTTCGACGACGCGGGCGAGGACATCGATGGAATAGCCGTAGTTCCACCGTGACCCGGGCGAGAATGCCAGCGGGAGGCGCGCCAGACTGTCCGATAGCTGGGCCAAGGTCCAGTGCGGGTCGTTGAGCCCCGCGCGGCCATAGATCGAATCCGCAGGCGTGTTGCCGAAAAAGCCGTAGGTCAACCCGGACGAGTGGGTGAGCAGGTCGGCGATCGTCATGGGCCGTTCGGGATCGCGCAGAACGGGCGTCGCGGCGCTGCCGCCAGCGTAGACCTTCACCCCCGCGAAGGCGGGAATGTATTTCGAGACCGGGTCATCGAGGCGCAGCTTGCCGCGCTCGTACAGCTGCATGACGGCCGTGCTTGCGATCGGCTTGGTCAGGGAGTAGATCCGAAATACCGCGTCCGGGCTCATGGCACGCCGGTGTTCCACATCCATCCCGCCCACGGACGCGAGGTAGGCGAGTTTACCGTGCCGGGCGATGAGCGCGAGGAAGCCGGGGTATTTCCCGGAGTCCACATAGGACTGCAGCGTGGTCGTGATGCGGTCCAGCGCCGTGGTCGAGAGGCCGACATCCTCGGGACGGGCGCGCGGGAGCGCTTGTGCGAAGGCGGGTTCCGTCAGGAGGCAGCACGACACGAGTGTGAAGAGGGTTCTGAGCGGCGCGCGGTGAGTGGTCATCGCCCTTACGCGTGAGTTGGGATTGGCCCCGGTGGAATTCGAACCACCAACTCCATTTCTAACGTTTGCGCCAGGACCTAGCGGACTTCACGCTACGTGCGCCGCGGGCGGGTGGCAACCTGCCACGCGCGCGCAGCCCTCAATCAGCGGGACCTGCGCTGTGCGAAGAGCCAACTCACGAGCGCCGGCGACCCGTATGCCGCGTCCCACACGTTGTGATTCGTCCCCAGCACCTCGAAATACTGCACGGGAGCGCCGACGGCCTTCAGGGCCGCCGCGGCCTGACGCGACTGTTCGACCGGAACCGCCCCGTCGATTTCACCGTGGACGATCCAGGTCGGGACGCGCCGCAGCTGCCGAGCCAGAGCGTCGAAGGGTGGGCCGCTATCTGCGGGAACGACCGGCGTGAACGGCCGGGCCGTAGGAAAGAACGGCGTCACGAAACCGCAGATTGGGACGAGGGCCGCAAAGCGCGACGGATAGCGATACGCGAGGTACCACACGCCATTGCCGCCCATCGAGAGGCCCGTGAGGTACACGCGATCCGAATCGATTTGGAACTCTCGGCTCACTTGCTCGAGCGCAGCCATGGCGACTTGCGCGGGCACTCCCGCCCAGAGCGACTCCGCCGGCACCTGTGGAAAGACGATGATCGCTGGGAAACGGGCGGCATTCAGGCGGACGGCGGCGCCCAAGCCCACTTGCGTCGGAAGGAGACCGTCGTCGCCGCGCTCACCGGCGCCGTGCAAGAAGAGAATGACGGGCCAGCGCTGTGATGGCGTATAGGTGAAGGGGACGAACACCTGGTAGTGGTGAGGCTGGCCCGCCACCGACACGCGGCGGTCCAGGAACCCCGTCTGCGGAGTCTGGGCGTCCAGCGCGCGCGTCAAGAGCGCCAGCAGAGCCGTCGTCCGGATCACTCGAACATCCATCGGTGCACCTCGAGCGGGTGAGGGCGGTGCAGAGAAGGGAATTGGCCCCGGTGGATTCGAACCACCATACCCAGATCCAAAGTCTGGTGTCCTGCCGTTGGACGAGGGGCCAGCTACGTTGTGGCGCCTGAAGTTACAGAGTCAGGGTTTCCGCTGGAAGGCTCCGACTTTCCCGCTACTTCCCTTGAAGCGCTTGGCATCGGCGCGGGCGAGGTTCGCCTCGTTGCGAACGAGGTACCTCTCAAAGACGCTATCGGTCTCCCACCCGCACAAGAGCTTCACGTCGGCGCGATCTACGCCCGCCTAAATAAAGTCGGGCGCGGTGCCTCGTCTCAAGTCGTGAATGAGGCAGCCCGGCACGCCCGCGAGCGCTCGGTCAGGGCCAGCTCGCCGATGCCTACGAGCCGGAAGAGTTGGTGTGCCTGCGCGGCGGTGAGCACGAGGCTAAAGGTTGGCTCGGTCATTTTGTCTCCGTTGCGTCGTCGCGTTTTGGCGCGCAGTTTCAACGCGAGCGTCGATAATATATGGACAACACTGGGTTTGGCGGAGAATACTTTGTCGGATGGGGGACGCTCGCACTCATCAATGCCGCGCTGGCCCAAACAAAGAACCGCAGCCGACTCGGCTGGTTCCTGCTCTCGCTGTTTTTCGGACCGTTGGCGACGCTGGCTATTCTGCTTCTTGACAGAGTGTCGTAAGCATCGAATGCCGAGCGCAGGTTCGGCCGGCGAAGGGAGGTAGCCCAATGGCCGACAAGGTGCCATGTCCGATGTGTGGCGCCGCCGCTGACGGCGGCTACCACATCGGCGACAGCACGGTGTTCAGGTGTCCGCAGTGTGGTGGATATCGCTTGGCGGGGACAGTCATCACTTTGCTTGAGAAGGGCAGCTTGAAGAGGCCAGACCCAAAGGCGTTCCTGGACCTCGTGCGGCGCAAGCGCGGCAACTCCCGCGAGTATCCCGTCATAATCCCGGCCGACCTTGGCGGGTAAACTTTCCCGCGACTTTCCCGAGCGTGAGCGGCAGAGGCGGCATTAGCCGCTCTTAACAGGCACGCGCGAGCACAAAACAACGGCCCCCCATGCGGGGGGCCGTGTCCAAAGTCTGGTGTCCTGCCGTTGGACGAGGGGCCAGTGCGCCGCAAGAATCTACATTGGGGCTGGGTAAGACGTAGGGGCGCAGCGTGCTGCGCCCCTACACGGCGTCCGGCGTCAGGAGTTCTTGCCGAGCCTAAGCTCCCCAATGGCGGCGTTGCGCGCCCACCACAGTGGCGCGGATCGAGTCGGCGTTGTACGGTAGTGGCGAACACCACCCGAGGAGGTGGGGCCGTGAGTCAACACGACGGCCACAAGCGAAGCGAGGCTCTCGCTCGCCTCGGCGAGTGAGCGCTAAGCCCCCGAGGGTCTTGCTAGGGCCTCTCGGGGGCTTCTGCGTTAACGCGGG
>DATNOH010000332.1:0-5522 GCA_035601435.1 Gemmatimonadales bacterium | reverse complement strand
CTCATAGCCCCCGAACGCGCACACCAACATTAGCAGCGTCGAGCGTGGCAGGTGAAAGTTCGTGAGCAGCCGATCGACCGCTCGGAAGGTGTAGGGGGAGTAGATGAAGAGATTCGTGTCACCTGCCCCCGGGCGGATGGTGCCGTCGCGCGCTGCCACGGTCTCCAGCGTCCGGACCACCGTGGTCCCAACGGCCCACACGCGCCCCCCGGCCCGCCGCCTCTCATTGATGAGGTCCGCGGTCTCGTCGCTCACCCGGTACGCCTCCGCGTGCATCGGATGGTGCGCGAGGTCGTCCACTTCCACCGGCTTGAACGTGCCGGGGCCGATTTGCAGGTCGAGCGTCGCGAGCGCCGTGCCGCGCTGTTTGATGCGCTCCAGCAGCGCCGCCGTAAAGTGCAGACCCGCGGTCGGCGCCGCGACGCTGCCGTCATGCTCGGCGTACACCGTCTGGTAGCGGTCGCGGTCCTGGGGTCGCGGGGGCCGTTGAATATAGGGCGGGAGCGGCACCGCGCCGTACTTGGCGAGCGTGGCGCCGGCGTCGAGCGTGCCCACGAACTTCACGCGCCGGAGCCCTCCGCCCAGCACTTCGACGATCTCGGCGGCGCTGTCGTCGCCGAAGCGAACCGTGCGGCCCGGCTTGAGCTTTCCTCCGGGATGCCCCATGGCGAGCCAGGTGCCGTCGGGCAGTGCGCGGACCAGCAGCAGCTCCGCGGAGTTGCCACTCTCCCGTTTCCCGTACAGTCTCGCGGGGATGACGCGCGACACGTTGAGGACCAGCACGTCCTGCGGCGCTACCAAGTCGACGAAGTCTGTGAAACCCGTGTGTCGGATGCTTCCGCTCGCCCGGTCCAGCACCAGGAGCCGGCTCGCGGCTCGGTCAGCGAGCGGTTCCTGGGCGATGAGCTCGGGAGGGAGCTGGTAATCGAAGTCGGAAGCGCGATGCACTACCCGTCAAACATCGTCGGCTGGTCAGCGCTCTTGGGCGGACTGAAGCCAAAGTGCTTGTACGCGCCCGCTGTCGCACAGCGGCCGCGGGGCGTGCGCGCGAGAAAGCCTTGCTGCATCAGGAACGGCTCGTACACCTCCTCGAGCGTGCCCGGGTCTTCGCCCACGGCGGCGGCGATGGTCGTGAGGCCCACCGGCCCGCCCTCGAACTGCTCGATGATGGTCTTGAGGATCCGGCCGTCCATGTCGTCGAGGCCGAACTCGTCCACGTCGAGCCGTTTGAGCGCTTCGGCCGCGACCGGCGCAGTAATCTTGCCCCCGGCCCTTACCTGAGCGTAATCGCGCACTCGCTTCAAGAGCCGGTTTGCGACACGCGGCGTGCCGCGACTGCGGCGGGCGATCTCGGCTATGCCCGCGGCATCGGTCGGGACGTCGAGAATACCGGACGAGCGGCTGATGATCTGGGCCAGGTCGTCGGGCGGATAGTACGAGAGCCGCTCGACCAGGCCGAACCGCGCGCGCATCGGCGGCGTCAAGAGGCCGAACCTGGTGGTGGCGCCGATCAGCGTGAACCGCTCCAGGGCCATGGGGATGGTCTGCGCGTGCGGCCCGTCGGCGATCCGGACGTCCACGCGGTAGTCCTCCATCGCCGGATAGAGGAACTCTTCGAGCACGGGCCGCAGGCGGTGCACCTCGTCGATGAAGAGGATGTCACCCGCGCCGAGTGACGTGAGCATGCCGACCAGATCGCCGGGGCGCTCGAGCACCGGGCCCGACGTGGTGCGGATGTTGACTCCCAACTCCTTGGCCATCAGAAGGGCGAGGGTTGTTTTGCCCAACCCAGGCGGCCCGAAGAACAGCGTGTGGTCCAGCGGCTCGCGCCGCTGCTTGGCCGCGTCGATCGCGATCTGCAGCGACTCCTTTACCTTCGCCTGGCCGACGAATTCGTCCAGCCGCGAAGGGCGGAGCGCGGCATCGGTCAGCCGCTCATCGGGGAGGGCCTCGGGGGTGGTGACTTGCGCGCGCGCGCGATCGCTCATGCCGCTCTCGTTCCGAGGGGTCGCGCCCGCCACCGCACCGGCCGCGGGTCCCGCTCGAGCGCGTGGCGGGTATGACAGGAGACGCATTCGTCGGTGGCCCGGGTCGCGCCGTCGGGCACCAGCGTGCGGTTCGTCGATCCGCAGCGTGTGCAGATCCATTCGGCCGTCGCGGCCATCGTTATCCCTGAGTGAGAAGTTGCAGGGCGTTACGCACCAAGGTCTCCGCGTCACCGCCGCCGTTGGCCGCCAGCGCCTGCCGCAGCGCCCGGTCGGCTTCGACCGTCGCGTACCCGAGCCGCTCGAGCGCGTGCAGCGCCGCCTCGGCGGCTCCCCCACCGAGGCCCACGCCTGCGGCCGCGGCCTCCTCAAACTCGCCGAGCTTGTCGGCCAGTTCAAGCGCGAGCCGCTCCGCCGTCTTCTTCCCTATCCCCGACACCGACGCGAGCAGCGCGATATTCCGCTCTTTCACTGCCCGGGCCCCGCGCTCGACCCCGAGCGCCGACATCAGCGCGATGGCGATTTTCGGCCCCACGCCGCTCACGCCGATCAGCCGCTGAAAGAAGCGCCGCCCGGTCTCATCGTGAAAGCCGTACAGCGACCAGCCGTCCTCCCGCACCACCAGCTCGGTCGCGAGGCTCACCGCCTCGCCCACCGCGGGTAGCCGCTCCATTACCCCCAGCGGGACGACGATTTCGTATCCCACGCCGCCCGGGGTCTCGATCATCACGCGATCGGCCTGCTTCGCGGCCAGCCGGCCTGAGACCCGGGCGATCACGACCGGAGGATGTGGGTGAGCGCCACGGCCACGCCGTCCGCCGCATCCGCGGGTTTGGGCGCGTCCTTGAGGCGCAGCAGCCGGGCGACCACGCGGCCGACCTGCCCCTTGGGGGCTCCGCCCGCGCCGACGACGGTCTTCTTGATGGTGGCCGGCGCATACTCGGCGATCGCCAGCCCCGCCTGCTCGGCGGCGAGGAGGACCACCCCGCGCGCATGGCCGAGCACCAGCGTGGTGTGCACGTTCTTATGGTAGAAGGCGTTTTCCAGGGCGAGAATGCCGGGGCGATGGCGCGTGATCAGCTCGGTGATGTGCTCGTGCAAGGCGTGCAGGCGGCGGGGCAAGGGGCTCCGTCCGGCCAGCCGGATCACGCCGCACTCGACCAGTCGCCCCATGCCGGCGCCGTTCCCGGTTTCGATCACGCCGTAGCCGGTGACCGACGTCCCGGGGTCGACACCCAGCACCCTCACGCTATGCCGTCGCCGCCGCTAGGGCCTCGGCGTCGATGTCAAAGTTCGAGGAGACCTTCGCGACGTCGTCCATTTCTTCCAGCGCCTCGATCAGCGCGAGCAGGTGCTTCGCGTCTTTCCCGTCCACCTTGACCGTGTTCTTGGGGATCCGGGCGAGCTCGGCCGACTGGACCGCAATTTTCTTGGTCTTGAGCCGTTCGCTGATCTGATGCAGCTGGCCCGCAGGTCCGGTGATCAGAAAGACGTCCCCGTCTCGCACCATGTCCTCCGCCCCGGCATCGAGCGCCGCCTCCATCACCGCGTCCTCGTCGGCGCGCGTTCCGTCCACGGTGACCTGGGCCTTGCGGTCGAACATCCACGCCACGGAGTTCGTGGCGCCGAGGTTGCCGCCGTGACGCTGGAAGACGTGGCGAATCTCGGCAACGGTGCGGTTGGGGTTGTCGGTAGTCGCTTCGATGAGGAGGGCCGCGCCACCCGGGCCATAGGCCTCGTAGGTGACTTCTTCGTACGTCACGCCTTCGAGCTCGCCCGTTCCCTTCTTCACGGCACGCTCGATGTTGTCGAGCGGCATATTCTCGGTCTTGGCGGCGTCGATGGCGGTGCGCAGCCGGGCGTTGCCGGCGGGATCGCCGCCGCCTTGCTTGGCGGCGATAGTGATTTCACGGATCAGCTTGGTGAACAGCGCGCCGCGCCGGGCGTCGGTGACGGCCTTCTTCCGCTTGATCTGCTTCCATTTACTGTGGCCGGCCATGGCTCTAACCTATCGCTTTCACCGGTCAGGGTCGAGCATGTCCTCGAACCGCATCCAGCGCCGATAGAAATACAGATCCACGAACCCCGTCGGTCCGTTGCGGTTCTTGAGAACGATCAGCTCGGTTGCCCCGTCCACTCCGTGTCCCGGGTTGTACATCTCTTCCCGGTAGATCCCGAGCACCACGTCGGCGTGCTGCTTGATGGCGCCGAGGTGCCCGAAGTCGTCGAGCGCGGGCCGCGCATTCGGGCGTTTGGCGTCGAACCGCGGCAGCTGCGACACCACGACGAGGGCCACTCGGCGCTCGAGCGCCAGCGCCTTGAGGCGCTGCAACACCAGAGCCAGGTCTTCGTCCTGCGTCGAGCGCGCCACGCCCCGCGGCGATGGGACGAGCTGCAGGTAGTCGACCACGACGAGGCCGAGCTGTCGCAGCGGATCGAGCCGCTCCGCCGCCGTCTCGAAGTCCGCGGCCGCGAGCGGCAACATGGTGAGCGGGAGGTCGCGCAGCCGCACGGCCGCGCCCCCAATGCCGGCGCGCGTCTGATCGTTGAGCTTGGCGCCGCGCAGCTCGTCCACCGTGGCGCGGCCTTCGATCGCCAGGGCGCGTTCCATCAGGCGCTCCTCGTCCATCTCGCCGGAAAAGAGCGCGACGCCCGTCCCCTGCTGCGCCGTGCGCAGCGCCAGCCCCAGCGCGAGCGCGGACTTGCCGGCCCCGATGTCGCCGCCCAGTACGACCAAGTCGCGGCGTCGCAGGCCCCCACCCAGGATGCGGTCGATCGAGGGGAACCCGGTGGGCACGGTGTCCCCCGGTACCTCGCCCGGCCGCTGCTGGTCCACGCGGTCGACCATGGACTCGAGCGACGGGCGCTTTGGAAAGCGGCGGGTGGTCATACCTCTATAGATGTAGACGAGCGGAGCGGGCGGCAACGGTGACGGCGTCTCCTGCCTCGGGACCCAGGACCTCGCGGGCCGGCGCTACCAGCTGGGACAGCACCAGCGCGGCGGCGGCGGGTGTGGCCGGCTCGAGGTGGTCACGCGCGGCGGCCAGAGCGCGCTTCAGGGGACCGGGGAGGGCGAGGCTCGCGAGCCGCGCCTCGAGCGCCTGCAACCGCCGGCGGTGGTTCTTGCCCGACACGGGCTGCGGCGGCAGCAGCGCCTCGGCTGAGCGCACGATGAGCCAGAGCGCGAACAGGCCCTCGCGCTTGGGTCCCCGCACCGCCTCAGCGACCAACCCGATCAAGCGTTCCTCTGCGGGCGTCGTGGCGCGGTTCACGCGACGAGGCGCTCCACCGTTGCCGCCACCTCCTCTGGCGTGATATCGGCGAGGCAGCGGTGATGGCCGAGCGGGCAGGAGGCGGTCCCCGTCGCCGAACAGGGGCGACAGTCGAGGGCGCGCTCCAGCACCGCAGCCGGCGCGCGGTAGGGAAAGAAGCCGAACCGCTCGACGGTGGGTCCGAACAGCGCGACCACGGGTGTACCGACGCCAGTGGCCATGTGCATGACACCGGTATCGCCCGATACGAGGACCCGCGCCCGGG
>DATNOH010000331.1:0-3657 GCA_035601435.1 Gemmatimonadales bacterium | reverse complement strand
GCGGGGGTCACGCCGTTGTTCATGATCGGCCAGAAGCCCTGTGGGGCAAAGAAGATGAATGCGAGGAAGATCCTGAGCACGCTCAGCCGCCGCGGCGCCCATCATCGTGAGCCGGCGCCTGGCCGATGTGGACCCGCTGGGTCCGGTGGCCGCGAGTCTCGCCCTGTCGACGGTCGCGCTGCTACCCGCGGTGCTCGCGGGCCCGCCACACGCGATCCCGCCGTCCGCGCTCTGGGCCATCGCGGTGCTGGGCGTGGTCTGCACGGCGCTGGGGCTCGTCGTATTTTTTCGGCTCATTACAGAGGCCGGACCGAGCCGGGCGAGCGTCATCACGTACATCAACCCGCTGGTCGCAGTGCTGCTCGGCGTCGTGGTGCTCGACGAGCATCTCGGGCCCACATCCATCGTCGGATTGATGCTGATTCTGGGAGGCTCGTGGCTGTCCACCGGTGGTCAGGTCCCTTTCACCTCGGAGAACGGAAAGTGAGACGCGTGTCATGACCGCACCAAGCGTCACCGCGAAATGGCCGACGCGGGAGCCTTACTTGCTCAGCGTCAACCAGGGGCATCCCGCCATCATGTTCTGCTTTGTTTGGCTCTATATCTCCGCCGCCGGGCCGGGGCCCTGGAGCCTGGATGCCAAGCGCGGGAAGTAAGCCGCTCGACCGTTCGATCGTCGAGGGCCCGCTGGCGCGGGCCGTCTGGATGCTCGCCTGGCCCACCATGCTGCAGAACCTCATCGCCGGGCTCCAGGGCGTGGTCGATCACGCCCTGGTGGGACACTTCGTGGGGTACGCCGGCAACGCCGCGATCGGCGTGGCGATCCAGATTTTCATCGTCGTCATCGTGTTCGTGATATCGGTGTTCGGCGGGATGGGTGTGCTGGTGGCTCGTTTCGCTGGAGCCAACGAGCCCGACAAGGTGAATCGGACGGTCTATCAGGCTTTCCTTGCCGCGGTGGCGTTGTGGGGACTGCTGCTGGCCCCGCTGGGGTGGGTGCTGGCGCCGTCGCTGCTTCGGGTGGTGAACGCCGCGCCTGCCGTGCAGGTCGAAGCGTTGCCGTTCCTCCGCATCATGTTCGTCGGCAGCCTCGGAATGTTGCTCTTCTTCATGGTGAGCGGGGCCTTGCGGGCGGCGGGCGACGCGCGCACGCCGCTGCGCCTTGGTGTCCTGCTCACCGCTCTGAACATCGTGTGCAACGTCGCGTTCATCACGGGCCTCGGGCCCCTGCCCCGACTGGGCACCGCCGGCGCCGCCGTCGGCACCACGGTGGCTGGCTTCGTCGTGAGCGGCATCGCCGGATATTTGCTGTTCTCGGGGCGGCTCCCGGTGACGTGGCAGCGCGGCATGAGCTGGCGGCCCGATTGGGGCATCATCCGGGAGCTGTTCCGCTTTGGGCTGCCCACCGGCGTTCAGGGGATCGCGATGAACATCGCGGGCGTGCTGCTGCTCCGTTTCATCGGCTCGCTTGCGGAGAGCGCGCAGGCACAGGCCGCCTATGCGGTGGGCTACACCGAGCTGTTCTCCTTCATCACATGGACGTCGGTGGGGTTGATGAGCGCCGCTGCGACCGTCGGCGGTCAGAACCTGGGGGCTGGCCGTCCCGAGCGCGCGGTGCACGGCGTGCACGTCGCGGCGGGGCTGGGGCTCGGCCTCGCGGCCGCGATCGGCATCCTGTTCGTCACGATCCCCCGCTCCCTGCTCGGCATCTTCGGCATGACCGACCCGGTCGTCGTCGGCCTCGGCGTCCAGTTACTGGGCTTCCTCAGTGTTTCGGGACTGTTCGTCACCGTCGCGCTCACGTACACGGGCGGACTCCAGGGCACGGGCGACACCCGCTCGCCCTTGTACATCTCGATCGTGTCTCAGATCGTGGTGCCGCTCGGTCTCTGCACCCTGTTCCAGGCGACGCGCGGTCTGCGCCCCGCCGACATCTGGACGGCCATCCTGCTGGGGCATATCACCCGTTGCGCGTTGAGCGTACTGCGGTTCCGCCAGGGAAAGTGGCGCGCCATCAAGGTGGTGGTGGAGCCCGCATAAGCGGCCCCAAGCCCCGGCCTACGGTCGCTTCGACACCCCACCCGTCAACTGCCGGATCCGCAGCCGTGCCTGCCCCATGGTCGAATCCTTGGTGAGCGCCTCTCGGTAACTCGCCAGCGCGAGGGTGGTATCGCCTCTTTCCAGGTAAACGTCCCCTCTCGCCGCCGGTGTCAGGCCCGAATTGGGAAAGAACTCCGCGGAGAGCTGCAGCAGGCCGACGGCATTGTCCGTCCTCCCCGCGCGCGCCTCACTCCGCGCCAGGTCCACGAGCGGGAACTCGCGAAAGTCATAGGCGGCGCCGCCGTAGTAGCGCCCCCGAAGATCTCGATAGCGTCGCAGCGCCGCCGTAAGTCCCGAATCGGCGAGATAAAGCGCGATCTCATCCGACAGGAGCCGCGGCCGCGCCACTCCGCGATGACAAGTCTCGCAACTCACCACCACGTGAGGCTCGGGGCGCTCGGGTACGTCCGCGAGATGCTCGTCGTTGATATGCTTGACCATGTCCAGCATCACCCGCGCCACGCGCTTCGGGCGCTTGTCGTCCGCGGCGAACTTAAGTGAATCGAGCGGCGCTCCTTCCCGCCCGACGTGGCAATAGGTGCAGCGAACGCCGAGCCCCAGGGCAAAGCTCCGCATGGTGGCGATCAGCTCCTGCTTACCGATCGTCTTCGGCAGAACCTTCAGGTTCGTGAACGAATCGGGTGGAAACTTTCCCTGCGCTGGGAGCGCGGACCCAAAGACGGCGGACATGACGGCGAGACCGATGACGTTACGCATCGAGGTCCTGGGAGAACGAGTGGTAGGGATATTGCCGCGAAGCGGGGGGCCGTGACAGGGTCGGCTCTGTCCAGACAGCGTTAACCCACGCCGAAAACGGACTTCGATGAGTGCCCTGGCCCGGATTCGAACCGGGATGCCTTGCGGCGCTGCCCCCTCAAGACAGTGTGTCTACCAGTTTCACCACCAGGGCGGGTGCAGAAAGGTAGAATCGGCCCTCAGGGGGGTCAACCGATGCGGCGCTCCGCGCCGCCCTGCACTAGATTGGTGCCCCATGGGACTCTGGGTTGCGTTCGCCTTCGGTGCGCTCATCGGGGTGTTCCTCGGTGCGCTCATCGGTCGGGCCCGCGCGGCGCGCAATACCGCCGCGGCGCCCGTGGTGCCCCCACCCCCGGCGCAGCGCTTCGCCCCGCCTGAAGTGCAGCATGTGGTGCTCGACGAGGGCTCCGCCAACGTGCTGAACGCCCTCAACAACCGTTTGGCCGCTATCGGGGCCCTGGCCGATCTGCTGCACGGCAGCCCGCTCGACCCCGAGCGCGCGCGGGCGCTCATGATGCTGCACGGGGAAGTGCGCCGCGCGGCGGAGATCACGCAGCACTTCCTCGAGCTGGCGCAGCATCCTATCGGGGCAGCGGAGCCTTCCGACTGCTCCATCGTGCTGAACGGCGTGCTCGCCGAGCGCGAGGGCACGCTCAGGGAGCTGGGCGTGAAGCTGGTACGGAGCGTTCCCCACGAACTCCCGATGGTCGCCTGCCCCATGGCGCAGCTCACTGAAATGCTGATGAAACTGCTGGACTTCGCGCTGCGACGGCTGCGCGACAGCCAGCCGCCGCGCGAGCT
>DATNOH010000330.1:0-2319 GCA_035601435.1 Gemmatimonadales bacterium | reverse complement strand
GGCGCGATCACGATGGTGAATCAGCTGTTCGCCGCGAGCGCGGGGGAGCAGGAGACCGTGTACCGGTTCGCTTCCGGCGTGTACGCCGACCAGACCACCGAGATCGAGCGCATGCAGAAGATGCTCGTTCCACTCCTCTTCCATTCTTCTCACGGGAATCCACCATGAACTTCGTCGTTCGGACCCTCGGATTGTGCGCCCTCGCCGCATGCGCGTCGTCGGGCGGAGCCAACATGTCCACCGTGGCGCCCACCCCGGATCCGCGGGTCGGCCTGCGCGCCGGATTGATGAATGCCCAAGAAGCGTCCTGGAACATGCGCGTGGTCTCGAAGACGCCGCCGCCCGGGAAGTTCCTGGGCGTCACGAACTCCGACCTGGCGTTCACCGGGCCGTACGCCATTCAGGGGAACTACAACGGCTTTCAAGTCTGGGACATTTCCAGCCCGGCCAGGCCGACGCTCAAGATCGGGTTCGTATGCCCCGCGTCGCAGAGCGACGTCTCCGTCTACAAGAACCTGCTGTTCGTGTCGGGTGAGGGGATGGGCGGGCGGCTCGATTGCGGCACGCAAGGCGTGCACGATTCGGTGAGCGCGGCGCGGCTGCGCGGCATCCGCATCTTCGACATTTCCGACATCGCCAATCCCAAATACATCGGAAACGTGCAGACCTGCCGCGGCTCGCACACGCACACCGTCGTCGTGGATCCGAATGACCGCGACAACGTGTACGTCTACGTCTCCGGGTCGGCCCCGGTGCGGTCGGCGGCGGAGCTCCCCGGCTGCGTGGCGGCACCGCCCGACTCGAACCCCAACAGCGCGCTGTTCCGCATCGAGGTCATCAAGGTGCCGCTCGCGCATCCCGAGCAGGCCGCCATCGTCGGCGCGCCGCGCATCTTCAGCGGCCTGACCGCCCCGCCCAGGCACGGCGAGGCACCGGAAGACATCGCCGCAGCGGCCAAGGAGGCGGCGGACTGGCGGGCCAAGGGGGGCTTCACGGCAAAGATGGGTGAGATGGAATACGTCCTGCCCGCGGAATCAACCAATCCGATGCTCGACGGCGTGATCAAGGCGCGCGGCGGCGCGCCCGGGGGAAGGCCGACCGCCGCCGACAGCGCCGTGGTGCGGGCAGCCATTCAGAAAACCATGGATGACATGATGGCGCCCCCGCCGGGGACGGTGAACGGCGTGCGCCCCGGGCCGAGCCAATGCCACGACATCACCGTCTATCCGGCCATCGGCCTGGCGGGCGGCGCGTGCGGCGGCTACGGCCTGCTGCTGGACATCCGTGACGCGGCCAATCCGAAGCGCATCGACGCGGTGTCCGACTCGAACTTCTCCTATTGGCACTCGGCGACGTTCAACAACGACGGGACCAAGCTGCTCTTTTCCGATGAGTGGGGCGGCGGCGGCCAGCCCAAATGCCGGGCGACGGACAAGCACGAGTGGGGCGCGGACGCGATCTTCACGCTGGCCGACAATCGGCTCAAGTTCCAGAGCTATTACAAGATGTCGGCGCCGCAGACCCAGTTCGAAAACTGCGTGGCCCACAACGGATCACTCATCCCCATCCCGGGACGGGACGTCATGGTCCAGGCCTGGTACCAGGGCGGCATCTCCGTGTTCGACTGGACCGATCCGGCGCATCCGCGGGAGATCGCGTTCTTCGATCGCGGGCCGGTGGACGCGACCAAGATGGAGGACGGGGGCTCCTGGTCGGCCTACTGGTACAACGGGGTCATCGTCAGCTCGGAGATCTCGCGCGGGCTCGACATCCTCGAGCTGCAGCCGAGCGGGCTGCTCTCGGAGAACGAGATCGCCGCGGCGAAGCTGGTGCATGCGGACTATTTCAATGCCCAGGACCAGCCGAAGATCGTGTGGCCCGCGAGCTTCGTGGTGGCCCGCGCCTACCTGGACCAGCTGGCCCGCTCGGGAGGCCTCCCGGCGCAGGAGGTGGCCGCCACACGCGAGGCGCTGGCTCGCGCCGAAAAGTCAGCGGGAGCGCCGCGGCGCGATGCGCTGGCGGGGTTGGTGACGCGGCTCGGGGCTCTCGCCCAGGCATCCACTGATGGGGCGAAGGTCCGGACGCTCGCGGCGACGCTGGCCGGACTCGCCGCTTCGGGAGGTAACTGACGGGTCGTCAAGCGGTTGAAAACCCGCGTGACTTTGCGCGGGCCGGGGCGCTCTTTATGGCTAGAGCCATGTTCACGGACTCTTCCCCCACAGCTTCCCGGGTGCCGCCGGCCTCGGATATCGCTCTGTTGGAGCGGGTCGCCGCGGGCGACGTGCGCGCCCTGTGGGAGCTGTCCGCCCGCCACGCTAT
>DATNOH010000329.1:0-5355 GCA_035601435.1 Gemmatimonadales bacterium | reverse complement strand
TTCGGCGAGCGCTACAACAAGGTGATCGACGCCTGGACGCACGCGAACAACGACATCGCGGACGCCATGGTGAAGACCATGCAGCGCTCCAAGGGCGGGTTCAACCCGGTGTTCATGATGTTCGACTCCGGCAGCCGCGGCTCGCGCGACCAGATCCGTCAGCTGGCGGGAATGCGCGGTCTGATGGCGAAGCCGCAGAAGAAGCTCACCGGCGGCATCGGCGAGATCATCGAGAGCCCGATCAAGTCAAATTTCCGCGAAGGGCTGTCGGTGCTGGAGTACTTCATCTCGACGCACGGCGCGCGCAAAGGTCTCGCGGACACGGCGTTGAAGACCGCGGACGCGGGCTATCTGACACGCCGCCTTGTGGACGTGGCGCAGGACGTCACGATCACCGAGGAAGATTGCGGCACCATCCTCGGTCTCGAGATGTCGGCGCTGAAGGAGGGCGAGGACATCATCGAGCCGCTGCGCGAGCGCCTGGTGGGCTGCGTGGCGCTCGACGGGGTCAGCGATCCGCACGAGCTGGACGAGGACGAGCGGCCCAAGGTGCTGGTCGAGGCCGGGAAGCTGATCGACGAAGAGACCGCGCAGGCGATCGAGGACGCGGGAATCGAGGCGGTGCGCATCCGCTCGGTGCTCACGTGTGAGGCGAAGCGCGGCGTGTGCCGCATGTGCTACGGCCGCAACCTCGCCACCATGGACATGGTGGACCTGGGGGAGGCGGTCGGGATTCTGGCGGCGCAGTCGATCGGCGAGCCGGGTACGCAGCTGACCCTGCGGACCTTCCACATCGGCGGCACGGCGGCGCGTATCGCCGAGCAGACGGTGCGCAAAACCAAGGTCGAAGGCGTGATCGAGTACGGCGACCGGCTCATCTTCGTCGAGACGCCGGAGAAGCAGAAGATCGTCACGAGCTACGAGGGTGAGCTGATCCTCAAGGCCCTGTCGCACGGCGAGGCCAGCGGGAAGCTCTCCGTGCACTCGCGCTTCCACGTACCGCTCGGCGCCACGCTGATGGTTACGGACGGCGCGAAGGTGGCGCGCGACGGGGTGCTGTTCACCTGGGACCCCTACACCAACCCGATCATGACGGACGTGGGGGGTGTGGTGCGGTTCGTGGACATCGTCGAAGACGAGACGGTGCGCGAAGAGCTGGACGAGCTCACCGGACGGCGCCAGCGGGTGATCATCGAGGACCGGGAGAAGAAGCTGCACCCGCACATCGAGATCATTCAGAAAAAGGGGGAGAAGGAAAAGCGGCTGCGCGACTTCGTTATCCCCGAGGGAGCGCAGCTCACCGTCGAGGACGGCCAGGAGGTGTACGCCGGGCTCGTGCTCGCGAAGGTGTCGCGCGAGGCGTACAAGACGCGCGACATCACGGGCGGCCTGCCGCGTGTGGCCGAGCTGTTCGAGGCCCGACGGCCCAAGGATCCGGCCACGATCTCCGAGGTGGACGGCACCGTGCGGTTCGGCGAGATCAAGCGCGGCAAGCGCGAGATCTACGTCCACCCCGAGGAGGGGGAGCCGCAGCTGTACGAGGTGCCGGCCGGCAAGCACTTGCGCGTCCACGAGGGCGACCGCGTGCGCGCCGGTGACCGCCTCACCGAGGGACCGGTGAATCCGCACGACATCCTGCGGATCAAGGGCCCGCGGGCGGTGCAGGAGTACCTCTTGAACGAAGTGCAGGAGGTGTACCGGTTGCAGGGCGTGAAGATCAACGACAAGCACATCGGCGTGATCGTGCGTCAGATGCTGCAGAAGGTGAAGATCGTCGAGCCCGGGGACACGGAGTTCCTGGAGGGGGAGAACGTGGACAAGCAGACCTTCTCGGACGCGAAGGACCGCGTCGTGAAGAAGGGCGGCAAGCCCCCGACCAACGAGCCGCTGCTCCTGGGGATCACCAAGGCGAGCTTGACGACGCAGTCGTTCATTTCGGCGGCGTCGTTCCAGGAGACCACGCGCGTGTTGACCGACGCGGCGATCCGCGGCGCGCGGGACGACCTGTTGGGGCTCAAGGAGAACATCATCATCGGCCATCTGATCCCGGCGGGCACGGGCATCTACCGCTACCACGAGATCGAGATCGAGCCGCCGGAGGGGTTCCAGCCGCCGCCACCGCCGCTCGAGCCTGTACCGGGCGCGGTGCCGAGTCCGTTCCCGGAGGAAGTGGAGGCGGACTGACGTCGGACCGACGGTAAATTGGGACGGTCGGACAGTACGAATTCTGTGTAGGGGCGCAGCATGCTGCGCCCCTACATTTTTATACCATGGCCGAACACGAGTCGCCTGCATCGATCATGGATGAGAAGCCGCTGAGCCCGGCGGCGCGAGCCGGGCTGGTGGTGAACGCGGCCTTCACGATTCTCCTGTTTTACCTCACCGCCATCCTGTTCATGGCGGGTTTTACAGCGCTGGCGTTGCTTCTCCTGCTCGTGACCATGGCGGCAGCACGGTTCGGCATGGCCTCCTTCGTCGGGCGCCTGCTGCAGGTGCCGGTTCGCTTGATAGGGATCCTCGGGAGGAAGCTGTGGCTGCCGTCCGGAACGGCCTATCGCGTCGCGCTGACGCCGGAGGATGCGCCGGGCCTGTTCGCGATTTCGCGCGCGCTTTCGCAACGCTCGGCGCTCGTGCCGCCCGAATCGATTTCGATTGAGATGCACACGAATGCCTGGGTGCAGCTGCGGGGCTATCGGCGGGGCGCCGGTCGCACGAGCCTCGGGATCGGCTTCGACCTGCTCGCGGGACTCACCGTCAGTGAAGTCGAGGCGGTCCTGGCGCATGAGCTGGCGCATGCGCGCCTGGTGCAGCGCGGGTTCAGCCGGTGGTTGAAGAAAGGCCTCGCGCGGCTGAGCCAGGTGGCGACGGAGCTGTCGGCCTGCGCTACCGGCTACCGGCAGGCCGACGCGAGGTCCGATCTCGCCGAGACCACCATGTGGGTGTTCGACGCCCTGACCCGCCGCGCCGCGCGGTTGGTAGCGACGTATTCCCGGCAAGACGAGTTTGCGGCGGATCGAGGCGCCGTCGAGTTGTGCGGCGCAGGCGCTGTCAGGTCGGCGCTGGGGCGACTCGAGGTCCTGGACGAGGCCGCGAGCAGCCTCCCCTGGAGCGAGCGGTTGGCCCGCCTGCAGCCGGGCGAAGCCTTCACGGCATGGCTCGTGAGCGAGCTCACCGGCCCGGGTCGCGGCGATAGTCCGGAGTCGCTCCGGCACGCGCTCGACCCGTATTCGACCCACCCCGCGCTGCGCGATCGGCTCGCCGCGCTGTCGGCCGAAGACGCTTCACTGCGCGACACACGGCCGGGCATCGCCCTGCTCGTGGATCCGGATCGGGTCGCGGGCCGCCTGGTCGCTGAGATTCAACGCGTCATCGCCGTTCAGGAGAGAAAGGACACTAGGCGGCTGGCCCGCGAGACGCGCAAGTTGTGCCGTCCGGTGGGCAGCAGCGTAGTGTCGTTCCTGGGCGCGATGGGGATCATCGTGGCGCTGGTCGTCGGCGTGATCGGGGCCGCCGATGGATTCCCGCTCGATATGATGGGAATAGCGGTCGCGACGCTCGCCGCCGGCGTGGTGCTCGTCCGTCATCCCCGCTATCGCGACCGCCGGCCGCTCCCGGTGCCCACGTACGGCACGTTGTCGAACCCGCGTCCGCCTGAGACACAAGAGCAGCTCGCCGCCGCCGAGGAGGCCATCGTTGCAGCGCTCCGGACGTCCGCCGCGGCGGAGCGGACCCGACGCGCCCGGTGCGCGATGCTCGTACGCACGAGTTACGCGGCCCTCAAGGAGCGCGATTACCTTCGCGCCCACGTCGCGGCGCGGCTGGCGCTCGAACTCAAGAAGACATCGATCGAGGCGGGTCTCGCGTACGCCATCGCGGCGGCTGGTCTGGGCAACGCCCAGCAGGCGCACAGCAGACTCGGAGTGATCAGGCGGAAGGTGGGCTTTCAAACCGTCGCGACCAAATGGGGCGCCGCGTGGGCGCTGAGCTTGCTGGACGACTGGAGCTGCGAGGGCCTCCTGCAACAGCTGCATGACCTCCAACCGGACGTCGCCACGTACGCGTGTCTGCTCGCGCTCGCCCAAACGCACCGTGACAAACTGCAGAGCGCCATCGGGAATGCGGAACGCGGCGTGGCGCTTGAGCCGGCGAACGGGGCGGCTGCGTTTCTGCTCGCCAACCTGCTGCTGATGGTCGGCCGAACGGCCGCCGCCGCCGCGCGGCTCGATCCGCTGCAGGACTATGTGCGCACCGAGGTGCGCACGGCATTCTCCATGGTGCGGCTGCGCTTGATGCAGCGAGACACGGCGGGGGCGCTCGAGTGGGCCGGCGTGGTTCGGGGCCTCGATCCCGACGGGGCGTCATTGATCGGCCTCGGGCGGGCGTTCGGAGCCACCCGGCTCGCCGAGCCCGCCGCCACTTTCTTCCAAGCCGCGGCCGAAGCCCACTTTGTACCCGAGGCGAATATCGGGTTTGCCGTGCTGGCGTCATTGCGGGGCGATCGCACGGGGGCCAGGCGCTACCTCCTGGCCGCGCTGAAATTCGCGGATGCGAGATTCACGAGCGGGCAGACGGCCGGCAACCTGTTTCACGAGATCCTGGGCCGTCTCAATGGTCTCGCCGAGCGGCGGCTCGACTGCACCGCGTGGATCGCGACCGTGCCGGACGGATCGCTGACGTTGGCCGGGCGATCGATCCTGGTGTGCGCGCCCACCGAGGCGATCGCGCGAGCCTATCTCGAGACGATCGTGACCGCGATGCAGGGGAGCGAGTCGGGCCCTGAGCTGTCGGGTGTGAAGTGGCGCGTGGCCCCGAAAGCCCAGCAGCCCGACCGGCCGGTGCCACCGGGGGTGCATTCGGTGGTTGGCTAGCCGAATGACCTTCATTGTTGCCGGTGCGGTCGGGGGTTGCCCTAACCCCAACCCCCCCTCTATCTTGCACGTCTATTTGGCGACTTTTTGCTAGGGGTTATGCCGACCATCAATCAGCTCGTCCGGCACGGCCGCCGCGACATGGAAGCGAAAGAGAAGGCGCCCGCGCTGCGCGGCAATCCGCAAAAGCGCGGCGTGTGCACGCGCGTCTACACCACGACGCCCAAGAAGCCGAACTCGGCGCTGCGCAAAGTGGCGCGGGTCCGGCTGACCAACGGGTTCGAGGTCACGGCCTACATCCCGGGCGAAGGGCATAACCTGCAGGAGCACTCGATCGTGATGATCCGCGGCGGCCGCGTGAAAGATCTGCCGGGCGTGCGCTACCACATCATCCGCGGCACGCTCGACGCCGCGGGCGTGAACGAGCGCAAGCAGTCGCGCTCCAAGTACGGCGCCAAGCGGCCCAAGCCGGCGGCCACATGAGCCG
>DATNOH010000328.1:0-6512 GCA_035601435.1 Gemmatimonadales bacterium | reverse complement strand
GGCGCGTTCGTGCTGGGCGGACACTCGGTGGACGACCCCGAGCCGAAATACGGCATGGCGGCGATCGGCGAAGCCCATCCCGACCGAATCGTGACGAACGCCGGCGCCCGGCCGGGCGACGCGCTGGTGCTGACCAAGCCGCTCGGGACGGGCGTGTTGACCACGGCGCTCAAGCGCGACTTGCTGAGTGAAGCCGATGTGGCGCCCGCCGTCACGGCGATGACCACGCTCAACGCCGGCGCGGCGCGCGCCATGCTCGACGTAGGCGTGCACGCCGCGACCGATGTGACCGGATTCGGCTTGCTGGGCCACCTGCGGACGCTGCTCGAGGCGAGCGGAGCGGCGGCGGAGCTGCGCGCGGCGGCCGTTCCGCTCTTGCCACGCGCGCGTGAGGCCGCCGAGCGCGGAGCGGTCCCCGGTGGCACGGAGCGGAACATGGCTAGCGGGGCTGACGCCGTGCACTTCGCGGCCGGCGTGGACCAAACGACGCGTTTGCTGCTCGCCGATGCTCAGACATCGGGCGGGCTTGTGATCGCCGTAGCGGCCGAGCGGGCGGACGCACTCGTGGCGGCTCTGGTCCGCGAACGGACCCCCGCGGCGGCGGTGATCGGTCGCGTGGTGAGCGGGACGCCCGGCGCGATCGCCGTCGTGTGAGCGAGCCGTGAAGAGCACGATTCGCGAGTTCCAAAGCATCACTCCCGACGCGCTCGACGCGCTCGAGCGGGCCGTGCGCGAGCGGCGGCGGGTGGCGTTGCGGCGCCGCGGGACCGAGTATGTGGTCGTCGCCGAGGGGCTGAACACGCTGGAGCGCGACGAAGCGCTGGAGGGAAGGGTGCCGATGACGGGGGAGGTGCTGGCGTTCCCGCTGCGCGAGCTCGAGTCGTTCGCAGTGCTGCCGTAGTCGTGTTCACACGTCTGATGGTGGGACTCGACGGCAGCCCGCGCGCCGACGCGGCGTTCGAGCAGGGGGTGCTGCTGGGAACGCGCTTCGGGAGCACGATCATCGTGGCTCACGTGCGCGAGCCGCACGGGCACGAGGCGGACGGCCCCGCCATGCTCGACCGGGCGCGCGAGCGGGTGTTGGCGGCGGGCCTGCACGTCGAGGCGGCCGAGCTGACGGGCGATGCCGACGTCGAGCTCGCCGAGCTCGCCAAGACTGCGGATGCGGTGCTCGTGGGGCGCCGGGGGATGACCACCAAGGGCGGCGCACTGGGCCCGACCGTGATCTCGCTCATCCGCATCGCCGAGCGGTGCGTGATCGTGTGCGGCGGGCTGCCCTCGCCGATGCAGTCCATCGCGGTCGCCTTCGACGGACGCGAGACGAGCCGCCGGGCCCTCGGCGTCGCGATCCAGTTCGCGAGCGTAGCCGGGAGCACGGTCCACCTCATTCATGCGAGCGACGACCACGACGCGGGGCTCAAGGTGGTGGGTGTGGCGGAGGCGACGCTGTCGATGCAGCGCGTGGCGTTCGTCACGCACGTCGAAGCGGGAACGCCGGGGGAAGTCGTGGCCCGGGTCATCAAGCGGATCCGCTGCGACGCGCTGTTCGCGGGCGCGCACATGAGTCACGTCGAGGGCCGGCCCAGCGCCGTGGTCGTATCGCACGCGGAGGAGATCCTGCGGCACACCGACATTCCGGTTGTCATCCAGCCCTGACATGGCCGGCGCGCCCAAGGGAGGGCCCCGGGTCCTGGTCCACGCCGACGAGAGCTGCCTGGGCAACGACAGCGCCAAGCCGAGCCCCGGCGGTAACGCGGCGCTGATCGAGGCGCCCGCCGGTGACAGCGTGGCGCGGTGGGACTTCTACGAATCCTCCCCGCAGACGACCAACAACAAGATGGCCCTAGCCGGGGCGATCGCTACTTTGGAATGGATCCGCCGCCAGTGGAAGCACGCCCGCGTCGTGTACGTTTCCGACTCGCAGTACCTCGTGAAGGGGATGCGTGAATGGGTGGCGGGCTGGGAGGCACGCGGCTGGAAGCGCAAGGGCGGAGTGCTCGAGAATCAGGAGCTCTGGCAAAAGCTCGTCCAGGCAGTGGCGGCGCACCAAGTCGAATGGCGCTGGATCGAAGGACATGCGGGGCACGCCAAGAACGAATACGCCGACTTCCTCGCCACCCGCGCGGCGCAGCGTCAGGAGCGCTCCAACGGGCTGGTTCCGTCGGGGTTCGACACCTGGCTCGCCCAAGAGCGCGCCCGGGGGCGCTACACCGACTACGATCCCGATCAGGAGCTGCATGAGCGTCTATCATGAGCGTTTATAAGGATGGGGTGGCGGGGAACACGCACTTCCTCAACGTGCTGCCCGACGGTGCCGCCGCTCCCGCCGTGGACCGCATTCCGTTGTACGAGGTGTACATGCGCATGGCCGAGGAGCTGGCCAAGCGCTCCACGTGCGCGCGGCTGCAGGTGGGGACCGTCGTGACGGACCAGGTGCTCGAGAACGTGCTCGCGATCGGCTACAACGGGAACGCACGCGGCTTGCCCAACAAGTGCGATTCGGCGGTACCGGGGAGCTGCGGCTGCATTCACTCGGAGATGAACGCGCTCGTCAAAGCCCCGGGCAGCGTGCGCGACAAGGTCCTGTTCGTGAGCGCCTCCCCCTGCGTGATGTGCGCGAAGTTGATCATCAACTCGGGCGTGACGCACGCCTTCTACCGGAAGGCCTACCGCGACCCGTCGGGCATCGAGGTGCTGCAGCAGGGAGGCGTCGTTCCGGTTCTGTACGACAAGTGGGTTCGCGACTGGCGATGAATCGAGTGCGGAATTGAGGTGAAAGGTCGTTCCTATACAGGGAGGTCCGTCATGACGCGTGTTTCGTTCGCTCTGCTCGCGCTCGCGGCTGCCGCGCCGCTGCGGGCGCAATCGCTCTTGTACCGCCCCCCGAACCTCGGCGGCACCTGGGTGCCCGACGGCGGCGTGGTGCAATTCAACTTCGTGCATCGTTTCTACGTGACCCCGGGGCCCTCGCACGCGGTGGTCAACTTTCCTACCTTCACCCTCGCGGCCGGCTTGGGGCATCAAGCGACCTTCGGCGCGCACTTCGCGACCAAGTCGATCGTTGGGCTGGGCAACGGCGCGCTGTCGACCAATGAGACCGAGGTGTTCGGCCGCTGGCGCGTACGCGGCGCCGAAGGCCGGCCCGGCCTCGCTGTCGCGGTGACACCAGCTTACAACCTCCTGGCAAAGAGTGTGGATGGGGAGGTCGGAGTCGATTGGACGCAAGGCCCGCTTACGTTGCACGGAGCCGCTCGTGCCGTATCGCGCCGCCTTGGGGAGTCGGGAGACGGGGCGGCGGCGTTCGCCGGCGGGTTCAACGCACGCCTGAATCCGTACGTCGGGCTCAGCGCGGACGTGGGCTCGTTCGTGAGCCCCACCGTGCGCGCGGCTTGGAGCGCCGCGATCAACGTCTTGATTCCGGGGTCCCCGCACACGTTTTCGTTTCATGTCAGCAACGCGACCAGCGCCTCGATCCAGGGCGCGTCTCAGGGCATCGCGTCTCCGAAGAACGTCCTCTACGGCTTCGAGTTCACGATCCCGCTGCACCTGAAACGCTTCGCTCCCTGGTTCCACGGCTCCCCTAAACCCGTCGCGCTCGGCGCATCCGGCGCCGCGATCGCCGCAGAAGTAGCCATGGCCGCCGTGAAGTTCGCGGGCGAGACCGTCACGATCTCCACCGGGCAGGCGGTGCGGTGGACCAACCGCGACCCGCTGGAGCACACCGTCACGTTCGACGGCGCCGAGCCGGGATCGCCGCCGATCCCGCCGAATGGCTCGTACGTTCATCGCTTCGACAAGCCGGGCACCTATACGTACCACTGCACGCCGCATCCCTTCATGAAGGGTGTGGTCGTCGTGAAATGAGCGACGATCTCGACCGCCTGTTCGAGCGATTGGTCAGCGTCCTCGCCGAGGACGCGCCGGGGCGGCTGGCTGTGCCGTTCCCCGCGGCCGAAGTGTACGAGCGGCTGGTGCCCTATCGCTCTAACCGGTCGATCCTCAGGGTGGCGACGCATCAGGACTACGAGATGGCGGTGCTACGGCTGCTCTCGGGCGAGCGGGGCTACACCTCGCTTGAGCCAGCAGAGGTGCGGGACGCGCTGCAGCGGGAGGCGGGCGAGTCGAATCCCGACACGGCGCTGTTCCGCCAGTTCCCCGACGCGATCCTGAGCCTCAACCGGCTCGCCGCCGAACGGTTCCTGCGAGGCGACCGGGCCTACGCGCCGCCGCCCCCGCCCCCGCTGGCGCCACCGCCCGAGTCGGCGGAGGCCGCCGATGGAGCGGAAGACGAGAGCGAAAAGCCGCCGCTCGCCGGTGCGGCGTTCGAGCTCGCCGAGCAGAGCGAGACGCTACGGCAGTGCCCCTACTGCGGTGAGACGCTCCCTGGAAGCCGCAAAGTGAACTTCTGTCCACAATGCGGGCAGCCGCCTTCGGGAGAGCTGCGCTGCCCGGCCTGCGGAGTCGAAATGGATGTGGGCTGGCGCTACTGTGTGAGCTGCGGCCGCGCCACGGGCTTTGAGTGAAACACGATCATCGCATCGCTGTGATCCCGGGAGACGGGATCGGCCCCGAGGTGATCGCGGCGGCGCTCGGGCCGATCGAGCAGGCGGCCGCCAAGCACGGATTCAGGCTGGATCTCGAGCGCCTCCCCTACGGCGCCGATCATTATCTCGCGACGCGCGAGACGCTCCCGGAAGCGGCGTTCCACCACCTGCGCGACGACGTGGACGCGATCTTCCTCGGGGCAATCGGCGACCCCAGAGTCCCCGGGAACGAGCACGCCCGCGACATTCTGCTCGGCTTGCGCTTCAAGCTCGACCTGTACATCAATTTCCGCCCAGTGCGGCTGCTCCACTCCGATCTCACACCGCTGCGCGGCAACGACCGTCGCATCGACTTCGTCATCTTCCGCGAGAACACGGAGGGCGTATACCTCGGCCGCGGCCGCATCGCGGGGAACGACTACGTGGCCGAGGAGGTCAATACCGCGGCGGGGGTCGAGCGCATCATCCGGGCCGCGTTCGAGTGGGCCAAGGCGCACGGGAAAACCCGCGTCACCATGAGCGACAAGGCCAATGCCGTGCCGGCGCACCGGATCTGGCAGGAGACGTTCCGGTGGGTCGCCGCCGAGTTCGCGGGGATTGAGCCGGAGCACCGCTACGTGGACGCGTTAGCGATGGAGTTGGTGCGTGAGCCGGAGCGGTTCCAGGTGATCGTCACCAACAATCTGTACGGGGACATTCTGTCGGACTTGGGCGCCGGGCTCGTCGGCGGACTCGGCCTCGCGGCGAGCGCCAACCTCCACCCGGGTCGGGCCGGCCTGTTCGAGCCCGTGCACGGCTCCGCGCCCCCGCTCGCGGGAAAGGGGATCGCGAACCCGATGGCCGCAGTGCTCACGGGCGCGTTGATGTTCGAGCAGCTGGCGCATCCCGAGGCGGCCCGCGACCTGGAGCGGGCGGTACAGGCGACGCTCGCGGCGGGCGTGCGGACGCCCGACATCGGTGGGACGGCCGGAACTCGCGACGTCGCGGCGGCCATCGCCGCGCACCTCTGACGATGTCCGCGCCGGCGGCCCCGCGGGAGCTCGCCCGAGTCCTCACGCTGCACGATCTGGTGCTCATCGTGGTCGGCGTAACGATCGGCTCGGGGATCTTCACCGTGCCGGGCGCGGTGCTGCGCCAATCGGGCGGAGACCTGGGCGTGGCGCTGATGGTTTGGCTCCTCGGCAGCGTGCTCGTGTTACTGGGCGCGCTCACGCTCGGCGAGCTCGGCGCCATGCTGCCGGACGCCGGTGGCAGCTACGCCTATGTGCGGGAGGCGTTCGGCCCCCTCCCGGCTTTCCTCCTGGGGTGGACCCTGTTCCTGGCGATCAACACCGGCGGCACCGCGACGCTCGCGGTGGCGTTCGCAAACTATCTGGGTGAGCTCGTCCCGCTCGCGCCAGCGGCGCACAAGCTGGCCGGCGTCGCCATGATCGCCGCCGTGGCCGCCGTGAACATTCGCGGCGTCCGCCAGGCGGTCAGCGTGCAGAACTGGAGCACGGGGCTCAAGGTCGGCGCACTCCTCGCCCTCGCCGTGGCCGGCGTCGCCCTGGGCGACGGCTTTCATCGCTCCGACGGCCGCGCCTTCACGACGCCCCTCTCTCTCGCGTCCCTCTCGGCCGCCGGTGTGGCGCTGCTCGGGGTCCTGTGGGCGTACGAGGGGTGGCAGAACGTGACCAACTCCGCGGGGGAGGCCCAAGACCCGCAGCGCACCTTCGCGCGCGGGATCGTGCTCGGGACGGCGGCGCTCGTGGCGATCTATCTGACGGCGAACGCCGGTTACGTGGCGGCACTCGGGCCTGCCGGGGTGGCGGCGACGGACCGCGTGGCTGCCGATGCTGTGCGCACCTTGTTCGGCTCCGGCGCCGCGAGGCTCGTCACGCTGGTCATTCTCGTATCGATCTTCAGCGCCGCCAACGGGATGGCGCTCACGGGCCCGCGCATGTACTTCGCGATGGCGCGCGACGGCGT
>DATNOH010000327.1:0-9461 GCA_035601435.1 Gemmatimonadales bacterium | reverse complement strand
CGGTTGATCACCCCCTGCTCCTCGAGTGCGGCCTGAGCCGCGGCGAGACGGGCGATCGGCACGCGGAACGGCGAGCAGGACACGTAATTCAGGCCCACGTGGTGACAGAACTTCACCGACGCCGGCTCGCCGCCGTGTTCTCCACAGATGCCGATCTTGAGCTCGGCCCGCGTTCCCCGGCCGAGCTTGACCGCCAGCTCGATGAGTTTCCCGACGCCTTCCTGATCGAGCACCTGGAACGGGTCGTCCTTCAGGATGCCGTGCTCCACGTAGAACGGCAGGAACCGGCCCGCGTCGTCGCGCGACAGGCCGAAGGTGGTCTGCGTGAGGTCGTTCGTCCCGAAGGAGAAAAACTCGGCGTCCTTGGCGATCTCATCGGCGGTGAGCGCCGCGCGCGGCAGCTCGATCATGGTCCCCACCAGATACGGCACGGCGCGCCCTTCGGCCTGGAACACCTCGCGCGCCACCCGGCGCACGATCTCAGCCTGGTGACGCAGCTCCTCGGCGAGCGCGACGAGAGGGATCATCACCTCGACCGTCACCTTCTTGCCGCGACTCACCACCCGGCACGCTGCCTCGAAAATCGCCCGGGCCTGCATTTCGGTGATTTCAGGATACGTGATGCCCAGGCGGCAGCCGCGATGCCCGAGCATCGGGTTTGCTTCGATCAGCGAGGCGACGAGCCGCTCCAACCGGACGGCGGGCAGCTTCATGGCGCGGGCGAGCGCACCGACCTCGTCCTTCCCGTGCGGCAGGAACTCGTGCAGCGGCGGATCGAGCAGCCGGATCGTGACCGGGTAGCCGGCCATCGCTTCGAACATCCCCTCGAAGTCCTCGCGCTGCATCGGGAGTAGCTTTTCGAGCGCGCGGCGGCGGCCCGCCTCATCCGGCGCCACGATCATCTCGCGCATCGCGGTGATGCGATCGCCTTCGAAGAACATGTGCTCGGTGCGGCACAGCCCGATCCCTTCTGCGCCGAACTCCCGGGCGCGCTTCGCGTCCCCCGGCGTGTCGGCGTTGGCGCGCACCCGCAGCCGGCGGTGTTCGTCCGCCCAAGCCATCAGCTTGGCATAGTGGCTGCCCAGCTTCGGCTCCACCAGTTTGGCGGCGCCGAGCAGCACCCGGCCCGTAGTCCCGTCGACGGTGATGAGCTGACCCCATTTGACGACGCGGCCGTTGGCGCGCAGCCGGCCCGCGGCGGGGTCCACCTCGATGTCCTTTGCCCCCACGACACACGTCTTGCCCATCCCCCGAGCTACCACCGCCGCGTGGCTCGTCATACCGCCACGTGCGGTGAGCACCGCCTGCGCCGCCACGATCCCATGGAAATCCTCGGGCGAGGTCTCTGGCCGGATGAGGATGACTTTGCGGCCCTCATGGGCCAACGCCTCCGCCTCGTCCGCGTCGAATACTGCCTCGCCCGTCGCCGCCCCGGGCGAGGCCGGGAGACCCTTCGCGACCAGGGTGACCGATGCCCGCGGGTCGACCATCGGATGGAACAGCTGGTCCAGGTCCTGGGGCGGCACGCGTTGCACCGCCTCGCCCGGCGTGATGAGCCCCTCATCCACCATTTCCACGGCACTCCGCACCGCCGCGAGCCCGGCGCGCTGCGCGCGGCGCGTCTGAAGCAGATACAGCTTGCCGTGCTCGAAGGTGAACTCGATGTCCTGCACGTCCCGGAAATGGCGCTCGAGCTTTGTTGCGACGCGCTGGAGCTCGCGGTACACCTTGGCGAGCTTGCCACGCTTGAGCGTGGAGATCGACTCGGGGGTGCGCGCGCCCGACACGACGTCCTCGCCCTGCGCGTTGGTGAGGACGTCGCCGTTGAGCACGGCTTCGCCGGTGCTGCAGTCGCGCGTGAAGGCGACGCCCGTCCCGGAATCGTCCCCCATGTTGCCATACACCATCGCGACCACGTTCACGGCGGTCCCCAGATCGTCGGGGATGCCGTGTACCCGGCGGTAGTCCACGGCCCGGCGCGTTCGCCAGCTCTTGAAGACCGCTTCGATCGCCCTCCACAGCTGGGACTCGGGATCTTCGGGGAAGGGGAGCCCGCTCTTCGCCTGGATGATGGCCTTGAACTCCCGCGCCAGCGCCTTCAGGTCGTCTGGCGGCAGATCGATGTCCCGCTCCACGTTGCGACGGCGCTTGAACTCGTCCTGCACCTCCGCGAACGGCTGCTTGCCGAGATCGAACACCACGTCGCCGTACATCTGGACGAACCGACGGTACGAATCGTAGGCGAATCGAGGGTTCTTCGAGCCCGCGATCAGTCCCTGCACGGTCTCGTCGTTCAAGCCCAGGTTGAGAATGGTCTCCATCATTCCCGGCATCGACACCGCCGCGCCGGAGCGCACCGAAACGAGCAGGGGATTGCGGGCGTCGCCGAACCCCTTCTTGGATGCTCGCTCCAGCTGCTTCAGGTGGCGGTCGACTTCTTCACGGAGATCGTCGGGGAAGGTACCGTGCTCGAGGTAGGCGATACACAGTTTGGCCGAGATGGTGAAGCCCGGGGGGACGGGGAGCCCCAGGTTCGCCATTTCGGCGAGCCCGGCGCCCTTGCCACCCAGGATATCGCGCATCGCCGCCGAGCCGTCGGCACGGCCGTCGCCGAACGAATACACCCACCGCTCGAGCGCCGGCACGGCTGGTCAACTGGGAATGGCGGCGAGGAGCGGCGCGGCGTTGCGGGCCCGCTCGAGATCTTCGGGGATATCCGTAGGATAATCGCCCGAGAAACAGGCGTGGCAGAAGTCGGCCGGATCGCCGCCGGCGGCCCGCAGCATCCCGTCCAGCGAGAGATAGCCGAGCGAGTCCACGCCCAGATGCTCGCGTATCTGGTCGACGCTGTTGCTCGACCCGATCAGCTCCTGCTTGCTCGGCGTGTCGATCCCGTAATAGCATGGGCCGGTGATGGGCGGCGACGCCACGCGGAAATGCACCTCGGCTGCGCCCGCCTGACGAATCAGCTGCACCAGCGCCCGGCTGGTCGTGCCACGGACAATCGAGTCGTCCACGACCACGACCTTTTTTCCCTGAAGCACTTCCCGCACGGGATTGAACTTGATCTTGACCTTCGCCATCCGGCCCGCCTGCGCGGGGTGGATGAAGGTGCGGCCGACGTAGTGATTGCGAATCAGCGCGTGCTCGAGCTTGATCCCCGACTCCTCGGAGAAGCCGAGGGCCATGGCGTTGGAGGAGTCAGGGACCGAGAACACGCAGTCGGCGCCTGGGGTCGGGTGCTCGCGGGCCAGCTCGTGCCCCAACGCCCGCCGCACCCGATCCACCGAGCGGTGGAACACCGTGCTGTCGGGCCGGGAAAAGTAGACCAGCTCGAACACGCAGCGGCGCCGCGACCGCGCGGGCAAGCGGGGCAGCTGATCCACCTCGCTGCCGTGGATGC
Source organism: Gemmatimonadales bacterium (assembly GCA_035601435.1). Classification (GTDB taxonomy): domain Bacteria; phylum Gemmatimonadota; class Gemmatimonadetes; order Gemmatimonadales; family GWC2-71-9; genus AG41. The sequence goes on along the minus strand of DATNOH010000327.1, from coordinate 6,058 downwards.
GCAGGAAGTCGCCGGGTTCGAGCTCGCGCACCAGGGTGGCTCCAGTGATGTCCAGCGCGCAGGTCTCGGACGCCACCACCCAGCCGCGCCCCAGGCGTCCCAGCACCAAGGGCCGAAAGCCGCGGGGATCGACGATGGCGTACAGGGTACGGCCGACGGTAATGAGGAGCGAGTAGGCGCCTTCCACCCGCTCCAGCGCGTCCAGCAGCTGGTCTTCCGGCTCCCGCGCCTCGGAGCGGGCGATCAGGTGGACCAGCACCTCGCTGTCCGAGGAGCTCTGGAACAGCGAGCCCTTGGCGACCAGGTCGGACCGCAGCTGCACCGCGTTCGTGAGGTTGCCGTTGTGGGCCAGCGCCAGCGGCCCCTCGCGGTAGCGGGCGAGCATCGGTTGGGCGTTGGCGAGGACGGAGGTGCCGGCGGTGGAGTAGCGGGTGTGACCGATGGCGACGTCGCCCGGTAGATCGCTCAGGACTTGCTCGTTGAAGATGTCCGACACCAGTCCCATGCCGCGGTGGGACCGCGCCACGCCTTCCCCATCCACCGCGACCATCCCCGCGGACTCCTGCCCCCGATGCTGCAGGCTGTAGAGGCCGAGATAGGCGACGCGGGCTGCGTCGGGAACGCCGGTCACGCCGATGATGCCGCACATCTGTCTGTCAGTCTCCCATCCGTCGGGATACGCTCGAGAAATATACCTGCCTGAGACGCTCGACGGGGTGCTCGATGGTCGCATCGCGCAACCGCAAGCGCACCGCGCCGCCGGTCTGAGCGACCGTTCCCACCCGCTGCGCGGGCACCCCGAGCTCCTGCGCGAGCGCCGCTACCGCGGTCGCGCGCTCCGGTGCGCACGTGACAACGGCTCGACCCTGAGACTCGCTGAACAGCAGATCGACAGCCGCAAGCCCTGAGGCGTGCGCCGTGAGATCGATGTCGAGACCGACGCCTGTCTCGTCGTAGGGGCCGCCCATCGCAACCTCCGCCAGCGCGACGCCCAGGCCGCCGTGCGAGCAATCGTGCGCCGAGCGGAGCAGGCCGCGCTCCGCCGCCGTGACGAGGTAGTCGACGAGACGCCGCTCGACCGCCAGGTTCACCCGTGGTGGTTGTCCGCCCACGAAACCGTACAGCGCCTCCCACAGCTGCGACGCTCCCAGCTCGGCCCGGGTCTCGCCCAGCACGAAGACCACGTCGCCCGCCGCGCGCGCATGGCTCGGCACGGCACGGTCGGCGCGCGCCAGGAGGCCGATCATGCCCACCACCGGCGTGGGGTCCACCGCACCGGCGGGGCTCTCATTGTAGAAGGAGACGTTCCCGCCGGTGACCGGGGTGTCGAGCGCCCGGCACGCGTCGGCGATGCCGCGGCAGCTCTCCTTGAATTGGTAAAAGACCGCAGGCCGCTCGGGACTGCCGTAGTTCAGGCAATCGGTGATGCCCAGCGGCCGGGCGCCCGTGCACGCGATGTTGCGGGCGGCCTCCGCCACCACTGCCTTGCCCCCTTCATACGGGTCGAGCAGGACATAGCGGTTGTTGCAGTCCACCGTCACCGCAATCCCGAATTGAGCATCCCGCACGCGAATTACGCCCGCGTCGCCCCCTGGGCCGATCACCGTGCCCGCCTGAACGGTCGAGTCGTACTGCTCGTAGACCCAATGCTTGGACGCGATCGGGGGATGGTCGAGGAGCTGGAGGAGCACCTCAGCAGGAGCGGGGAGCGGGGAGCGGGGAGCGGGACCCTCCGTGCGCAACCGAGCGATCGCTTCATCCTCGCGGGCCTCGGGCGTATAGACCGGGCACTCGTCGATCAAGCGCTGGCCCGGGATCTCGACCACGACCTGGTCCTGCCACGTCGCCCGGTACATCCCATCGTCCGTCACCCGGCCGATCGGGGTGGCGGTGAGGTCCCATTTCTCGGCGATCGCCTGGACCTGCGCGACGCGCTCGGGCCGCGCCACCACCAGCATGCGCTCCTGCGACTCGGACAAGAGGATCTCATACGGCGTCATCCCCGGCTCGCGCGTGGGTACGAGCGAGAGGTCGATCTCCACACCCACGCCGCCCTTCGCGGCCATCTCGGCGGACGATGACGTAAGCCCGGCCGCACCCATGTCCTGAATGGCCACGATGTGCCCCGACGCGATCAGCGCGAGACTGGCCTCGAGCAGCAGCTTCTCAGTAAACGGATCGCCGACCTGGACCTGGGGCCTGCGCCGCTCGCTCTCGTGCGTCAGCTCTTCGGAGGCGAACGACGCGCCGTGGATGCCGTCGCGGCCGGTGCGCGATCCCACGACCAGAAGCACGTTGCCTACGCCGCGCGCCGCCGCCTTGATCAGGTCCCGCTCCTTCAGGAGACCGACGCACATCGCATTCACCAGGGGATTGCCGCCATAGCTCGGACCGAAGTCGACTTCGCCCCCCAACGTCGGAACGCCCACGCAGTTGCCGTAGTCGCCCACCCCCTTCACCACGCCGGCGAAGAGATAGCGGTTGCGCGCCTCATCCAGCGGACCGAAGCGCAGGCTGTTCAGGACCGCCACGGGCCGGGCGCCCATGGTGAACACGTCCCGCAGGATCCCGCCGACGCCGGTCGCCGCCCCCTGGTAGGGCTCGACCGCCGATGGGTGGTTGTGGGATTCGATTTTGAACGCCACGGCCCAACCATCGGGGAGGCGGAGCACGCCGGCGTTCTCGCCCGGCCCCTGCACGACTTGGGGGCCCGCCGTGGGGAATCCCTTCAAGACCGGTCGCGAGTGCTTGTAGGAGCAATGCTCGCTCCACAACGCAGAGAAAACGCCCAGCTCGGCGAAGGTGGGCGTGCGCCCGAGCAGCGTCGTGATCCGCTGGTACTCTGCGTCGGTGAGGTTGTGCTCGCGGACCAGCTGAGGCGTGATGGGGGGGTCGCCCGGGAACGGAGTGGGAGCGCGGGGGAGGGCGCCCCGCGTCATGCGTCGGACGCCTTCGCCCCGGAGACGCCCCGGAGCAAGGCGCGGAACACGCGCCCCATGATGTTCGGCTCGGGATGTGCCAGCACGCTCTCCGCCTCGCCCGCGTCGAACCAGACACCATGGCAGTGCGTGCACTGATCGATCTGGATGCCGTGCCATTCCCCCGTAATCAGATCGTAGCCGCACTTCGGGCACTTCATGTGGTGGGAGCGACGCTCGGCTTCGGCCGCGGTCTTCTGGACCGTGGCGCGCTGCTGCCGCAGCAGCTCGGCGTCCCGCTTGGCAAAGTATTCCTCTTCGTTTCTGCTGGGCTTGTCGGGCATCGGCCTCAAGGCGTCGAGGTTGATTTCACCGTGAGCGTATCGCCGCCCGGACGCGCCGGGCCGTGCGGGGGTGTGGCGACGGGTGAGGACGACTGCCCGCTGTAGCCGTGGCCCGGCCACCGGAGCACGGCATCCACGACCTGACCGTTCTGGAGGAATACCACATCCGCCGTGCCGCAGGTGTATTCGCAACCGTTCGGGTAGTAGAGGTACGTCATGTCCCCCTGGCGACGAACCGCGTTCGGGGGCCCCCACAGCGAGTAGATCTCCCGCTCGCGCATGCCCGGGGCGATCGTGCCGGTGTCGGGCGAGTTGTAGGGAACGTCGCGCGCAGGCAGCGGCACCTCGGGCGCCTGCCGGGCCGGTTTGGGCGGCGGCGTCGCAGCGACGTCCTGGGGCGCCGGTGTGGCCGGCTGCGGCGTGGCGGGCGCCGGCTGCGCCGGCTTGTTCCGCTGGCGCGCCGCCGCGATCTTGTCCTTGATCTTCTGCACCTGCTCGTTGATCTGCTTACACCCTGAGGTGGCGATCGTCAACAGCGCGCACATCAGCAGCGTGCTGCGTCGCATGTCGAGCCTCCATCGAGTGAAAGACACGGGCTCCGTCCTGGCCGCCCAAGGCCGGCGCGTCGCGGCGCTCCGGGTGCGGCATGATCCCCACCACGTTCCGGCCGGCGTTCGTCACGCCGGCGATTTCGTTGACCGAACCGTTCGGGTTGTCCCGCACGTAACGCCATACCACACCGTCCGTCGCCTCGAGCTCGGCGGCCGTCCGGGCATCCACCACGTACCGCCCGTCGCCGTGCGCCACCGGGATCTCGAGCACCTCACCCTTTTCGTACAGACAGGTGAACGGGGTGTCGGTCTGCCCCACCCGCACCCACACCGGCCGGGAGAGGAAGCGCAGCCGGGCATTACGCATCAAGCCACCAGGTAGCAGCCCCGCCTCGCACAGGATCTGGAAGCCGTTGCAGATGCCGAGCACCGCGCCGCCGGCGCGCGCGTGCTCGGTCACGGCGCGCATGATGTTCGAGAAGCGGGCGATCGCGCCGGAGCGCAGGTAGTCGCCGTAGCTGAACCCGCCCGGGAGGATCACCACGTCGGCCTGCCGCAGATCGGTGTCGCGATGCCACACGAAGTAGGCATCGGACCCCGCCGCGCGCGCCGCCGCCAGCGTTTCCGCGTCGCAGTTGGACCCGGGAAACACGATCACCGCGACGCGTTTCATCGCGCGGCCCCTCCGTCCACGGCCAGGTCGTAGTCCTCGGTGACGGGGTTCGCGAGCAGCCGGTCGCACATCACCCGCGCGCGGGCCAGGGCTTCGTCGCGCGACGCCGCCTTCACCTCGAGTACCAGGTGCTTGCCCATCCGCACCCGGGCAACCTCGCCAAAGCCCAGGGCGTGCAGGGCATGCTCCACCGCCTGGCCCTGAGGATCGAGCAGGGCGGCGCGCGGCATGACGCGCACCTCGATCCGGAACGCGCTCATCCCTGACCTCCCCCCTCGCGCTCCCGCGGAGCCAGCACGCGTGGCGGCGGGCCGAACACCTCGGCCACGGCTCCGTTGTCGGCGATCACGATCGGGCCCGCGATGTCCGTTTCCTCGTCGTCCTCCTCGAAGAAGAAGCCCAGCAGCGTCGCGCGCAGGATCCCGTACACCATGTAGGTGATCCCCAGGGGGAAGAAGAACGCGTCGTGCTCGAGAATGCCGAAGATGACCATAAACAGGAGGGTCGCGAGCCCCAAGAGCCCCTTCACGGTGCGCACGCCGGCGCGCGGGAACGTCGCATACCGCACGTTGCTCACCATGAGAATGGTGAGGAGGATCATCAGTAGCTGCATCAGGTGGTGACGCGGCAAGAACCGGAACACGTGCTGATACAGCTCCGTGGTCGTGAACGGAAAGAACGTCGCGAGCGTCATGCCGGCGGCCGGCGACGGCAGGCCGATGAAATAGCGCTTCGCGCGTCCGGCCTGAGTGATGTTGAAGCGGGCCAGCCGGATGGCGGCCGCCATGACATAGAAGTAGCAGAAAATCCACTCCGCCTGGCCGCCGGTCGCGAACTCGAGCTGGTAGATGAGAAAGGCCGGGGCGACGCCGAAGCTCACCACGTCAACCAGGCTGTCGAGCTCGGCGCCGAACCGGGTGCCGGTGCGCGACAGCCGCGCCACCCGGCCATCGAGCGCGTCGAGCACGCCGGCGAAGAAGATGTACCAGCCCGCGCGATAGAACTCCCCGCGCGACGCCAGCACCATGGACCAGATGCCGAAGAACAAATTGAACAGGGTGAACAGGCTCGGCACGACGATCACGACGCGCCGCATGCTGGGGCGGGGGAACGGCTTCACGGCGTATACTCCGCCAACACGGTCGCGCCGGCCTGCACCCGATCGCCGACTGCCACCCGCACCGCCGACCGCGCGGCGAGGGGGACGAACACATCCACCCGCGAGCCGAACCGAATGATCCCCATCCGCTCTCCCTGCATCGCCCGGTCACCGGCCGCGCCGTCGGTGACAATGCGACGGGCGATGAGGCCCGCGATCTGACGCACGAGCAGCGGCGCACGCGCCGCGCGCAGCCCCACCGACGCCTGCTCGTTGTCGAGACTCGCCTTGTCGGAGGCGGCGTGCAGGAACCGACCGGGATTGTACCGCACCAGCTCTACCGTCCCGGTCGCCGGATAGCGGTTAACGTGCACGTCGAACACGCTCATGAAGATCGAGATCCGCGTCGCCTGGCTCTTGAGATACATCGGCTCATCCACCACCCGCACGTCCACGATCCTGCCGTCCGCCGG
>DATNOH010000326.1:0-4742 GCA_035601435.1 Gemmatimonadales bacterium | reverse complement strand
GCGGGAACGATGAAGAAGTCTTCGAGCATGTGTCTCCTCCTGGGCGCCGGCGACACCGCCGGGTGGAGGAGACGGGATCAGGATTATGCCGCATCCGCCAGACGCCACTTGGGCAACTGCCCAGGCAGACGCGCCGCGGAGCGGTGCCGATGCGGGATAATCCGGCGGTCGGGATAATGCCTCTTATCCCGCGCGCGGGATAAGCGCCACACCTTCGGCAGCGTACTGATCATGTCCGGTGCGAACCTCGTGTCCGTGCAGAAGCTGCTGGGGCACTCGAACCCGAAGATCACCGCCGAGACATACGCGCACCTCGCGCCCGACTACTTGCTCGCGGAAGTCAACCTGCTCCGCTTCGGCGTCGACCAGCTCGCGCCCGTTGCCATGGAATTGCCATGCCGATCGAGCAACTGCACCGCTCCGCGCCCGACCTCCGGGCTCAGGTGCGAGTAGCGCAGCGTCATCTCGATCGTCGCGTGGCCCATCAGCTCCTGCACCGCCTTCAGAGGCACGCCCTTCATCACCAGGTGCGAGGCGAAGGTGTGGCGCTTATCCCGCGCGCGGGATAACCGGCATTATCCCGACCGCCGGATTATCCCGCATCGGCACCGCTCCGCGGCGCGTGTGCCTGGGCAGTTGCCCAAGTGGCGTCTGGCGGATGCGGCATAATCCTGATCCCGTCTCCTCCACCCGGCGGTGTCGCCGGCGCCCAGGAGGAGACACATGCTCGAAGACTTCTTCATCGTTCCCGCCGCCGCGCAGCGGCTGCGGTCCTGCGCCCTCGGCGTCCACCTCGACGGGTTCTGCACGCAGCTCGCCGACCTCGGCTACCGGCGTGCGACGATTCGACACAAGCTGTGGGTTGCGACCGACCTGGCGCGCTGGATGGTGGGCGCGCACCTGGCCGTCGTCGATCTCGACGAGCGGCGCGTTGAGGAGTTCCTCAGCGCACGCCGCCGCCGGGGCCGTACGTACCGAGGGTTCCGCGGGACGGTGCTCCTGCTGCTCGATCGGCTCCGCTCGGCGGGTGTCGTTCCGACGCCCGTGGCGACCTGTGACGATTCGCCGATGGCCATCCTGCTGGCGCGCTACGAGGAGCACTTGCGCCGGGAGCGTGCGCTCGCCGAGAGCACGATCGCGGGGTACCTGCCGTTCGTGCGCGCGTGCGTCACCGAGCGTCTCGATGGGGGTGCGGCACGGCTCGACTCCCTTCGCCCCGGCGATATCCGCGACTTCCTGCTCGCCCGAGTTCGTCGCATGGTCCCCAAGCGCGCGCAGTACATGGGCACCGCGCTCCGCTCGTTCCTGCGGTTTCTGTTCCTGCGCGGCGAGACCGGGACGGACCTCTCCCTCGCCGTACCGACGGTGCGCCAATGGCGGCTCTCGAGCGTGCCGCGCCACCTTCCCGCACGGGACGTAAGGCGGCTGCTGCGGGCCTGCGATCGTTCGTCGGCCACGGGTCGCCGGGACCACGCGGTTCTCTTGCTCCTCGCCAGACTGGGACTTCGTGCGAGTGAGGTCGTCGCACTCGATCTCGACGACGTGCACTGGCGGGAGGGGGAGATCGTCGTGCGCGGCAAGGGCCTGGTCCGCGACCGTCTGCCCATGCTCCCCGACGTGGGAAAGGCGCTCTCCCTCTACCTGAGGAAGGACCGGCCGGCCGGCGGTTCTCGACGCGTCTTCCTGTGCGGACGAGCGCCGCACCGCGGCTTCGCGCATCCCTCCACCGTCTCGACGATCGTGGCGCGCGCGCTCGTCCGGGCCGGTCTCGCGCCGGCGATGCGCGGGGCGCACCTGCTCCGCCACAGCCTGGCCACGACGATGGTGCGCCGGGGCGCCTCTCTCGCCGAGATCGGGCAGGTGCTTCGCCACCGCTCGCCCAACACCACCGAGATCTACGCCAAGCTCGACTTCAGTTCCCTGCGCGACGTCGCCATGCCTTGGCCGACGAGCCGAGGTGCGCGATGAGCACTCTCGGCGAAGCCCTCGAGACGTACCTCGCCCTGCGTCGTGGGCTCGGCACGGAGCTCGTCCGACCCGGCGCCTACCTGCGCCGCTTCGTCGAGTTCCTCGAGCACGAGGGGGCGTCCGTCGTGACGACTGCGCTCGCTCTCCGCTGGGCGACGGCACCGGCCGACGCCACGCCAGCCACATGGGCAAGTCGCCTCGATGACGTACGCCGGTTCGCCGCCTGGCTGAGCGCCACGGACCCGCGCACCGAGGTCCTGCCCCGTGGGCTCCTGCCCGACCGCTACCGCCGGCGCCCGCCCTACGTCTACAGCGACGAGGAGATCGAGCGCATCGTTTGTCATGCGCGACGGCTTCCCTCGCGATTGATGCTGCGCGCGCAGACCTACGCGACGCTCTTCGGCCTGCTCGCCGCCACCGGCCTACGTCTCAGCGAGGCGCTCGCGCTCGACCGTGGCGATGTGGATCTTCGTGGGGGCGTCCTCGCCGTCCGACGCACCAAGTTCGGCAAATCCCGCTTCGTGCCGGTTCACGAATCCACACGCAGGGCTCTGCGACACTACGCGCAGCTCAGGGATCGGCTCGTCCCTCGCGTCGCATCGCGGGCCTTCCTCCTCTCCGAGCGCGGCACTCGCGTCACCGGGTGCAGCGCCCGGTACAACTTCGTGGTCGTCTCCCGCGCGATCGGCTTGCGCCCGCCCGCACGCGGGCACCACCACGGCCACGGACCGAGGCTCCACGACATGCGGCACCGACTTGCCGCAAGGACGCTCGTCCGCTGGTACCGAGATGGACGCGACGTGGAGCGCGAGCTCCCCAAGCTCTCTACCTATCTCGGGCACGTCCACGTCGCCGACACCTACTGGTACATCGAAGCGGTCCCGGAGCTCCTCCAGCTTGCGACCGAGCGGGCGACCGGCCCGAGGAAGGACGCGCCGTGACCGCCGCCGACTTCCCCGCGCTCCTGCAGACCTTCTTCACCGACCGCCTGCTCCGGCAGCGGCAGGCGAGCCCGCACACCGTCGCTGCGTACCGCGCCACCTTCCGCCTGCTCCTGCGGTTCGCCACCGCGCGCCTCGGCCGTGCCCCGTCCCACCTCGTGCTCGCGGATCTCGACGCTGCCTTCCTCGGTGAGTTCCTCGACCACCTCGAGCGCGAGCGCCGCAACTCCGCTCGCAGTCGCAACGCTCGCCTCGCGGCGCTCCACGCCTTCTTCCGCTACGTAGCGCTCACCGAGCCCGCCCACGCGCTGCACTGCCAGCGCGTGCTCGCGATCCCGAGCAAGCGCTTCGAGCGCGGGATCGTCGAGTTTCTCGGCGACGAAGAGGTCGAGGCACTTCTCGACGCCCCCGACCCCGCCACATGGATCGGACGACGCGACCGCGCGATCCTGCTCGTCGCCGTCCAGACGGGCCTGCGCGTCTCCGAGCTGACCGCGCTTCGCCGGCAGGACGTGGCGCTCGACACGGGCGCCCACGTCCGTTGTCACGGCAAGGGGCGAAAGCTCCGCTGCACGCCGCTGCGCCGCGATGTCGTGAAGGTCCTCGATGCGTGGCTGCGCGAGCGTCCAACGGCGCTCGACACGCCGGTCTTCCCGAGCTCCCGCGGCGGACGCCTCAGCGAGGATGCCGTCGAGCATCTCGTCGCGAAACACACCGCCGCGACGCGGGGGCGCTGCCCGTCGCTGGCGGGCAAGCGGGTCACGCCGCACACCTTGCGCCACACCGCCGCGATGCAGCTCCTACGACGTGGCGTGGACCGCACCGTGATCGCCATGTGGCTCGGGCACGAGTCGATCGAGACCACTCAGATCTACCTGCACGCCGATCTGGGCCTCAAGGAGAAGGCCCTCGCGCACACCGCCTCGTCGGGGCTTGCCCCGGGGCGCTACCGCCCCGACGACAAGCTCCTCGCCTTCCTGGAGGGCCTGTGATTATCCCGCGTCCAGCATGCGCCAGAATCCGCGTACCGACGGCGGCGACGCGCATGCTGTGTGCCGATGCGGGATAATCCGGCGGTCGGGATAATGGCGCAGATCGTGGAAGCGGATCGGGATGTGGAGCGCGACGGGCCACAGGCGCCGTCCACGGGGCTCAGCGAGCCGCCGCCCGCAGCCGTCCGTGGTCTTGCGGCAGGTCGGGCAGAAACGCGGCTCGGCGTCGCTGGCGCGCTCCTTGTGCCCGCACCAGCGGCAGCGGTGCTCGTACCCATCCACGATGCCGGCGCGTGCCAGCGCGTGCCGCAGGATCTTCTGCGGGTCGGCCTCGCGCTTTCTCTGAGAGCCGTCCGGGGCAGGGAAGACCAGCGGCCCTGGTGCGTGCTCGAGCTGATGCTCGATCCAGGGGCGCAGCGCGCTCGGAAGCGGCAGTACGGCAGCGACACCGCCTTTCGTGGAGTCGCGATCGTGGGAGCGGGCGACCGTGATGGTGCCGCGCGCAAGATCGACATCGCTTTTCCGGAGCGCGAACAGCTCGCCCTTGCGCAGCCCGAGGGCGGCGCAGGCGAAGAGCGGACGCCAGTCCTCCGGGACCTCAGCAAGCATCCTGCCGATCTGCACTGGAGAGAGCGTCCGGTACGCGCGCTTCGGCACTTTTCGGCGCTCGATCGAGTCGAGCGGATTGTCGCCGAACCATTGGCCGGCCTTCTTCGCCTTGCTGAACACCGTCCGCAGTTGCGCACGCAGATTGTTGACGGTCGCCGGCGCCGCACCTGCCGCCTCGCGCTCGTGCAGGAGGTCATCGAAATGGTGCGCCCGCAGCCGAGTGAGCGGAGTG
>DATNOH010000325.1:0-7456 GCA_035601435.1 Gemmatimonadales bacterium | reverse complement strand
CTTCGATCCCGGCGAGGGACAGGCGGAGCGCGTCGAAGTACCCCTCGACCAGGATCGCGCGCTCCGCCTTGCGCATGGCGTGCTTCGCGACGTGCAGGTTGTACAGCAGCTTTCCCTTGTGGAAGATCGGGGTGTCGGGGGAGTTGAGATACTTGGGCTCTCCTTCGCCGAGGATGCGGCCACCGAAACCCACCACGCGGGCGCGCACGTCGTGGATCGGAAACAGCAGCCGGCCCCGGAAGCGCGGCGCCAGCGTGCCATCCTCCCGTCTAGCTAACAGACCCGCTTCGAGCAACACCTCGTCACGCACGCCCAAGCCTTTCATTGCGTCGAGCAATGCCTTGTTCCTGGGCGCGTACCCGAGGCCGAGCGGCTGCACGGTCTCGAGGTCCAAGTGCCGGGTCGTCAGGTAGTCGCGGGCCACCTGCGCCTCGGGGCTCTCGCGCAGCTGGCGCGCGAACCAGTCGGCTGCCGCCGCCACGGCGCTGTAGAGCGGTTCGCGGGGATCCGGCCCGGTGGGCCCGCGCTCCGGGATGGTGATCCCCGTCCGACGTGCGACCTCGCGCACGGCCGTGGGATAGTCCATGCCAAGCTTCTTCATGAAGAACGTGAATACGTCGCCGCCGGCGTGGCACACGAAGCAGTAGAACATCCCCTTGCGGGGAATGACGGCGAAGTTGCGGTGTGTGCCCCCGTGAAACGGACAGGGCGCGCGATAGTCGGCCCCCGTGCGCTTGAGCTCGACGTGCTCGCCGATGATCCCCACGATGTCCGCGGCCTCGCGGACCTGCTCGATCACGTCATCGGGGATGAGACTCACGCCTTGAACTCCACGACCGTGACGCCGGGGCCGCCCTGGTTGGACGGCGCGAAGCCGAAGCGCTTGACCCGCGGGTCCGCCGACAGTACCTCGTGCACGAACTGGCGCAGGGCACCAGTCCCCTTGCCATGCACCACGCGGAGGTACGGGAGATCAGCGAGGACGGCGTCGTCGAGCGCCTTGACGAGCAGCGGTTCGGCCTCAGACACCCGGAGCCCGATAAGAGAAATGTCCGTTGCGGCGGTCAGCGACGGCGCAGCGGAGGGTGGAGGAGGTTGGGGGAGGTTGGGGGAGGCTGATCCCATGCGGGCACGCTTCAGCTCCTCCAGCGACATCCACCCTTCCTTCGCCTTATCCCCGGGCGTTTCCCCGGCAGTCTCGTCGATGGCTTGCTCGACGAGCCGCCGCGCCTCCCGCGCCGTCGCCTCGTCCACCGCGGCTCGCGCTCGCCCCAGTGCCTCTTCGACCTTCTTGCGCGCCTCGAGCAGGTAGGCGCGGGTCTGCTCGCGTGCTTCGCGCTCGAGGCTCTGCGCCCGAGCCTTGACCTGCCGCTCGCGCGCGGCCAGCTCGGCGGCGCGCGCCTCGAGCTGTTCGGCGTCGGCGCGTGCACTCGCGTCCCGCGCGCCTAAATCCTGCTCTTTCGCCTCCAACTCGCGCGCCCGGGTCTCGACGGTCGCGAGCAGCGCGTCCAAGGCCCGCTCGGCCCCGGGCACGGCCCGCTGGGCGATCTCCAGCACATCGGGGGCAATGCCGAGACGGCGCGCGATGGCGAGCCCGTAGGAGCGTCCGGGCACGCCTTTCAGCAGCCGGTAGGTCGGCGTCAGGGTGTCGGCGTCGAACTGGAGCGACGCGTTGACGATGCCCACCGTCTCCGCCGCCAGCTGCTTCAGGGCGCCCAAGTGCGTGGTCGCGAGGGTCACGGCCCGGCGCCGGGTGAGGGTCTGCAGCACCGCCGTCGCCAGCGCTCCCCCCTCGGCGGGGTCGGTACCGCTGCCGATCTCGTCCAGCAGCACGAGCGATCCCGCCCCGGCCCGCTCCAGGATGTCGCGCAAGACGGCGACGTGCGCGGAGAACGTGGACAGGCTCGCGGCGATCGATTGGCGGTCCCCGATGTCCGCGAATACTCCGCTGAACACGGGAAGGGTTGACTGCGGGCCGCTCGGCGGGATGATGCCGCTCTGCGCCATGAGGGCGAGCAGGCCCACCGCCTTGATCAGCACCGTTTTGCCGCCCGTGTTGGGACCGGAGACGAGGACGGTGAATTCGTCCGGGGCGAGAACGAGATCGAAGGGGACCACGGCCGACTCGCTCGCGCCCAGAAGCAGCGGATGGCAACCCGCTCGGATCTCCAGCGGCCCCGTGCCGATGGCGGGGGGGAACCCGTTCACCTCGACCGCGTAGCGCGCGCGGGCGCACAGGTCGTCGAAGGCGATGCACATCTCCCACGTCGCAGCGATCGCGTCGCGATGCGGGCGTAACAGCTCCGTCAACTCTCGCAGCACCTGCAGCACTTCCCGCTGCTCCTCGACCTCGGCGGCGCGCAGCGCGTTGCCGAGCTCGATGACCTCGGGCGGCTCGAGAAAAACAGTGGCGCGGGTGGCCGACTCGTCGTGCACGATGCCCCCGATGCGGGCGCGCGCGGTCGAGCGCACGGGGATGACGTAGCGGCCTTCTCTCAGCGTGACGGCCGCGTCGGGCGCCCGGTCCGTGGGGTCGAGCGCCGCGAGCATGACCTCGAGCTTCTGGACCAGACGCGCTCGCGCCTCTCGGACCGCCCGGCGCGCACGCGCGAGAAGGCGGGACGCGCCATCCAACACCTGTCCCTCCGCGTCGAGCGAGACGGCGAGCCGCTGCTCGAGCTCTTTCGGGGCAGGATCGACCCGCAGCGCCGCGGTGCGAGGCGCATCGGCCGCGAGGCGAGCCAGATCGGCCGCGACGACGCGCGCGGCCGCGAGGGCGCCTTTCAGCTGCCCGAGTGCGGGTCCCTCGAGCGCACTGCCCGGCACCCCCAGCAGGTCCACCGCAGCGCCGATATCGGGGACGGGCTCGGCACGAATCGCGTCGTCGGTCAGGAGGAGGGCGGCGAGCTCGGCGACTTGTGCCAGCGCGGCGCGGATCGCAGCGGGATCGGTGGCCGGGGAACGGCCCAGCACGCGTACGGCGCCGAGCGGACCGGCGGCGTGCGCCGCCACCCGCTCCAGCGCGGCCGGGAACTCCAGTGTCTCCAGGACGGAGGGCGCGACCCCTCCCCCGACAGTCATACGGCCGCCGCCAGCTCCTCGCGGACGATCTGGTTCACCAGTTTGCCGTCCGCCCGGCCCTTGAACTTAGGCATGACCTGTCCCATGACCTTTCCGATGTCCTTGGCCCCCGCGGCGATCGCCTCCCGCACGGCGCGCCGGATCTCCTCGGGATCGATCGCGGCGGGGAGGAACTCCTCGAGCGCCTTCACCTCGCCGAGCTCCACCGCCGCCCGGTCGGCGCGCCCGGCGGCGGTGTACTGCTCGGCCGCCTCGCGGCGGCGCTTGATGCCGCGGCGCACGACCTCGACCGCCTCTTCATCGGAGACGGGGTGCTGGAGCTCGAATTCGCGGTTCTTGAGGTCTGCGAGGATGGTGGAGAGGAGGAGCGTGCGCCCTTGATCGCGGTTTTTGCGGGCTTGGTTCATCGCGGCGCGGAGCCGCTCGGGCAAGCTCGCCACGTCAGGCCGGGTGCGCGCGCCGGGTTTTACGGCGCGCCGCGTCCATCTTTCGCTTGCGTCGCTCGCTCGGCTCTTCGTGATGACGGTGCGTGTACAAGTCGGCCAGGATCCCGCCTTCTCGTCCTCTGGGTAACTGCGACGGACACAAAAACTTAGCCCTCCGGATTCGATGGAGCAACCCTGGACTCACCCCGGCGGCCACGTCATGGGCCGACCGCCGAGCAGGTGCAGGTGCAAATGGAACACCGTCTGCCCGCCGTCGGGGTTCGTATTCACCACGACGCGATACCCACGCTGCGCGATGCCGACCTCCCGCGCCAGGTCGCGCGTGAAGCCGAGCAATTTCCCCAGCAGACCCGCGTCCTTCGTCTCGTTGAGCGTGGTCACGTGATGCGTCGGGATCACGAGGAGGTGCGTGGGCGCTTGGGGGTTGAGATCCGTGAACGCCAGGATGCCGTCGCCGCGCTTCACGACCGTGGCCGGGATCTCGCCCGCGGCGATTTTGCAAAACACACACGTACCCGCCATACACCTCCACCTCCGATGACCCCGCCCGGACGGGCGGGGCTAGCGCCCGGGGTCTGTTAGCCCCCGAACGCCTGGCGCAGCTGCTCCCAGAACTTCTTGCCCGTGTGCCCTTCCGCGGGCGGCTTGCTCTCGATCTTCGCGAGTTGCTCCAGCAGCTCGCGCTGCTCCGCGGTCAGCTTGACGGGCGTCCAGACATGCACGCGCACGTGCAGGTCGCCGCGACCCGATTCACCCACCCGGGGGAGCCCCTTGCCGCGCAGCCGGTACACGGCCCCGGTCTGCGTGCCCGAGTGGATCTCGAGCGTGGCATCACCGTACGGTGTCGGGATCTCGACCTCGGCGCCGAGCGCCGCCTGTGTGAAGGAGAGCGGCAAATCATAGATCAGATCGTCGCCATGGCGCTCGAAGCGTGGGTCCTCGGCGATGTCCAGCACCGCGATCAGGTCGCCAGTGGGGCCGTTGCGCGGACCGGGGACGCCGTGTCCCCGCATGGTGAGATAGTGATGGTCGCCGACGCCCGCGGGGACGTTGATCTCGATCTCCTGCTCGGCGCGGACGCGGCCGTCGCCCTGACACTTGGAGCAGGGCTGCTGGATCACCGTGCCCTCGCCGGCGCACGTGGGGCATGGCGACACGGATACGAATTGTCCGAACATCGAGCGCGCGGCGCGCCGTACCTCGCCCGTGCCGGCGCACGTGGCGCAGCGCACCGCTTTGGTACCGGGCTCCGCCCCGGTGCCGCCGCACCCGGTGCAGCGCTCCAGGGTGCGGACCTTCACCTTCTTGGTGGTGCCGCTGGCGACTTCGGCGAGGCTGAGTTTCAGAGTGACCTTCAGGTCCTCGCCGCGGTTGCGTTCCCGGCGGGCTCGGTCCGCGCCGCCGAAAAAGGCGTCGAACCCGCCCAAGCCCCCGAAGTCCCGCATGAAGATGTTGAGCGCTTCCGACAGATCGAAGTGCGTGAACCCGCCACCACGCGCACCCGCACCGCTCCTCAGCCCCGCTTCGCCGTAGCGGTCGTACGTCGCCCGCCGCTCGGGATCGCGCAGAACCTCATAAGCCTCGGTGATCTCCTTGAACTTCGCCTCGGCCGCTTCTTTCTCTCCCGACGCGACGCGGTCGGGATGATGCTTCATCGCGAGGCGGCGATAGGCCTTCTTGATCTCGCCTTCGTCCGCATCGCGTTTGACCCCGAGAATGGCGTAGTAATCGCGCTTCACTCGAGCAGCTCACCCACGAGACGGCTCGTGTGATCCACGAGCGCCACGATCTTGTCGTACGGCATCCGCGTCGGGCCCATGACGCCGATGACTCCGGCCAGCGGGCCGAGCCGGTAGGACGCGGTCACTAAGGTGAAGGGCGCGAGCGTCGCATCTTGATGCTCGCTGCCGATGGTGATGGTGAGCCCCTGCCCGAGGCGCTTGGCCAGCGCCTCGCGCAGCACCTCACGCCGCTCGGTGACCTCCAGCAGTCCCTGCAGCCGCTCCTTGGTGGCGAACTCGGGCTGGCCCGCGAGCAGCTGCGCGCTCCCCAGCACCACACCCCCGCCGACGGCGGCCGTGGCCGGCACGTCGAACAGATCATCCGCCTCTTGGATGAAGATGTTCAAGAGCTCGCCCGCGCCGGCGTCGGGCGTGGCATCGCGCAGCCGCTGGGACAGCGTGGCGCGGATCTCGCGCAGCGTCAGCCCCGCGAGGCGCTCATTCAGAACCACTGCCACCTGCACGACGATCTCGGGCGCCATGACCGATGGCACTTCCACGAAGATGGTGCGCACCACCCCGCTCTTGAGCGTCAGCACCAACAGGAGCCGGTCGGACCCCGCCTGCAACAGCTCCAGCCGCTCGAGCACCGCCTCATCGAACGTTGGGCCCACGGCTACACCGAGCTCTTTCGTGAGCACGCCGAGCACCTGCGCCGCCCGCTCGAGGATCTGATCCACGGCGTTGCGCTCCGCCAGCTCCTCGCGGATGTGGTGCGAGTCGGATGCCGACACCTGGGACAGCCGCATGAGCGAGTTCACGTACACGCGGTAGGCGAGATCCGTGGGGATGCGGCCCGCGGACGTGTGGGGGTGGTACAGATATCCCTTCTCCTCGAGGTCGCTCATCGTGTTGCGAATCGTGGCGGCCGAGAGCGCGTGGCCGAACTTCTTGGAAATAGTCCGACTCCCCGCCGGCTCGGCGGTCTCGACGTAGGTCTCGATGACGGCTTCGAGGACCTGGCGCTCGCGCTCGTTCAGAGATGCTACCATGTCACCCAAGCTATTACCTGCTAACAATTTAGCTCGCTCCCCCTACACTGGTCAAGTCACGGATGAGGGCGTCGAGCCTGAGCCACCCTTCGGGACGGCACACCAAGCGCTGGTTTACAACGTCCGCCCAGCCCTGGTCGACCCAGCGGGCGGCAGAGGGCGGCAACAGGCGGCCGAGGGCGGCAAGAGGAACGCCCGCGTCGGTGCGCAAGGCGAGGTACAGGCGCTCCAGTTCCGATTGCTCCTGGGTCAGGACCTCCTCGGCCTCGACTGCCGGCAGTCCGGCGCTTACCGCGCGTCGGTAGCCCTCCCACGCAGACCGATTCCAGCGACGCACCCGGCCGTCGAACGAATGCGCGGCAGGCCCGAGTCCGAGATACGCGCGACCCGACCAATAGGCAGAGTTGTGTCGAGAGCGGTGGCCGTCGCGTGCGGCATTCGAGACCTCATAGAAGTGATAGCCACAAGCCGCAAGCCGCATGTGAGCAAGCAAGTACTCCTCCGCGTATCGCTCGTCATCAACGGCGGCCGTGGCGCCGCGTGAGATCCACCGGGCGAGAGGGGTGCGTTGCTCGACGGTGAGCCCGTACAGGGACAGGTGCGCGGGCAACAGGTCGCCGGCAAGGTCCAAGTCGCGCGCCCAGTCCCGCTCGAGCTCACTCGGGAGGGCAAAAATGAGGTCGAGCGAGATGTTGTCGAACCCCGCGGCACGAAGGGTCTGCACCGCGTCGCCGATGCGGCTCGCGTCGTGCGAGCGATGCATCCACTTCAACACCCGATCGTCGAAGGACTGCGCGCCTAACGAAACGCGATTGATGCCGGCGTGACGCCATGCGGTCGCATGATCGAGCGTCACGTCCTCTGGATTGGCTTCGAGCGTAACCTCGACGTCGTCACGAGAAGGCGTCACGTGAAAGGCGTCGCGTAAAGACGTGAGCAGGGCTGAGATCGCTTCGGGAGGCAGCAACGAGGGAGTGCCACCGCCGAAGTAGATCGTATCGAGACCAACTGTTGTGGTATCCCCGGGCTTGCGCCCGGGGTCAGTCACCCCGAGGAGGGTCAGCTCTCGCAGTACGACATCCACATACTCCCGCGCCGGGATGCGCTTGCGGACCGCGATGGAGAAGTCGCAGTAGGAGCAGCGGCGCTGGCAGAA
>DATNOH010000324.1:0-4281 GCA_035601435.1 Gemmatimonadales bacterium | reverse complement strand
GCGATGACAAATGGATGCTTGGTCTTCAGGGTGAGGACGTCGGCGGCGAGCTTCAGAGCCATTGGCGGTGCTTCAACCACCACACGATCGCCAGCGAGACCGCGACCATGCTCCCGACCGCGACCCAGACGTAGCGATCGTACTCCTCCCACAGCTCACCTTCGCCCGCGCGTACGATAGCGCGCAGTTGGGCCGGCGAGAGTCCACGCTCGACGCTCCCGTCGGGCCGCCGATAGATGCTGGCGGACCAATGTTTGGAGGCCTGGGGTGCGGCGGTCGCGGTCACGACTGTAGTATCGGGACGTCGCCACCGTCAGGCAAGCGCGCGCACGTGCGCGCGCGCGCCGGCGGCGAGCAGGTCGAGCCGGTATCCGCCTTCCAGCACGCCGACTACCGGCGCCGGCGCGACGCGCGCTCGAAACGCGCTGGTCCACTGCGCCAGATCCTCGGGCTCGAGCGTGAAGCCGCCCAGCGGATCTCCCGCAAGCGAGTCGAAACCGGCGGAGACCAGCAGAAGGTCCGGGCGCCATCCGACCGTTGAGGCGTCGACGGCGGCGAGCAGGTCGCGCACGTACGCCGCGCGGGGCAGGCCCGGCGGGCGCGGCACGTTGAATACGTTGCCCACGCCGCGCTCGTGCTCGGCCCCGGTCCCCGGATACCAGGGGTACTGGTGGATGGATACGTAGCGGATCGATGGGTCCCGCTCCACCAGCGCCTGGGTGCCGTTCCCGTGGTGCACGTCCCAGTCCACGATCAGCACGCGCGCCTTCCCCATCTGCTGGGCGTGTCGCGCCGCCACCACGACGTTGTTGATCAGGCAGAATCCCATGGCTCGGCCGCCGAGCGCGTGGTGCCCGGGAGGTCGTGTCGCACCGAACGCCGAGCCCCGATCGATCCCCCGCTCAACCGCACCGATCGCCACCCCCGCCGCCGCGAGCGCGGCGTCCCAGCTGTGCGGGTTCATCACGGTGTCGGCGTCCAGCACACCTCCACCCTTACGCGCCAGACGTTCGAGGGCGTCCAGATAGGCCGGCGTGTGGACGCGCTCCAGCTGGTCGCGCGCCGCCGGTCGGCCCTCCGTCCACTCGACGGTAGCCGTCAGGTCGGGCGCGCGCAGGGCCGCGAGGACCGCCTCGATCCGCTCGGGGCGCTCGGGATGGCCCGGCCCGGGATCGTGCAAGCGAGTGGCGGGATGGAATACGACGGGGACGGACACTAAAGCGTCGTCAATTGTCCAGATGCTTGCTCTGCAGCAGCTCCCGGATCGAATCCACCTCCGCGCGCATCTCGCGCCGCGCGCGCTCCAGGTCCGTCATCGCGCGACGGTATCGCCGCCAGCCGAACACGACGAGCACCGCCGCGACCAGACACACCGCGCCCCAGAAGACCAGCCAGCGGCGACCGAGGGCAAACCCGCTGTACGCCAGCAGCAGGGCGTCGAGCAGCAAGAAGCCGACGGCGAAGGTGGTGGGCGCTCGCGAGACCATCAACGCACGGGTTTGCGGCGGGCGGGCAGGATGATGAAAGGGGAGTTGGACACGGCGCCGAGCGCGGCCAGGGTGGTGGCCTCATCCAGCACCTGGGCGCCGCGGAACTTCATCACATAGTCGTCGGGCCGGACCTGTACTCGTTTCAGGGCCTGGGCAAGCGCCTGGCGCTTGAGCTCCGCGACCGTGGTCGTGGGCTCGACCGCGAGGAACACCTGATCCCACACATCGGTGACCATTACCCGCACGGCGAACCGCTCGCCCACCGCGGTCATGCGACCTCCACGCTGCCCTCGAGGGGAAGCGTCGAGAGGAAGCGGTCCAGCGCCTGATCGAAGAACAGGGTGGACGCACGCACTCGGGTCTTCCCCGCGGCGTCCGCCCACACGTGCAGCGCGATCTCTTCCCCGCCCTGACCCCGCAGCACCAGAAAGCCCGGCCCTTCCTTCTCCACGAAGGCGGCCGCGTGCGGCACCCGCTCCGCGAAAAACCGCTTGGCGCGATCCAGCACGTCCTGAGGGGGCAGCACGACGGTGGTGGAGTGCGTCATGGCTCGGAAAGATAGAGACCGCACCGGACTCCGCAAAGCTGACAGGCTGTGGCGCCAGCTTGGCTGCGCCCCTATGTGTTGAGGAGATCCCGCAGCCGTTCTTCCACCTGGGAATTAGGTACCGCGGTCGCCCCGGCTTCGCGCGCCGCACGCAGCAGCTCCACCTGCACGTGCGACCCGTAGGCGAGCACCGGAGTGCCGCGTCGCACCAGCTCGGCGATCCGCTCCGTCGCTCCGGCGCCAGCGAGCTCCAGCACCGCGAGATCGCACGCGGCCTCGTCACGCGACACCTCCGCGCCGGCGGCGGCCACCACGGCGCCCAGCTTCGAGCGGAACAGCAGGTCCCGCGTGGCGAGCAAAACCCGCTTAGCCATGGGCATGACGGACAGCCCCTACATCAGCCCTTGAGTTTCTCTGCGAGATAGGTCACCAGCCGATCGGAGGCGACCCGCTCCTGCTTCAGGGTATCCCGGTCGCGCACCGTCACGCTGCCGTCCTGCGTGGACTGGCCGTCGATGGTGATGCCGAACGGCGTGCCGGCCTCGTCCTGGCGGCGGTAGCGGCGGCCGATCGAGCCGCCGTCGTCGTAGAACGTGTTGTAGTGTTTGCGCAGATCGTCGAAAATGCGGCGCGCCAGCTCGGGCATTCCGTCCTTATTCACCAACGGGAACACCGCGGCTTTCAGCGGCGCGATCGCGGGATGCAGCCGCAGGACCACGCGCTTTTCTCCCTCTACGTCGTCCTCGTGGTACGCGTCCACCATCACTACGAGCGTCGTGCGGTCGGCGCCCGCCGACGTTTCGACAACGTAGGGAATGAACCGCTCGTTCGTCGCGACATCCAGATACTCGAGTTTCTTGCCCGAGAATTCCTGGTGGCGCGACAGGTCGAAGTTCGTGCGGTTGTGGATCCCCTCGAATTCCTGCCAGCCGAAGGGGAACTCGTACTGGATGTCGTAGGCGTCCTTGGCGTAGTGCGCCAGCTCGTCCTTCGTGTGCTGGTGGAACCGCAGCTTCTCGGCGCGCACGCCCAGTCCGGCCACCCACTTCATCCGCTCGTGGCGCCAGAACTCGAACGACTCGAGGTCGGTGCCCGGCTTCACGAAGTACTGCATTTCCATCTGCTCGAACTCGCGGGTTCGAAAGATGAAGTTGCCGGGGGTGATCTCGTTGCGGAACGCCTTGCCGATCTGCGCGATCCCGAAGGGGATCTTCTGGCGCGACGACTGCAGCACGTTCAAGTAGTTGACGTAAATCCCCTGGGCCGTTTCGGGCCGGAGGTACACGACCGCGGCGGCCTCTTCGACCGGACCCACGAACGTCTTGAACATGAGGTTGAACAGCCGCGGGGCGGTGAGCGTCCCCTTGCTGCCGCACACCGGGCACTGCGCCGTAGGCTCGCCCGGCGTGCCTTTGATGCGGGGATCATCGGCGCGAAACCGATTCTTGCACTGTTTGCAGTCCACCAGCGGATCGGTGAACCCCGCCACGTGACCCGACGCTTCCCACACCTTGGGGTGCATCAGGATCGCCGCGTCCAGCCCCTCGATGTCCTCGCGGTCGTGGACCATCGAGCGCCACCACCGCTCCTTGATGTTCTTCTTCAGCTCCACGCCCAGCGGCCCGTAGTCCCACACCGAGCCGAGGCCGCCATAGATCTCCGAAGACTGGAACACGAAGCCGCGCCGCTTGGCCAGCGACACCAGCTTGTCCATGACATTGTCGGTTGGGGACATGAGGGCCGGAAGATAGAGGGGCGGCTACGCGCCGGGCAACCCGAATGCTTCACGCACGGCTCGCTCCCCGAGGGCCGAGATGCCGGCCGCGTCGAGCACGCGACCCTCACCGTCGAGCGCGTGCAGGCCCACGAGTCCTTGGACTTTGCCCGCGACCACCGCCACGCGCGTCGCCGCCGCCTGGGCCCGTCGCACCACCTCGCCCGAGGCCTTCCCCACGAGCGAGGTCTTGTCGAAGGCACCCTCACCGGTGATCACGAGCTGGGCCTTCGCGAGCGCGGCATCGAACCCCACCCGGTCCAGCACCCAGTCCGCTCCGCCCCTGAGCTCAGCCTTGGCGAAACACACCAGCCCGGCACCGAGGCCGCCCGCCGCGCCACCCCCGGGCAGCGTAGCGATGTCGCCACGGCCGTGCCGCGCCATCAGCTGCGCGAGCCGCTCGAGGCCCCGTGACAGGAGTTTCACGCCTTCGGGCCCCGCTCCCTTCTGCGGTCCGAACACGGGGGCTG
>DATNOH010000323.1:0-3428 GCA_035601435.1 Gemmatimonadales bacterium | reverse complement strand
CGAGCGCGACGTCGAACCGGGCGTGACGGATCAAGGCCTCGAGCAGATGGTCCAGGAAGCCCACGCCCGTCTTCACGTCGGCTGTCCCCGTGCCGTCGAGCGTGAGCGTGACGGTGATCGATGTCTCGCGCGTGGCGCGGCTGCTGGTGGCGGTACGGGCGGTCATGGCTCGCGTCGCTCGGCGCCGAGCGTCCCCTCGAGTGCGCTGCTCAGGCGCTCGAAGTCGCCGGCACGGCCCGGTAAAGTGATGCGTAGCGCCGTCTCGAGCCCGCGGCGGTCGGGAAAGGCACGCACCAGCACGCCGCGGGCGGCGAGCCCTGCCCGGATCGACTCGGCACGCGGCCCGCATTCGACGAGCACGAAGTTCGCCTGCGACGGCCGGGGCAGGAGTCCGGCGGCGGCAAGCCGCGCACTGAGGAGGCGGCGCTCCTCGCGCACCCGGGCGACGTGTGCGCGGAGCGGCTCGACGCCACGCTCGAGCTGGGACAGCGCCAGCGCAACCGAGGGTGCGGCCACTGTATACGGACCGCCCGCCGCACGCAGTACGGCGACCACATAGGGACTCCCGATGGCGTAGCCCACGCGGCAGCCCGCGAGGCCCCAGGCCTTGGAGAGCGTCCGTAGCACCAGGATGTTGGGAAGATCGAGTACCGCGGCGGTGAGATCGTCGTCCGCGTACTCGACGTACACGTGATCGAGGATGACGAGCGCACCTGGCGCCGCTGCGGCGAGGCGCCGCACATCGGCCAGCGTCGCCACGCTCCCCGTCGGGTTGTTGGGTGAGACGATCGCGACGACGCTCGTGCGCGTGTCGATCCGGCCAACGAACGCATCGATCGGGAATCCATCGTCCCACCACGCCACGCGCACCAGCTCGCCGCCCGCGAGCATAGCGCTGCAATCGAACATGTCGAAGCTGGGGTCGGGCAGGAGGATCGTACGGCCGGGCTCGAGGAAGGCGCGGCACGCGCGGTCGATCCCTTCATCCGCGCCGGCGGTCACCAGCAAGCGCTCGGGTGCCACGCCGACACGTGTGGCGAGCGCGGTTTCGAGCGCCGACACGTCCGGATAGCGGCGCAACAGCTCGGGGTCAGCGTTGGCAAGATCGCCCAGCAGGGCGGGGGACGGCAGCACTCCTTCGTTGGAGTCCAGGCGAAGCAGGCCAGGAACGCTCGCCGGACGGCGATAGGCAGTGGCCGGATCGATCCGCGACACGGGACCCTGTAGGATCGTGGTAGCGGCCGTCATGGGACGATCTGCGAGAAGGTGGACACGACCAGATCGGTGCCGCCGGCCGCCTTCACCGCCGGGATCACCTGGGGGAGTACGTCGCGCGGCACGGCGGCCTTCACGGCGTAGCCCCCGTTGCCGTACAGCGGCGCCACCGTGGCTTGCCGCATCGACGGCAGCACCGCGACCACCGCTTCCAGGCACTCCGCCGAGGCGTTGACCTCGAGCATCACGCGGCGCCGGGCCACGAGCACGGATTCGAGCAACATCACCAGATCCTCGATGCGGCGCCTGCGCGCCAGGTCCTCGAGCGCCGCGGGGTTCGCATACAAGCGTGTGGAGGAGCGCATCAGCTCCTCCACGACCACGAGGCCGTTCGCCTCGAGCGTGGCGCCGGTGGCGGTATTGTCTACAATGACGTCGGCGTCTTCCGGCGGGAACACCTCGGTCGCCCCGTACGAGCGCACGCACTCGGCGGAGAGACAGCGCCTTGCGACCCAGCGTTGCGCCAGCCGCTCGTATTCCGACGCCACCACCAGGTGACGCGGCGGCAGGCGGCCGTCCACGAGCAACGTCTTGGGCGCCGCCGCGACCACCTGCACGGGGTCGAGCCCCGTGTCGAGCAGCTCGACCACGTTCGCCTCGAGCTCGGCCACCCAGTCCGCCCCGGCAAAGCCCAAGTCGCGGCTGCCGAGGGCGAGCATCTCCACCACGTTCTGCGGCTTGAGAATTTTGGCTTCGGTGTCCGGCAGGGACACGTCGGGACGGTAGCCGCGGGCGCTGGGGCGAATGCGGATGCCGGCGTCGCCCAGCAGTGTCAGCACGCCTTGCTCCATGCGGCCCTTCGGCAGGCCGAAACGCAGGGGCGTCGAGGAATCGGATTGTCGGGACATCGTTGTCGCTCCGAATCGTGGGCCGAACCGAGGCCCCGGAGCTCGAGCGTCCCGAAAAGCACGACGCCGGCCCCGGGGGGTCGGCGTCGGCGATGGACTCAAGGTGCTGCGTTCTGCTTGTTACCTTGGCGTACGCTTCCGGCTCCCCCCATGCAACGGGTGGTGATGGTGGTGCCGGTGGTGCGAACGGGTACGCTGCATGGCTGGTAACTAACGGGCGGGCCCAATCCTTGTCAACCACCCGAAAGTATGGTTGACACGGCGGCACGCGCCGGGTAAATAGCAAAATCATGATTGCGCACCACATCGCCACTTGTTGTTGTCCGGCCTGTCGAATGATGTGTCCTTGCCCCTCGGGGAGCGGACGCGGTTGTGGCGCTGTGGTTGCCGGCATCGGATGATGCTCGACTAGCTTGTAAACGGCACGCGCGACGCATATCGGGCCCGCTTCCCACGGAAGCGGGCCCGTTTTTTTGAATCGCCCCCTACGTCCTCACCCCCTGTCCCCCTCTCCGTTCCGGAGAGGGGGACGAAGGGGAGGGCCGGAGAGAGAACAGATGACTCAAGCGGAGCTGGTGATCGAGAAGCGCCTCACCCTGGCGCGTGGCTTCACGCTCTGGCTCACCGGACTGTCGGGAGCGGGCAAGTCCACGCTCGCAGCGGCGGTGAGCAAAGAGCTACGTGATCGCGGCATCCCGGTCGAAGTGCTCGACGGAGACGAGGTGCGTCAGAACCTCTCCAAGGGGCTGGGGTTCTCGCGCGAGGACCGCGACACCAACATCCGCCGCATCGGGTACGTCGCGAAGCTGCTCGCGCGCAACGGCGTCGCGGTGATCACGGCCGCGATCTCACCCTATCGCGCGATCCGGGACGAGGTGCGCGAGCAGATCGGTGAGTTCGTCGAGGTGCATGTGAAAGCCTCGCTCGACGGGTGCATCCGGCGCGACACCAAGGGGTTGTACGCCCGAGCCCTGGCGGGGGAAATCCCTCAGTTCACCGGCGTGTCGGACCCCTACGAGGAGCCACTCGCCCCGGAGCTCGTGATCGACACTGAGCGCGAGGACGTGGCCGACAGCGCCTCCCGCGTGGTCGATCGGCTCCTCGAGCTCGGCCACCTCCGGAGCCCGCGAGATGCTTAGCGCCGCCCAAGCTCGCGAGCAGGCGGCGGCTCTCAGGGGTGCCGACCCCGAGACGACCCTGACATGGGCGGTGGATACGTTCCCGGATAAGGTGACCCTGACCGTGAGCTTCGGCGGGGGCGGCGTCGTGCTCGCGCACCTGCTCAGCCGCATTGACCGGACGGTG
>DATNOH010000322.1:0-22999 GCA_035601435.1 Gemmatimonadales bacterium | reverse complement strand
CGCCTGAACAGCTCGGCGGACGCGACGCCGGGGAACGTGCGGGCGCGCGTGCGCGAGGACTACGAGGCCCGGCTGGTGGCTGTGATGGAGGAGCTCAAGGCCCACGCGGAGAGCGCCCGGCTGGCGATCCAGGAAAAGCGGTACATGCGCGGCGAGCTGCAGAAAAAGGAAGCGATCGCCGCCGAGAAGCTGACCGAGTCCGAGCTGCGTCATTCGGTGGGGGAGTACGAGGAGTCGCAGTGGGAGCAAGTGCACCAGGACGTCCTCGCGGAGCTCGTATCGGTGCGCGAAGACTTGCAGGCGGTCGAGGCGGATATCCAGAAGCTCGAGGAGCTCGACGCGCTGGTCCGCAACCGGCCGGCCCCGAGACCGGCAGCTGCTCCCTCTGCGGCACCGCCGGCGCGCCCGGCGGCTCCCGCACTCCAAGATCTCCCCCTCATACCCCTAGAGCCGCCGCCAAAGCCGGCCCAGGTGGACGAGCTCGAGTTCATCAAGTCCGTCACCGAGGACGACACCGGGGCAGCTCCATCGGCTCGGCGCGCCAGCGGTGCCCAGTTCCAACCCCTCATCCCGTCCGATCCGCCCCGGGCCGCTGTGCCGCCGTCGCAGCGGGCCGCCAACCCCGTCCCCGCTCCGATCGTCCCCGACCCGTCCGCGGCCGGCGAAGAGGAAGCCGCGCGGACGCTCCGGTGCAAGGAGTGCGGCACGATGAACCTGCCGACGGAGTGGTATTGCGGGCAGTGTGGCGGTCAACTCGACGCGGTCTGAAACCAAAAAAACGTCACGCAAGGACGTCGCGCGAAAACGTCAAGCAAAACCGTCTCGCAACACCGTACACTCATGCGGGACGTTCTTGCGGGACGTCTCTGCGCGACGTCTTTGCTTGACGCCGTTATTTATTTGGCGAGTTTTCGAACGACAGCCGCGAGCCGGCTCTTGTGTCGTGCCGCGTTGTTGTGATGGATCAGATTCTTTCGGGCGGCGCGATCGAGTAGCCGGGCGGCCACGCGATAGGCCTCGCTTGCCTGCTGGGGCGTCGTAGCGGTGCGGACGCGCTTGAGCGCGGTCCGGAGCGCGGAGCTCTGGGCGCGGTTGCGCTGCTGGCGCGCGCGTCCCTGGCGCATCGCCTTCTTCGCGGACTTGATTCGCGGCACTCGAAAGCCTCCTCGTGAGGCGCGGAAGATAGGGGGTAAGTGCAGGTCGGTCAAGGCGCTACGCCGTTGACCGCGCCCCCGCCGGATCGTTATCTTAGGCCGTCACCGACCCTCGAGTCGAGCTATCTCGTTCGAATTCCTCATCTGGGCACCGGTGCTTCTGTTCTCCATGGTGGCCCACGAATACGCCCACGCCGAAGCCGCCTACCGGCAGGGCGATGACACCGCCTACATGCTGGGACGGCTGACGTTGAATCCCCTGAAGCACATTGACCCCCTCATGACCGTCATCGTCCCGTTCCTATTGTGGAGAATTGGCGCGCCGCCCTTCGGGGCCGCGAAGCCGGTCCCGGTCAACCCTCGCAAATACCGGGAGTACCGCAAGGGCGACATCATCGTCTCGCTCGCAGGGATCGTCGTAAACCTGGGGTTGTTCGTCGCGTGTGCGATACTCTTCGCGCTCGTCGGTGTGGTCGGGAGTGCCATGCCGTCACTCACCGCGACCTTCGAAATCGTGCAACGCATGTTGTGGTGGGGGATGTGGC
This sequence comes from Gemmatimonadales bacterium, assembly GCA_035601435.1. Classification (GTDB taxonomy): domain Bacteria; phylum Gemmatimonadota; class Gemmatimonadetes; order Gemmatimonadales; family GWC2-71-9; genus AG41. The sequence goes on along the minus strand of DATNOH010000322.1, from coordinate 21,300 downwards.
TTAACGTCGTGCTCGCCTTCTTCAACCTGATCCCCGTCCCACCATTGGACGGGAGTCACGTTTTTTATCACCTGCTCCCCCCGGGCTGGGGATTGAAGTACCGGCGACTCCAGGGCCTCGGATTCATTCCGGTGATGTTGCTGGTCTGGGTGTTCCCCGGTTTGCTCCAGACGCTGCTTTGGCCTGCGTATCACCTGATGGGTGTCGGGCTCTTGCTCGTGCGCGGGTTCGCCGTTTCTCCGGGAGCCTTTCCGTCGTGAGCGCGCCGACGAACCCCGTGGCTCAGGACTCAACCGGCTTCATCGTCGAGCTCGAGCAGTTCTCGGGCCCGTTGGATCTGCTGCTGCACCTGATCCGCGAGGACGAGGTCGACATCACCGACCTGCCGATCGCGAAGATCGCCGATCAATTCCTCGCCGTCATCGGCGAGTTGGGATTGAACCAGGCGGCGGACTACCTCGAGATGGCCGCCCGGCTGCTCCGGATCAAGGCGCAGATGCTGCTGCCGCGGCGCTTGGGGGACGACGAGTGGGAAGATCCACGCGCCGAGCTGGTGCGCCGGCTGCTCGAGTACCAGCAGATCCGCGAGCTGGTGGAGTGGTTGGGGGCGGCGGCGGCGCGCCGGGCGGAGCAGTTCGGGCGCGGGTTCTCGCCCGAGCCACCCCCGGCGCCGCCCGCGCCGCTCGTGATCGACCTGAACGATCTGCTCGCGGCGGCGGAGCGGGTGATTGCGCTCATTCCCGAGCCGGTGCTGCACCGCGTGGTACCGCGGCCGCTCGACGTGGAGGGCGCGACCGAGCGCATCGAGGCGCTGCTCGCCGAGCGGGCGGTGTTCGGCTGGGGCGACGTCGTGGGGCAGCGGCCCACCATCGTAGATGTCCTGTCCGCGTTCATCGCGCTGCTGGAGCTGGCCAAGCGCGGCTCCTTGCACGTTCACCAGGAGGGGCCGTTCGCCCCGATTCAGATCCGTCGTGAGTCCCCTCGCGAAGCTCGTTGAGGCGGCGCTGTTCGCGTCGGCGCGGCCGCTCACGGTCGAGGAGCTCGAGACCCTCGATCCGCAGGCGGGCGCGGCGGCGGTGCGCGGCGCGCTGGCGGAGCTGCGGGATGCGTTCGCGATAGGCGATCACGGCGTCGAGCTGATCGAGATTGCGCAGGGCTGGCAATTCCTGACGCGGCGGGAGTACGCCGAGGCGATCGATCGCGCGCAATTCACGCTGCGTCCGCGGCGCTTGAGCCCGGCCGCGCTCGAGACGCTGGCGATCATCGCCTACCGGCAGCCGGTGGGGCGCCTCGAGGTGGACGAGATCCGGGGCGTGGATTCGGGCGCCGTGATCGAGAAGCTGGGCGAGCGGGGCCTGGTGGAGATCGTGACCCGGGGAGAAGGACTGGGGCGGCCGTTGCTGTACGGCACCACGCCGCAGTTCCTGGAGATCCTCGGCCTCAAGGACCTGGATGAGCTGCCACGGCTGGAAGAGCTGTCGGTGGCGCTCCGGCCGCCCGCGCCCGCCGAGCCCGAATGACGCTGATGCGCCTGCAACGCGCCCTGGCGCGCTGACGGCTCATACACACTCACACAGTCACACCGAGGGCCCTCGATGACGGGGGCCCTCAACGCGGAACTGTCAGATCAGCACTTTGCAGCCGCACGCGCGAGCACCACATCCTGCTTGGTCTATGTGGCCCTTAGCCTGTTCGACTGGCGCGCTCGCGAGGAGGGCGTGGGGCCAGATAGGCCGCTCGGTGGCGGACCACACAACGTGGTGACCTGGGGCGGTGATTACCCAGCATCTGGCGGGGGCGTTGAAATCGAGCTGCCACAGCAGACCTGAGTGCCAAAAGTAATCGGGAACCGGCATGCGCCCCTCCTTGCTCGCAGGGCCGCAAGCGGGGCGGAATTTCGCGATAGGGCCGGAATGGCGCCTTGCTTGTGCAGGCCACAGTACTGCACAAAATGCACAGTGTCAATACAAACGCGACGCACACTGCTGCCGTCCGGCCATGAAACTCCGCGCTGCTCGGCGCTGCCACGCTGCGCCCGCTGATCGCGGCCGTTACCTTTGACCCCGAGACGCGCATACTGGAGGTCAACTTCACCCCGTGGCCGAACGAGACGAAGGTCGGGATCGTCCCCCGGAGCCGAAGCGGACCCTCCGGCTGCAACGCGCCCTGGCGCGCGCGGGCGTGACCTCCCGCCGCAAGGCCGAGGACCTGATCCGCGCCGGTCGCGTGCGCGTGGACGGCGCGGTGGCCTCGATCGGCATGAGCGTGGATCCGGCGCGGCAGCGCGTGACCGTCGACGGCCGCGTCGTGAAAGCCGCGGGGCCCGTCACCTGGCTCGCCCTCAACAAGCCAGTCGGTTACGTGGTGACTCGCGGCGACCCGGAGGGGCGACAGACCGTGTACCGTCTCCTCCCCAACGTACCGGGGCTCACATACGTCGGCCGATTGGATGTCATGACGTCGGGGCTGCTGCTCTTCACCACGGACGGCGCGGCGGCGCATCGATTGATGCACCCGCGGTTCGCCGTCCCCCGGACGTACTGGCTGCGGGTCCATGGACACGATGCCGCCGAGGTTCGCGCCGCCCTCGCACGCCCCCCGGCAATCGACGGTCGTCCGGTGCAGGTCGTGGACTTCCGGGTGCGCCCTGCGGAGCGCAGCATCGAGCTCGAGATCACGCTCGCGGAAGGCCGCCAGCGCATCGTGCGCCGGCTGGCGGAGGCTCTGGGACTCAAGGTCGAGTGGCTGCACCGCGTTTCCTACGGGCCGGTGCGGCTCGGGCGGCTCGCCGAGGGGAAATACCGGCGGCTCGCCGCTAACGAAGTCGAGGCCATCGAGCGACTGCATGGACCTGCGTGACCGGACGGTGATGATCCTCGGCGGCAGCGGGCTGGTGGGCCACGCGGTGGCGCGCCGGCTGCTGGGCGCCGCGCCGCGGTGCATTGTGCTCGTCGCCCTGTTCGAAGCCGAGGTGCGTGCGACCGCGCGGGCGCTCGAGCCCTACCGGGGGCGCGCGGCCCTCGAGGTCGAATGGGGCAACGTGTTCCTCCCCGCCGGCATCGCCCGGCTGGAGCGCGGGTCGGTCATGGCGAACGCCGAGCACCGCCGGCTGCTGCTCCAGGACCTGCTGAGCGAGCTCACCGACGACGTCCTCCAGCGCAGTTTTCTGTACCAGCTGCTTTTGAAGTACAAACCCGAAGCCGTCGTGGACAGCATCAACACCGCGACGGCGTTCGCGTACCAGGATGCGCTCCGCAGCGCACAGGACCTACTCGCGTTGGCGCGTCGAGGCGAGGTGGACGAGGCGGCCGTGGAGCGCCACGTGCTGCTGCTCACGTTGCCGCAGCTGATCCGGCACGTTCAGATCCTGGTCGAGTCGCTCAAGCGTGCCGAGACGAAAGCGTACGTGAAGATCGGTACGAGCGGCACCGGGGGCATGGGGTTCAACATTCCCTACACGCACTCCGAGGAGCGTCCCAGCAGGCCCCTCCTCACCAAGTCGGCCGTGGGGGGTGCGCAATCACTGCTGCTGTTTCTGCTGGGTCGCACACCGGGCGCTCCCGCGGCCATCGAGATCAAGCCCACCGCAACCATCGCCTGGCGAGAGATTGGCTTCGGGCCGATCCGCCGCAAAGGAAAGCTGATCCCGCTGGTGGACTGCCCGAAACCGGTCAAACTAGCCCAGGCGTTCAGCCCCGGCGCCGCTCCCTGGTGCGATCTCGGCAAGCCGCTCGAAGGCGTGTTCATCGACGTGGGGGAGAACGGTCTCTTCGCCCCCGATGAGTTCGAGACAGTCACGGCGCTCGGGCAGATGGAGTTCATCACTCCGGAGGAGGTCGCCGACTACGTCGCCATGGAGCTCGAGGGGCGGCCCACGGGCCGCGACGTCGTGGCGGCGCTCGACGCGGCCACCGCCGGCCCGACCTACCGCGCGGGGATGCTGCGCGCCTCCGCCCTCGCGCGGCTCCGGTCCCTCGAGCAAGAAACCCAGAGCCGGGCGGTCGCCTACGAGATGCTCGGGCCCCCGCGGCTCACCAAGCTCCTGTGGGAATCGCACCTGTGCGGCCTGCTGCGCCCGAGCGTTCGGGCCCTCGCCCAGTCACGGCCGCTAGAGCTGGCGGCGGAGGCATACGCCCGCGTACAGCGCGACTCGGGCGTACGGAGCCATATTCTGTCGGTGGGGATCCCGATCCTCACGCCGGACGGCGAGGGTCTGTACCGCGGCAGCCTCGTGGTCGTGCCCGGAGACGGCGCCGATCCCCGCGCCGCCGCGCCCCGGGGTTGGGTGGACCTGCGCGCGGACCAGTTCGGCGTCTGGATCAAGCGGGCCCAACAGATGGTGGCGCAAGATGCGGATCGGGCCGGTCGCGCCGCCGAATCGGGGAGCGACGTGGATTGGATGGCCATCGGCGCGGACGACCCGATCGAGCCCGCGCGGTTCGCCACTTGGGTATTCCGGTTCGAAGACCGGGGAGAGCGGATCAAGCGCTAAGCAATGTCAGCGGAGACCGCAGGAGTCGAGCGCGCCCTCGGCGCCATCGGAACGACATTCCGGTTGATGCGGCTCTACCCGCCGACGCACCCGGCGGTGGTCGAATCGTTGCGACAGATCGGCGAGGCGCTTCCCGGGCTCGCCGCGCTGGGCACCGTGGAGTGGAAGGTGGGCGTCACCGGGTTGCATTGGCACGGACAGCATCTGCTGCCCCGCAACGCCCAGATCGCCGAGCTCGCCGGGTTACTGTATGCGCGTGGCGTGCGGGCGGTGACTCTCAATCCCGGTATGGTCCCGGAGCACGTGCTGGCGGTGTTTCAAGTGGCGACCGGCGCCGTCCCCCCCGATGATGCGACGCTGGGCCGAATCGCATTGACCCTGGGACGCCGCACGTCCGCGCGGCTGGAGCGGTTGCGCTTGCCGACGCCAGCCGCGGATGCGGCGGCGTCGCCTGCGCTCGCGACCCCCGAGGCGTCGGCGCCACCGAGTCCGGCGAGCGCCGTCACGACGGAGCAATCGACTGCGTCGGCCGCGGACACCCTGATGGCCGGAAAACGCGCCAGTTCCGCATTCCGGCCCGACGTGTTGCCGGTAGATGTGGAGGTGAAGCGGGCCGTGGCCGCCCTGGGGAGCGCCACCACGCCCGAGGAGCAGTCCGCCGCGGTCGACAAGCTCGCGGCGGTCGCTCCCCAGCTGTTAGGGCTGCACGACGTCGCCGTCGTGGCGGAAGCGATCGCGGCGCTCGACCGCCTGCTGCCGACGGCACAGGATCCCAAGCTCACTGAGGCGATCGACCAGGCAGCGCTCGCGCTCTCGGAGCGCAGCCTGGTGGAGCGCCTGGTGCATCGGCTGGGGGAGCCGCGCGTGCCGCCCGAGCAGCGGGAGGCATTGGTGGCGGCCGTGGGTGCGCTGGCGTCGCTCTCCATGGGGCTCGTGCTGGATGCGTTCCTGGCGGCGCCGCTGGACCTGCGTGCGTCCTACCGGGGAGCCGTGCGCAAGGCGGCGGATCGGGCGCTCGAGCCACTGCAGGGCAAGCTCGCCGACAAGGACGCTCAGGTGGTCGCGGCGGCGGCGGAGTTCGTGGGCCTGACGGGGAGCCCTCAAGCGGTGACGCTGCTCATCCCGTTGTTGCGCCATCAATCGGAGTTTGTCCGAGAAGCGGCGCTGCTCGGGCTCGCCGAGGCGGGCGGGCGTGAGATCGCACGGCCGGCGATGCCGGCGCTGAAGGATGAGAGCGTCGCGGTGCGGGCGGCGGCGGTGCGGGCGGTCGCCGCAGGGGGCGACCCGACGTCCTCCACCGTGCTGATTCGGCGGGTGGAGCAGGAGCCCGACGAAGGGGTACAGGCGGAGTTGCTGCGGGCGATCGGCCGCCTCGGAGCGCGGGAGGCGCTGGACATCCTCGCCCGGTACGCGGAGCCGGGGGGTATGATGCACCGGCGGAGTACGACGGTGCGGGCCGCGGCGGTGGAGGCTTTGCAGCACATCGCGCGCCCCGAAGCTCGGGGACTGTTGGAACTCTACACCAAGGACAAGGAGCCGGCGGTGCGCAAAGCGGCGGAGGCGGGGCTGAAATGACCACTCGGACGGCGAAGACCGGCGACGCGGTGCTGAGCAAGACGATCGCGCAGGAAGTCGCGAAGCGGGTCGTGGCGCAGGAGCTGATGGTCGAGCGCTTGCTCATCGGACTGCTCACGGGCGGGCACGTGTTGCTGGAAGGCGTGCCGGGGCTCGCCAAGACCCTGGCCGTGCGCACGGTGGCCGAATGCCTGCGCATCGCGTTCTCGCGGATCCAGTTCACCCCGGATCTGCTGCCCGCCGACGTGATCGGGACCATGGTGTTCGACCAGAAGACCCAGGAGTTCTATCCGAAAAAGGGACCGCTGTTTGCGAACCTGGTGCTGGCGGACGAAATCAACCGCGCTCCCGCCAAGGTGCAGGCGGCACTGCTCGAGGCAATGCAGGAGAAGCAGGTCACGATCGGCGGGGAGACCTTCTTTCTGGGCGAGCCGTTTCTCGTGCTCGCGACCCAGAACCCCATCGAGCAGGAGGGAACCTATCCGCTTCCCGAAGCGCAGCTCGATCGCTTCATGCTCAAGGTGCGCGTGGGCTACCCGTCGCGCGACGCCGAGAAGGAGATCGTCGCGCGCATGGCGTCGGGCCGGCCGATCGAAGTGACACGCGTGGCGGAGGCGGACGACATCCTGGCCGCGCGCAGCGCCATCGCGGAGCTGTTCATGGATCAGAAGGTGGTGGATTACATCGTGGACGTGGTTCGGGGGACCCGCGAACCGCAGGCGATCGGCCTCCCGGAGCTGAAGCCGCTCATCGCCTTCGGGGCGAGTCCGCGCGCGTCGATCTACCTCGCGCAGGCGGCGCGCGCCCACGCGTACCTGCGCGGCCGCTCCTACGTCGTGCCGGAAGACGTGAAGGCCATGGCGTTCGACGTGCTGCGTCACCGGGTACTCCTCACCTTCGAGGCGGAGGCCGAGGACATGGACTCGGACCGCGTAATCGGGAAGATCCTCGAGGCGGTGGGCGTGCCGTGAAGTACGAAGGCACGGACCGTCGACGTCGTGAGAGCTCGCCGCTTCGCGCCCGCCGGCGGGTCGTCACTCCCGAAGTGCTGCGTCAGGTAAAAGGAATCGAGCTTCGCACCCGCTCCCTGGTCAGCTCTCTCTTCACCGGCGAATACCGGTCCATGTTCCGCGGACAGGGCATCGAGTTCGCGGAGGTACGCGAGTACCAGCAGGGAGACGACTTCCGGGCGATCGACTGGAACGTGTCGGCCCGAATGGGCCACCCGTTCGTGAAGACGTACCACGAGGAGCGCGAAAACACTCTGCTGCTCGTGGTGGATCAGTCGGGCTCATGCCAGTTCGGTCGCCCCTACACCAAGGCGGGCCTCGCGGTGGAGGTCGCTGCCGTCCTGGCCCTGGCGGCGGCGCGCCACAACGACCGGGTGGGCGCGCTGATGTTCGCCGACAAAGTCGAGTTGATCGTCCGACCCGCGAAAGGCCGGCCCCACGCGCTGCGGGTGATCCGCGACCTCGTGGCATTCACGCCCCGCGGACGCGGCACGAACCTGGGAGAGGCGCTGAGCTACGCGGCGAAGCTGCCGAAGCACCACGCGATCGTGGCCGTGCTGTCGGACTTCCGGGCCGAGGGCTGGGAGGTCCCGTTGGCGCAGCTCGCCGCCCGTCATGACGTGGTCGCCATCACGATCGACGACCCGCGCGAGCGCGAGCTCCCCGATGCAGGCTGGGTGGACATGGAGGACGCCGAGACCGGCCAGCGGGTCCTGCTCGATACAAGCCACGGGGCGACCCGGACTCGTGTGAGGGTCGCGGCGGAGCGTCACCTTCAGGAGCGCAGCCGCAAGCTCGCCCAGGCGGGCGTGGACCGCGTGGCGCTTCAGACCAGCGTGCCGTACGGCGTGCTGTTGCGCCGCGCCTTCGCGGAGCGCGCCCGCCGGCTGAAACGATGACCGTCCGACTCGTCTTGCTCGGCGTCGTGGCGGCGGGACGTCTGGCGGGGCAGGGCGGAGGGTGGTCGGCCACCCCGGCCGCGCCCACCGTGGGCGACACCATCTGGCTCGAGCGGACGCTCACCGTCCCCAACGGCTGGCAGGTCCGGCCCGGCAAGCTCGACGCGACGGAAGCGATCGAGTCGCTCGCCGATCCCGCGGTGCGCCGGAGCGGCGCTGGCTGGGAGGTCCGCTACGCCGTCGTCGCCTGGAAGCCCGGCATTCACAAACTGGCGCTGCCGTCCGTGTGGCTGCTCGGTCCCGACGGGCGGGCAGACTCGACAGCCGGGGGCACGACCAGCGTCAGTGTGAAGAGCGTGATCCCGGATTCGCTGCGAGCCCCTAGTCCGCAAGGGTTGCTCGCGCCGCTGCGCGCCGCGCACCGGGACCCGGTGCCGCCGCTCGCTGGACTGGCGCTGGCCGCCGGGCTCCTCGCCGCGGGCGTGGCCGCGCGGCGGCGGGCGCCCCGAGCCCTCGAACCGCCACCTCCAGTTCCAGTGGAACGTGAGATCCCCGACACTCGGTGGCTAGCGGCCGGGGAGCCGAAAGCCGTCGCCGCACGGGCGATTTGGCGGCTGCGGGCCGCGCTGGAGCGCGCCGTACCCGAGGCGCACGCCGCGCTCGACACGGAGGAGTGCCTGACGACGGTCGAGCGCGTGCGTCCCAACGCCCCGCTGCGGGAGCTGCGCGACCTGCTCGAGCAGCTCGACCGGGTCGCGTTCGCCTCCGCCCATGGCACCGATGTCGCCGCGCTCTCCGCCATGGCGCGCCGGCTGGCGCGAGATCTGACCCCGTGAGTTTCGCCCGGCCGTTGCTGCTGCTCGCGCTCGCCCTGTTGCCTCTGTGGTGGTGGCTGCGCGCCAAGCGGCTGGCCCGCCTGTCCGGCACCCGGATGAGCGACGTCCGGCCCGCGGCCGGCGCGGCCGAGCGCCTCTGGGTGGCGCGTCTCCCGGTCACGCTGCGCAGCGCCTGTCTCGGCGCCTGGATCATCGCCGCGGCCGGGCCCCGCCTCGGGGCCGCGCGCAGCGAAGCGCGCAGCGAGGGGATCTCCATCGTGCTGGCGGTGGACATCTCGGGCAGCATGCAGGCCGAAGACTTCGCGCCGGCGAATCGCATCGACGTCGCGAAGCAGACCGCCATCGAGTTCGTGCGGGCCCGCACGTCGGACCGTATCGGGCTCGTCGCGTTCGCGGGGCAGGCGCTCACCCAGGTGCCCATCACGACCGACTACGCGGTGCTGGAGCAGGCGTTGCGTGAGCTGCACCCGGGCATGCTGGAGGACGGTACGGCGATCGGTACGGCGATCGGCACGGCGGCCAACCGGCTGCGACGCGCGCCGGGCAAGAGCAAGGTGCTCGTGCTGCTCACCGACGGTGTCAACAACAAGGGCACGGTGGATCCGCGCACCGCCGGGCAGGCGGCGGCGACTTTGGGCATCAAGATTTACACCATCGGCATCGGCACGCGCGGGCAGGCGCCCATGCCGACGGAGTACGGGGCAGACGGCCAGTTGCGCTACGAGATGCGTCCGGTCGAAATCGACGAGCCGCTCTTGACTGAGATCGCGTCCACCACGGGAGGGCGCTACTACCGGGCCACCGATAGCCAATCGCTGCGCCATATTTTCGAGGAGATCAATCGCCTCGAGAAGACCCCGGTCGAGCAGGTCGTGTACCGCCGTTTCGACGAGGCCTATCGTGTGCCACTCGCGATCGGGCTGGTGGCGCTGGCCCTCGAGATCGTGCTCGCGGGGACATTCGCCGTGCGAGTGCCGTGATGACGTTCGACGCCCCGATCGTGCTCGCGATCGCGCCGCTCATCGGCGGCGCCGTCTGGTTCGCCGCCGCTTGGGCGCGGCGCACCCGGATCCGGCGGGCGGCGCTCTGGTCGCAGGAGACGGTGCGCCAGGCTGTCGCCGCCGGGCGGCTCGGGCCCACCGCGCTCGCGGTCGCCGCCTTTCTCGGCGTCGTCGCGCTCGCCGGCCCGCGCTGGGGCGAAGAGCGGATCGTCGCCGAGACGCGCGGCCTCTCGGTGGTGATCGCGGTGGACATCTCCCGTTCGATGCTGGCGGAGGACGCGACGCCCAGCCGCCTGCGGCGCGCGGTCCGCGAGGCACGCCGGCTGGTCCAGGACCTCGACGGGGACCGCGTCGGACTCATCGCGTTCGCGGGCTCGAGCTACATCCTGTCGCCGCTCTCGATCGACGGGTCCGCATTGACGCTCTACCTCGACGCGCTCGATCCCGACATGGCCTCGCAGGGAGGCACCGGACTCGCTCCGGCGCTGCGCCAAGGGGGGGAGCTGCTGCAGGCCAGCTCGGACCTGGCCGACCGCGTGCTCGTGGTGTTCACCGACGGCGAGGCGCACGACTCGCTGCCGCCGATCATCGGGCAAGCGCAGCGCCTCAAGTCCGACGGGATCCGCCTCATCCTCGTGGCCGAGGGCGGGCGTACCGCGACGCGCATTCCGGTGCGGGACGACCACGGCACCCTGCTCGCCTACCAGAAGGACGAAGACGGTCGTGTCATCGAGACCACGCGACGGGATGATATGCTCGGCGCTGCGGCCGACGCGGCGCAAGGGACGCTCGTCGCCGCCGACCTCCCTGACCAGGCCGGCGCCGTGCGTGACCTCGTGGCCTCGTATCGGCGGGCGCGCGCGAGTGAGACGCACACCGAGCAGAGCCGGCCCCGGGCCTGGATGCCGCTGATGCTCGCCGTGATGCTGCTGGTCGTGCAGGCCGCCTCACGACGCACCGCCGCGCTCGTCGGGATCGCCTTTGTGTGCGTTGCGACGCTCCCGTCGGCGGGCGCGGCGCAGCAGCCGCGGCTCCCCCGGAGCCCCGCGGAGAAGGCGTGGGACCGTCATGACCTCCGCCGGGCGCGCGTGGCGTACCTGTCGGAGCTCGCCGCCCGGCGGAAAGAGGACGCCGCCTGGTACAACGCGGGCACCGCGGCACTAGCCGACTCGGATGCCGAGACCGCCCAGGCGAGCCTCGCGCACGCCGCCGCATCGCTCGACCCCGACATCCGGTTCCGCGCGCTGTACAACCTCGGCTTGCTCGCGCTGCGCCAGGCCGATGACGACAGCGCGGGCCGTGACGGGCATCTGGCCGACGCCGAGCGCGCCTACCGCGAAGCCCTGCTGCTGCGGCCGCACGACCGTCCCGCGAAGTGGAACCTCGAGCTCGCCGTCCGGCACCGCGGCGGCAGCCAGAACAAGGCGCCTCCCAGCGGCGGAGGGGGGAGCGGACCATCGGGCGGGGGTACCCGAAACGCGGGTGGGGCCGAGGGCGGCCTGAGCCCGACCCAGGCCGAGCAGCTGTTGCGCTCCATCGGCCACGAAGAGCTACGGACGCGCCGTGATCGAACAGGCCTGATGCGGCACCCGGCGGAGCCGGGCGTGAAGGACTGGTGACTGCCGCGCTGTGGCTGCTGGTCGCTTTGCAGAGCGCATCGCCGCCCGATGTGACGGCTCAGGTTGATCGCGCGCGTGTGCCGGCGGGTGAAGAGCTGACACTCACCATCCGAGCGCGCTCCCGCTCAGCGGAGCCGGTCGCTGTAGCCCTCCCCGGCCTCTCGGGCTTCATCATCGTCGGCTCTCGTGACGTGACGGAGGTGGCCCTCGAAGGAGTGGGGGGACCGGTCCGCACCATGACGCGCGAGCTGCGGCTCAAGACCCAACGTCCCGGCACCCTCTTGATCGGGCCGGTACGCGTGCGGCAGGGCGCTCTCGAAAACGCGACCCCGCCCCTTACCGTGACGGTGGACAGCGCGGTCACAGGGCTCGCGACGGCCGTATCGCCGATCGCCCGCCGGCTGATCAACGCCGCTCCCGCGCCGGCGCACAACGACCGGGTCGCGCTCAGCCTGATCCTCCCCGGGGATTCGGTGCTCGTGGGCCAGCAGCTCGACGTGATTGCCGCCGCGTGGTTTCCGCGCGAGCTGCGCGCCCGGTTGACCTACCCGCCGATCCTGTCGATCCAAACGGCCGAGGGCGCGTGGTCGTACCCGGGCGCCGTACCGACCGAGGTCGCGGCGTCGCGCCAGGTGCGAGGCGGTTGGATGGATCTGTTCGTCGCCCACCAGGCGCTGTTCCCGCTCGCATCCGGGCGGATCGTCATTCCGCCGGCCACAGTGGCGTACGCGGTGCCCGTCGGGTTCTCGCTCTTCAAGCGGGAGGAGCGGTACTCGCTGCGCAGCGACACGGTTCCCGTCACCGTGCTGCCCCTGCCCGCAGGGCGTCGGCCGGGGGAGCAGCCGGTCGCCGGACAGGGGCTGGCGCTCGAGCTGACGCTGGACCCGCCGAACGGGCGCGTCGGCGAGCCGATCGCGATGAGCGCGACCGTGTCCGGGACGGGCAACGTGGCGCTTTGGCCGGAGCCGACGATCCGCTGGCCGGCCGGGTTCCGCCCGTATGCCGGAGAAACGGCCATGCGGATCGCGCCGCGCGACGGACGGATCGCGGGCACGAAGGTGTTCCACTATCTCGTGATGCCCGACTCGGCGGGGTCGTTCATCCTGCCCGAAGTGCGGTACCCCTACTACGATCTCGCGGCGGGGGACTATCGCGCGGCCACCATCGCGCCGCGCGCGCTAGCGGTCGCCCCGGGAATCGAGCCGCACGCGGCGCGCGCCCTGCCGCCGCTCGCGCGCGGGGGCGCCCCCGCGTGGGCGGACGATCTGGCGCGCGGCCTCGTGCCCTGGGGATGGCTCCTGTTGCTGCTCGGTCCACCGCTTCTGGTCTGGCTGCGGCGTCGCCGCGAAACCGCCACGGACGCCGTCGGAAGCGCGCCGCCCGCGACTGCGGCGCCACTCACCCGGCTCGGCCAGCTGGAGCGCCAGTTTCAAGCGGTGCTGGCGAATCACGTGCCGGACCAGCCGGCCCGGGACGGCGATGGGCTCGCCCGCGCGCTGCGCGCGGCCGGAGTGGAAAGCGCGGTCGCCGAGCACGTGAAACGCCTGCGGGACCGCCTCCGCGCATCGCGCTACGGTCCCCGGGGCTTGGGGGACGCGGTCGAACTCGCGGCCGAGCTCGAACAGGTGCTGCAGGTGTTGGGGGCGGAGCCGGGCGGGAAAGGGCGCCGGGTGGTGGCGGCAATCGCGCTCATGGCGCTGGTCGGGCTGGCGCGGCCCGCCGCGGCTCAGACGATGAGTGCGGAGGCGTTGTACGACGCGGGCGCGCTCCGGGCCGCGGCCGACTCGTTCGCGGCGCGCGCCACGGCCGCGCCGCGTGTGCCGGCGCATTGGTACAACCTCGGCGCCACGTTGTACCGCGCCGGCGCTGACGGTAAGGCGATGGCTGCGTGGACCAAGGCCGCCCGGTTGGCGCCGCGTGATCCTTTGGTACGACGCGCGCGCGAGTTGCTCCCGCCACCCGACGCCGCAAGCGAGGCGCTCCTGACCATGGGCGTCGCTACGGCGGGGGAATGGGCGCTCGCCGCCGGGCTCTGCTGGATCGCCCTGTGGATCGCCGTGGCCGCGCGCCGCCGCCGCTCGCTCGTCCTGGCGCTCGCGTTCGTCAGCGTCGCCGCGGCGGGGCTCGCGGCGCGCGAGGGAATGCGCCGCGCACAACCGCTGGCGATCGTGCTCAACGCCGCTACGCCAGTCCGGGTCGCGCCGTACGGAGGGGCGAGCCCCGCCTCGATGGTCGAGGCCGGGGCCGCCCTGCTGGTCGAGCGGCGTTACGGCGCCTGGCTCGAGGTGCGTCGCCAGGACGGTGTCCGCGGCTGGGTGCTCGCCGCCGAAGTGTCGCGGCCGTGACGGCCACGATCGCCATCCTGCCGCCCCGGGTCGCCGACCAGATCGCCGCGGGCGAGGTGGTCGAGCGGCCCGCGTCGGTCGTGAAGGAGCTGATCGAGAACGCACTCGATGCCGGTGCCAGCGCGATCCGCGTCGACATCGAGGATGGCGGGAAGAGTCTGATCCGGGTGAGCGACGACGGCTCGGGTATGAGCCGCTCCGATGCCGACCTCGCGCTGTCGCGCCACGCCACCAGCAAGATTCGAGAGGCCGCGGACCTGATCGGCGTCGCGACGTTCGGGTTCCGCGGCGAAGCGCTGCCCGCTATCGCGTCGGTGTCCCGGTTGGAGCTCGAGACATCTGACGACGGCGCCGTCGCCACCCGTCTGCGCGTCAGCGGCGGTAAGCGCGACGGTGTGGACGCCGCCGCGCGGCAGCGCGGGACGACCGTCACGGTGCGCGGGTTGTTCTTCAATACGCCCGCCCGGCGCAAGTTCCTGCGGGCGCAAGCCACGGAGACGCGTGCGGCGGTCGAGGCGGTCACGCTCCTCGCGCTGACGCGGCCCGACGTGGCCTTCACGCTCACGAGCGACGAACGTCCCCTGATCGACGTGCGGCCCACCACCCGTCCGTTCGACCGGGTCCACGCGCTGTGGGGCCGCCAGCTCGCCGATACGCTGCTGCCGATCGCCTACCGCGAAGGGCCGCTCGAGGTGCGGGGCTTCGCGCAGCGCCCGGCGCAGGCGAAGCCAGCGGGGCGGAAGGGCTATGTGTTCGTGCGCGGCCGCCCGATCCGCGACCCGTTCATCCTGCGCGCCGCGGAAGCCGGTTATCGCTCTACCATCGCGCCGGGCGACCGTCCGTCGCTCATCCTGTTTCTCGAGCTGCCGGGTGACGCCATCGACGTGAACGTCCACCCGTCGAAGCTCGAGGTGCGCTTCCGCGACAAGTTCTTCGTCGAGAAGGTGGTGGAGCAGGCCGTGCGGGCGGCGCTGGGCCCCCTCGCGGCGGCGGCGCCGCTGGGGGCTGGGGACTCGGGGCTCGGGGCTGGGGTGACCTGGGACGGCGCTCCGGTGCCCCTCGATTTGTTTCCAAGGGATTCCCGAGCCCCGAGCCCCGAGTCCCAAGCCCCACCTCTGCTTCAGGTCTTCGATACCTACATCGTGTTCCAGACCGACTCGGGCGTCGCCATCGTGGACCAGCACTCCGCGCACGAACGGGTGCTGTACGAGCGGGCCATGCGCCAGCTCACCGGCGATGGCTCGTCCGCCCAACGGCTCCTGCTGCCACTGACGCTCGAATTCACCGCACCCGAGCTCGAGGCGATCGACGCTCACCGCGAGCTGCTGCGCCGCGTCGGCTACGAAGTTGAGCCGTTCTCGGGACGCGCGGTGGTAGTGCAGACGGCACCGAATCCGCATCCGCGCTTCGATGCCGCGCGCTGCTTCGGCGAGCTGGTCGCCGATCTCGCGGGCGGGCGGTTCGGCGCGCTCGCCAACCGGCTGGAGCGCTTCGCCGCGACGTACGCCTGCCGCGCCGCCATCAAGGCCGGCCAGCGGCTCGAGCCCGACGAGATGCGCGAGCTCGTGACCCGGCTCCTGACGGCCACGCTCCCGGCGCACGACGTCCACGGGCGACCGACGGTCGTGCAACTCCCTAAAGACGAGCTCGAGCGCAGATTCGGGAGAACCTGAATCCTCTTGCGGGTGACATCGCTTCCCTTAACTCCGGTCCTCGTCGGCCCCACCGCGGTCGGCAAGACGGCGGTCGTGGCCGCCTGGGCTGACTCCGAGCCGATCACCGTCGTTTCCGCCGATGCCCGGCAGGTATATCGGGGCCTCGATATCGGCACCGCGAAGCCCTCGGGGGCGCTGCTGGGGCGAGTGCCGCACCTGGGTCTCGACGTGGTCGAGCCCGGGGAGCGCTACAGCGCCGGCCGTTTCGCGCGCGAGGCGGCGCAATGGCTCGGCGAGATCCGCGACGCGGGCCGTCAACCGGTGGTCGTGGGCGGGACCGGGCTGTACGTGCGCGCCCTGGCGGAAGGGCTGTTCCACGAGCCGCCGCTCGACCCGGCGCGGCGCGAGCGGTTGCGCGCCTGGGCCGCGAACCTGACGCCGGCCCGCCTCGCGCACTGGGCAGCGCGACTCGACCGCCGGTTCGCCGGCGGCGGGCGGCAGCGGGCCGGCCGGGCCGTCGAGGTCGCGCTGCTCACAGGGCGAGGCCTCAGCTGGTGGCAAGAGCACGCGCGCGCGACCGGGGCGATGCGGCCGTGGTACATTCAACTCACGATCCCCCGGGACGCGCTGCACCGTCGCATCGCCCAGCGGGTGGACGAGATGCTCGCCGCGGGACTGGTGGACGAGGTACGGCGGGTGCTCGCGGCGGGGGTGGCGCCGCATGCGCCGGGCCTAGACGGGGTGGGGTATCGCGAGGTGGCCGCCATGCTCGCGGGGCGGCTTCCCGAGCGGGAGCTGCGGGAGGCGATCGTGGTGGCGACGCGGCGCTATGCGAAGCGGCAGGAGACCTGGTTCAGACACCAGCTGCGGGACACCGGAAACGTGTGGACTCTCGATGCCACTGCGGCTCCTGATACGCTCGCCGCCCGCATTCTCGAGCGCTGGCGGCAGCTGACCTTCCCCGGTACCCCCGTCCCGTCTCAGCGACCATGAGAATCGGCATCACGTGCTATCCCACGTACGGCGGCTCCGGTGCCGTGGCTACGGAGCTGGGCCTCGAGCTCGCCCGCCGCGGTCACGAGGTGCATTTCGTGTCCTACGCGAGCCCGTTTCGCCTACGCGGCTATGTCGAGCGGGTGACCTTCCATGAGGTCACGCAGACCGAGTATCCCCTGTTCGAGCAGTCGTCGCCCTACGCGCTGGCGTTAGCCGTGAAGCAGCACGAAGTGGCGATGCGCGAAAAGCTCGACATCATGCACGTGCATTACGCCATTCCGCACGCCGCGACGGCGTGGCTCGCGAAGCAGATGCTCAAAGGGCAGCAGGACCTGAAAATCGTGACCACGCTGCACGGCACCGATATCACACTGGTGGGGCAGGACCCGTCGTACTTCACGCTCACCAAGTTCTCGATCGAGCAGTCGGATCGCGTCACAGCGGTGTCGCAGTTCCTGCGGAACGAGACTTACCGCGCGTTCGGATGCGATGGGTGCGACGTGATCGTGATCCCCAACTTCGTCTCGACGGCGGAGTATCACCCCCCGACGGACGCGACCTGTCGCCGCTCGCTCGCTCCCGCCGATCACAAGGTGCTGGTGCACGTCTCGAACTTCCGGCCTGTGAAACGGGTGACCGACGTCGTGCGCGTGTTCGCCGGAGTGCGTCGCGAGCTCCCGGCCGCGCTGGTACTGGTGGGAGACGGCCCGGACCGCGACGCGGCGGAGCAGGAAGTCGATCGCCTCAAGCTCGGGCGCGACGTCCGCTTCCTCGGCAAGGTGGACAACGTCGCCGACATCCTGCGAGGCAGCGACTTGTTTCTGCTGCCGTCCGAGACGGAGTCGTTCGGCCTGGCGGCGCTCGAAGCGATGGCATGTGCCGTGCCGGTCGTCGCGACCGCCGTGGGGGGCGTCCCGGAGGTGGTGGTCCACGGGGAGACCGGGTTCCTCACGCCCAAGGGGGACGTCGACGCCATGATCGCCCACAGCCTCCGCTTGCTGGGCGACGCTGCGCTCCAGGCGCGGATGCGCGACGCCGCCGCGCGCCGGGCGCTGGAGTTCGCGGCCGACCGCGTCGTGCCGCGCTACGAGCGGCTGTACGAGGACGTGCTGCGTGATTGATTTGCTGCGCCTGGTCCGGATCCAGAACCTGTTGCTCGCCGCGGTCGGCGTGCTGGCCGGTGGCTGGATCGCGCTGGGAGCGCTCCGGACGCCCAACGTGTTGGCCCTCGCGGCGGTGGCGGCGATCGGGTTCGGGATGGCGGGCAACGTCCTCAACGACATCTGGGACCAGGCTGCCGACCGGCTGAACCGGCCCGGTGGGGAGCGCCCGCTCGCCGCCGGCCGCGTGAGCCGCGGCACCGCCGACCTGTGCGTCGCCGCCGGCGCGGTGGTCGGGCTCGGCGCCGCCGCCCTCGTCAACGGGGCCGCCGTCCTGGTGGGACTCGCGGCCTTCGCCGTGCTCGTGCTGTATTCGCCGGTGCTCAAGCGCCGCGGCGTGCTGGGAAACGTGGCCGTGGCGCTCGTGGCCGGCCTGCCGCTCATGTACGGCGCCATCGCGGTCGGACACCCCGCGGCGGGACTCGTCCCGTGGATCCTCGCAGCGTGGATCCACCTGGTCCGCGAGATCGTGAAGGACATCGACGACCAGGCGGGGGACCGAACGCTGGGCCGCCGCACCTTGCCGCTCGTGCTCGGGACGCGGCGCGCGAGCGTGGTGGCGGCGGGGCTCGCCGCGGCCTTCGTGCCGCTGTCGCTCGTGTTACCCGCGCAGGCCCATTACCACGGCTCGTACTATCTCATCGCTCTGTTCGCGCAGCTGGTCGTGCTGGCGGTGGCGAGCCGGTTGTTCACGGGTCGCACACAGCGAAACAGTCGCCTCCTCAAAGGAGCAATGCTCTTGGGAATCGTCGCACTCGTGGCCGGGCGGGTCGCATGACGCTCTGGCAGGGGATCGTGTTGGGGTTGGTGCAGGGGCTCACGGAATTCCTGCCGGTGTCCAGCTCGGGGCACCTGCGGGTGCTCGAGGTCGTCACGGGCGTGCACACGCCGGGCGTCTTCGTCGAGGTGACGCTGCACGTGGCGACGCTCGGTTCTGTGCTGGTCGTATATGGGCCGCGGCTCTGGGCGATCGTGCGCGGCGTCGTGGGGCGGCACCCGCCGGAGCTGCGCATGGCCGGCCTGCTCGCGCTTGCTACGTTGCCGGCCGGCGTCATCGGCGTGGTGTTTCATAAGCAGGTTGAGGCCGCTGCCTCGCTGGTGCTCGTCGGCGCGGGCTTTATCGTGACGGGGCTGATGAACTGGTCCACGCGGCGGCTCGCGGGCAGCCGCCCCGAGCCTACGGTGGGGGTCGCCGTGGGAATCGGGTTCGCGCAGGCATTAGCGGCCGTGTTTCGCGGAGTCTCCCGCTCCGGGTCGACGGTGTGCGCTGCCCTGTGGGGCGGCCTCGGACCCGCCGCCGCGGCGGAGTTCAGCTTCCTGCTCGCGATCCCGGTGATCGCGGGCGCCGCAATCCTCGAGGCGCGGCACATGGCGGTGAACGTCGCGGCAGTCGGAGCGCTTCCGCTAGCGGTGAGCTTCGTGCTCGCGTTTGCCAGCGGCATCTGGTCCATCCGATTCCTCGTGGCGCTGCTGCAGCGCGGCCGCTTCTACGCGTTCGCGCCCTACAACTGGATCGTCGGCCTGCTGACGATCGGGTATGCGGTGTGGCGCGGCTAGCGCTCGACGGTGTAGCCGCAGCCGATCTCGCCGGGCGGTGGGGCGTGCCGCAATGCGGCTTGTTCCACGAGCTCGACTCGACCTTCACGGCCACTCACGACCTCGGCGCCCAGGGCGCCCCGGCCGGAACGGTGGTGATTGCCGAAGCCCAAACGGCGGGGCGAGGACGCGACGGCCGCACGTGGCACTCGCCGGCCGGTGGCGTCTGGCTCGCCATGCTGCTGCGTCCGGCACGCGCCGAGCTGGGCGTCATCTCGGTCCGGGTCGGGCTCGCCGTCGCGGATGCCGTGGACGCCCTGTTGGGCCGCGGCGAGACTCGCCTCAAGTGGCCGAACGATGTGCTGCTGGCGGACCGTAAGCTCGCCGGGATCCTGTGCGAGGGCCGCTGGCACGGAGAGAGCCTGCAGTGGCTAGCCGTGGGGGTGGGCGTAAATGTGTGCAACACGATTCCGGCGGCGGTGGCGCGCCGCGCGGTGGCACTGAATGAATGGCTCCCCGCGGTCCAGCGGCTCGACCTTCTGGATCGTCTCGTCCCGGCCCTCGCGGGTCTCGCGTCGGGCGAGCCGGCCTTGAGCGAGCGCGAGTGCACGGCGTTCGCCGCGCGCGACTGGCTGCGGGGGCGTCAGCTCCGTTCGCCCGCCGCCGGACGCGCCCGCGGGCTTCGCCCCGACGGCGCGCTGCTGGTCGATCTCGGTGCCGCGACGATTGCAGTGCGCGAAGGTCACGTCGAGCTCGCGTAAAGTAGAGGGGTCGCTGGGCGCCCGAAGGCGGTGAGGGCTCCCTCAGCCGTCCTCTACCGTCCCCTACCGCCTTCTATCATCTTCTTGCCTCATGCTCCTCGCCATCAACATCAACAACACCGAAACCAAGGTCGGGCTGTTTCGGGGCGACAGCCTCGAGGCCCACTGGCGTCTCACCACGGCGCCGTCGCGCACGCCCGACGAGTGGGCGGCCGCGCTGACGTCGTACCTGGCGCAGGAGGGCCGGTCCACCCAGGAGGTGCGGGCGGCGGTCGTGGCCTCCGTCGTACCGCCGGTGACCCAGGGATTGTGCGAAGCGGTCGAGCGGGCAACCACGGTGCGCCCGGTGGTGGTGGACGGCAGCTCCCGGCTCCCGATCAAGCTCGACGTGGACGAGCCGCTGCAGGTAGGAGCGGACCGCATTCTCAACACGCTCGCCGCGGCGCAGCTGTTTCGGCGCGACACGATCGTCGTCGATTTCGGGACCGCGACGACCTTCGATTGCATTACCGCGGACGGCCATTTCCTGGGCGGCGTGATCATGCCCGGGATCCGCACCGCATCCGACGCGCTCATTCGTGGCACCGCCAAGCTTCCCGCGACCGACCTCACACCGCCCACGCGCACCATCGGGCGGCGGACCGAGGAGGCGATCCGCTCGGGCGTGTTGCTGGGCACCGCGGACGCCGTGGACGGGATCGTGCGTCGCATTAAGGCCGAATGGCCCAACGGCCAGACGCCGCAGGTCATCGCCACCGGCGGCCTCGCGAGCCTCGTTGCGCCGCTGGTGCGCGGGATCGAATCGGTGCATCCGGACCTCACGCTCACCGGGCTGCGCATCGCTGCCACGGCGCTGGGCTTGAAGTGGTAGCCGACGCCCGGGCGCTGAACGTCTGGCGCCGCTGGGGCTATCGGTTGCTGCCCGGCGATGTTTTCTCCTATATCCTCCACCTGCGCCCCGCGGAGTGGCCGATCATGGCGGGGCACACGATCCTGGGGTACGTGCTCGCGGTCGGTATCAAGGGCGCGTGGAACGGGGAGCGGGTGCTGCCGGCCCTGCTGGGGCTCGCGGTGTGGGTGATTTTTCTGAACGGCGGCACCCTCGCGATCAACTCCGTGTTCGACAAGGACGAGGGCGATATCGGCTACCTGAATGCGCCGCCCCCGCTGCCGCGCCACCTGCTCGCCTTTAGCGTGGCGTTGCTCGCCGGAGGTCAGCTGCTGGCGTTCGCGCTCCCGCCCGCGTTCCGAGTCGCGTACGCCATCTGCTTCGTGCTGTCGATTCTCTATTCGGTACCGCCGTTCCGCTTCAAGGCGGTGGCGGGCGTCGATTGGGTGATCAACATGTGGGGCTTCGGGACGCTCACGCCGTTTGCCGGGTGGGCCGCCACGGGGCGGCCGCTCGATGCGGGCCA
>DATNOH010000321.1:0-2289 GCA_035601435.1 Gemmatimonadales bacterium | reverse complement strand
CACGAACCGGACGCCGTGCTGTTTGCCCGCCGCCGCGAGGGTGTCCGGGAGGTCCATGCGCTCGGGGTGGCCGTTCAGCTCGAGCAGGCAACCCGTGGCCGCGCAGGTACGACACAGCGCCTCGAAGTCGAAGGCGTAGGGTTCGCGCTTGCCTACGAGGCGCCCCGTGGGGTGTCCGATCGCATCCACCCACGGGTGTTCCGCGGCGCCCACCAGGCGGCGGGTCAACTCCTTCTCGCCCTGATTGAGCCCGTAGTGGATGGTCGCGACGACATAGTCCGCTTCGGTCAGCACGTCGTCCGGCAGGTCGAGCTTGCCATTCTCGAGGATGTCGAGCTCGATGCTCTTGAGGATGGTGAAGCCCCGGCTCGTCGAGTTCAACGCATCGATCGCCTTCCACTGCTCGCGCAAGCGCTTCGCGTCGAGCCCGAGCGCCATCGTCACACGCTTGGAATGGTCGGTGATGGCGATGTATTGGTAGCGCAACGCGCGCGCCGCGTGGGCCATGTCCTCGATGGTCGCTTTCCCGTCGGTGGCGCTCGTGTGCATCTGCAGGTCACCGCGGACGTCCTTCAGCTCCACGAGACGCGGCAGCCGGTGCTCGCGGGCGAGCGCGATCTCGCCGCGTGCTTCACGCAGCTCGGGGGGGATCCAGTCTAGGCCGAGCGTCGCATAGACGTCCTGCTCGGTCTTGCCGGCGGCGCGGCGTGTGCCCTTGAACAGGCCGTACTCGTTGAGCTTGTAGCTCTGCTCCTGAGCGATCTTGCGGAGCTCGATGTTGTGGGCCTTGGAGCCGGTGAAGTACACGAGCGCCGCGCCGTAGGCGTCGGGCTCCACGGCGCGCAGGTCCATCTGGAGTCCGCCGCGGAGCTTTACGGTGGCGCGGGTCTCGCCCTTCGAGATTACTTCCGCCACCTCCCCGTACGTGACGAACCGGTCCATCACCTTGGCGCTGTCTTTCCCCACCGACGTGACGACGATGTCCAGGTCCCCGATGCTCTCGCGTCGCCGCCGGTAGCTCCCCGCGACCTCGATCTGCGCGATGCCCCCGCCCGCCTCGAGATATGCAACGACCGCGGTGGCCTGGGCCTCGGCTTCATTGAGCAGCAGGCGCCGCTCTCCCACCTGCGCCTGGCCGATCCCCGCGCGCATCTTTTCTTCCATTTTCGGCCCGAAGCCCTTGAGCTTCTGGACTTTGCCTTTGTCGAGCGCCGCGGCGAGGTCGGCCGCCGATTTCACCTTGAGCTTTTTGTAGAGCAGCTTCACGCGCTTGGGCCCGAGGCCGGGAATGCGCAACAGGTCCAGCAGCCCGGCGGGCAGCTTGCTCGCGAGCTCTTTGCGGAGCGGCAGCTCACCGGTGGTGATGATGGCCGTGATCTTCTCGGCCAGGTCGTCGCCGATGCCGGCGATATCGGTCAGGTCCTTGGTCCCCGCGCGCACCCGGTCGGCGATCGGCTCGGGGAAATCTCGAATGGTGCGCGCGGCGTTGCGGTAGGCGCGCACCCGGAACGGATTCGCGTCTTGGATCTCGAGGAGATCGGCCACCTCGTCGAACAGCCGGGCGATGTCGGGATTCTGCATGCTCGAAAGATGCGGCAACGCTACCGCTCTTGCCGCCCCCGCCGCCCCTTGCCGCCTTTGCTCTTGGGTGCTAATTCAACCGCGCCCTAGTGTTCGAACCACTCCCCGGAGGCTCTCGGTCATGACGTGCGGAACCCGCTCCCTCGCGCGCCTCTCATGTCTCCTGATCGGCGCGGCGCTTGTGTTGTTCACCTCGCCGGCGCCGCTCGGCGCTCAAGGCCAGGCCACGACCGGCATCATTCGCGGTGTGGTCACGGATCCGAACGGCGCGCCCGTCGCCAACGCGACGGTGATCCTCCATGAAGCGCAGACCAACTTCACGCGCACGCTCACAACGGATGCCGCGGGCAACTTCACCGGCACCTTGCTCCCGCTCGGCACTTACGACGTGACCGCGCGCTCGGTCGGGTACGCCGAGGTGAAGCGGACGGGCATCGCGCTGAGCGTGGGGGAGACGGTGGCCCTGCGGCTGCCGCTCGCGGCGGTCACGCTCGCCGCCGTCACGGTCGAGGCGACTCAGCCCGTAGTGAATGTGACGCAATCGGCGGCGGCGACTCCGCTCTCCGCCGCGGCTGTAACGGGCCTGCCGAACAACGGCCGCAACTTCATCAACCTCACGTTGCTGACCCCCAATGTGGCGATCGTGCAGGGCCCGGATGGCGACGAGCTCACGGTGGCGGGCCAGCGCGGCATCCACAACAACGTCTC
>DATNOH010000320.1:0-7801 GCA_035601435.1 Gemmatimonadales bacterium | reverse complement strand
CGCGAGGAAGAGGTGACGCTGGCCCAGCGGATCAAGCAGAGCGACGCGGAGGCGCTGGACAAGCTGGTGCGCTCGAACCTCCGGTTCGTCGTCTCGGTGGCCAAGAAATACCAGAACCAGGGAGTCTCGCTCTCGGACTTGATCAACGAGGGCAACCTGGGCCTGATTCGGGCCGCCCACAAGTTCGACGAGACCAAAGGCATCAAGTTCATCTCCTACGCGGTCTGGTGGATCCGGCAGGCGATCCTTCAGGCCCTGGCCGAGCAATCGCGCATCGTGCGCGTGCCGCTCAACCGGGCGGGCACGCTGCACCGCATCGGCAAACGCTCGGCCTCGCTGCTGCAGGAGCTCGGCCGCGAGCCGACGGTGGAAGAGATCGCCGAGGGGATGGACATCTCCGAGGAAGAGGTCGCGAAGACACTATCCATCTCGCAAGCCCACCTCTCGCTCGATGCTCCCCTCACTCCGGGTGAAGACAACAAGCTGCTCGACTACCTCCCGGACACGACGAATCCCGGTCCCGACGACGAGATCTTCGAGCACGCCCTCACCGAATCGATCGAGGGGGTGCTGGCGACCCTCAAGGAGCGGGAGGCGAAGATCCTCCGCTTGTATTTCGGGCTCGAGGGACAGGAACCCATGACGCTCGAGGAGATCGGCTCGCTGCTCGGTATCACGCGGGAGCGTGTGCGGCAGATCAAGGAAAAGGCGCTGGCGCGCCTGCGCCACGTCTCGAGAGCCAGAGCGCTGGAAAGCTTCCTGTTCTAGCCCCGGGGCGGGTACATTACCGCCCTATGGCCGCTCAAGCCTCGTTCGACATTTCCACCGGTGCCGACCTCCAAGAGGTCGACAACGCGGTGAATCAAGCCACCAAAGAGGTGGCTCAGCGCTACGACTTCAAAGGCTCGAAGGCCTCGATCGCGTTCGACCGCGCCAAGGCCGTCCTCACCCTCGTCGCCGACGATGACTTCAAAATGAAGGCGCTGTTCGATGTGCTGCAGTCGAAGCTCATCAAGCGCAACGTGCCGGTGAAGAACCTCGAGCTCGGAACCGTCACGCCGGCCGCGAACGACACCGTGCGGCGCGAGATCAAGCTCACCCAGGGCATCCCCCAGGAAAAGGCGAAGGCCATCGTCAAGGCGATCAAGGACAAGAAGTTCAAAAAGGCCCAGGCGTCGATCCAGGGCGAGGAGATCCGCGTCCAGGCGCCCTCCAAGGACGAGCTGCAGGAAGTGATTGCCTTCTTGCGCACGCAGGACTTCGGACTCGAGCTCCGGTTCGGGAACTACCGCGGATGAAGCTCGGCGTCATCTCGCTCGGCTGCGACAAGGCGACCGTCGACTCCGAACGGCTGGTCGGCCAGCTCGTGGGACACGGTGCCGTCGTCACGCCGAACCTGCCCGATGCCGACGTGATCCTCGTGAACACGTGCGGCTTCATCGACGCCGCCAAGCAGGAGTCGATTGACGCGATGCTTTCAGCCGCAAGCCTTAAGACGCAAGGCGAGGTGAAAGCGGTGGTCGCCGTCGGGTGCCTGGTCGAGCGCTACAAGAAAGAGCTGCAGCAGGAGATCCCCGAGGTAGACCTGTTTCTCGGGTTTTCCGACCTGCATCACCTCGTCCCGCAACTGGCGGAGCGGGGGCTCATCGCGGATCCGGTGGCCGAACACCCCGGCGTACGCCAGTTCCTCGGCGACGCTGCGCACGTCCGTTATCTGAAGATCTCCGAAGGGTGCGATCACACGTGCGCGTTCTGCGCCATCCCGCTGATGCGCGGCAAGCACCGCTCCGAGCCGCTCGAGCGGCTGGTGCGCGAGGCGCAGGCGCTCGAGGCGCAGGGCGCGCAAGAGATCAACCTGGTGGCCCAGGATCTGGGCCACTACGGCCGGGACTCGGGACTGGGCGGGCCCAAACTCCCCGATCTGCTCGAAGCGCTGCTCGCACAGACATCTGTGCCCTGGTATCGCCTGTTGTACGTCTACTCGGCGGGTCTCACGGACCGGTTGGTGGAGCTCGTGGCGCGGAGCCCACGCATCGTTCCCTATATCGACATGCCGATCCAGCACGCCGCCGACCGTATGCTCGAGCGTATGCGCCGCCCCGAGCGCCAACGCACGCTGCGCGAGAAACTCGGCTGGCTGCGGGGGGCGATCCCCGACCTCGCCATCCGCACGACCTGCCTCGTGGGCTTTCCCGGCGAAACGGAGGACGACTTCCGGGAGTTGTTGGCGTTCCTCGAGGAGGCCCAGTTCGACCGGCTCGGCGCTTTCTCCTACTCGCCCCAGGAGGGCACGCGCGCCACGCAGTACGACGACGACGTCCCCGATACGGCGAAGCGCGAGCGTCTGGAGGAGCTGCTCGAGGTCCAACGCGCCATCTCGGCCGAGCGGCTCGCGCGGTTCGTGGGCCGGGAGGTGCCGGTGCTGGTGGACCGGGTGGCCGATCCCGAGGAGGCGGGCGCCACGCACGTGGGGCGCGTGGCGTGGCAGGCCGACGACGTCGATGGCGTCACGTACCTGGAGCAGGGCGGTTGGGCCGGGTCAGGAAGCTTCGTGCGGGCCCGGCTCACGGCGAGCGAGGACTACGATTTCCGGGCGGTCGCGCTGACGTGAGCCGCTCGGAGGAGCTCTTCGAGCGGGGGAAAACGGTGTTGCCGGGTGGGGTGAATTCGCCGGTGCGGGCGTTCCGGGCAGTGGGCGGGACGCCCTTTTTCGTTGCCCGGGCGGCCGGGGCGCGCCTCACCGACGTGGATGGGGGGACGTACCTCGACTACGTCTGCTCCTGGGGCGCCCTGATCCTGGGACACGCGCATCCGGTGGTGCTGGACGCGATCCGCGGGGCGGCTGCCGCCGGGTGGAGCTATGGCGCGCCCTGCGAGAGCGAAGTGGAGCTTGCCGAAGCGGTGCGGCGGCGGATGCCGGCGGTGGAAATGGTGCGCTTTGTAAACTCGGGGACAGAGGCGACCATGGCCGCGGTGCGGGTAGCCCGCGCCGCGACCAAGCGCAACGTGCTCCTCAAGTTTGCCGGGTGCTACCACGGCCACGCCGATGGCTTCCTTGTAAAGGCAGGGAGCGGCGTGGCCACGCTGGGCCTGCCGGACAGCCCTGGCGTGCCGGCCGCCCTGGCCGAGCTGACCGTCACCGTGGCGTTCAACGATGCGGGCGGGGTCGAGGATCTGTTCCGCCGGCGCGGCGCCGAAGTGGCGGCGGTGATCGTCGAGCCGTACGTGGGGAACGCCGGGTTCATTGCTCCCGACGCCGGCTTTCACGAAACGCTGCGAGCGCTGTGCGATCGCCACGGCGCGCTGCTCATCTTCGATGAGGTCATGACGGGGTTCCGGGTCGCGGCCGGCGGGGCGCAAGAGCGGCTGCGCGTGCGACCCGATCTCACCACCCTTGGCAAGATCATCGGCGGCGGCATGCCGGTCGGAGCGTACGGCGGGCGCGCGGACCTGATGCGGCTGGTAGCGCCCGAGGGCCCGGTCTATCAGGCGGGAACACTTTCGGGGAATCCGGTGGCGATGGCCGCCGGTATTGCCACGCTGCGCGAGACCGAGCGACCGGGGTTCTACGAAACACTGGGGCGGCGAACCGCGCGGCTGGTCGCGGGTATAGGGGACGCCGCGCACCGGCACGGGGTCCCGGTCACCACGGGGCACGCGGGCTCGATGTGGGGGATGTACTTCACGCCCGGCCCGGTTAGGAATTTCGCCGAAGCCAAGGCCGCGGACACGGCATTGTTCGCGCGCTGGCACCGGGCCGCGCTGGCGCGTGGCGTGTTCCTCGCCCCCTCGGCGTTCGAGGCGGGATTCGTCTCCAGCGCGCATACCGATGCCGACATCGACTCCACCATCACACAACTCGACGCGGCGCTGGGCGAAGCGCGCGCTCGCTAGCGCTCTCGCGCTCGCCGGGGCCTGTGGGCGGCCGCAACCATCGCCGCTCACTCCCGGGACAGAGCCGGAGCTGCGCGTCGGGCTCGTTGCCGGCGCGCCCAGCGTCACGCTGGGAGGCGATGGCGAGCTGTTCGTCACCGACGACTCGAATGGCGAGCCCATCGGATCGATCCCGGCCGGTACGGCCTGGACGGTCGTGATCGACACGCCGGGGATCAGGCTCGTGAAGCCCGACGGCTCCCGCGGCGAGTCGCGCGGCGGGATCTCCGCGGTGAACGTCACGGAGCGGCGGTTCGCCATGGCGAACGGCCGCCGCTATCGCGGGCGCTTGAACGTGCTGCGCGACCGCGCGGGGCTCACCTTGATGAACCGCGTGCCGGTCGAGAGCTACCTCGCGGGCGTGATCGGCGGGGAGTTGGGACCCCGCCGAGCCGATGAGCGCCAGGCGATGCTCGCGCAGGCCGTGGTGTCGCGGACGTTCGCGCTCAAGAACCGCGGCCGCTGGGAACCGCAAGGGTTCGACGCCTGGGCCGATGTGCGGGACCAGGTCTATACCGGCATCGCGGGTGAAACGGCCGAGGTGTGGCGCGCCCTCCGGGCCACTCGCGGGGAGGTGCTCCGTTATGACGGTGATCTGATTTACGCGTACTTCCACTCGACCTGCGGATTCTCGACCGCCGGTGCGGACGAAGCATTCAAGACGGCCCAGAGCCAGCCCTACCTGCGGCCCGTCTCGGATGCGTCCGGGGGCGGCCACTATTACTGCGAGCTCTCCCCGCGGTTTCGTTGGCGCGAAGAATGGGATGGCGCCAGGCTGCGCGCTATATTGTCGCGGACGCTTCCCGCGATGATGAACGCGGGCGGGGGCGGGCTGCAACGCATCACGGACATCGCAGTGGCCCGCACGACCGCCTCGGGCCGGGTCGGCGAGCTGCGCATCGTGTTCGAGCACGGCGACGTGCGCGTGCCTGGCCCGGACGTGCGCGCGGTGCTGCGGCCGCAGCCCGATCAACTGCTCGGCAGTACGCTGTTCGCGCTTTCGGTAACGACGGACAGCGGGCAGGTCAGCCGGCTCGTCGCGACTGGGTCGGGGTGGGGGCACGGTGTGGGGTTTTGTCAGTGGGGCGCGGTGGGCCGGGCCCGCGCGG
The DNA here is from genome assembly GCA_035601435.1 of Gemmatimonadales bacterium. Classification (GTDB taxonomy): domain Bacteria; phylum Gemmatimonadota; class Gemmatimonadetes; order Gemmatimonadales; family GWC2-71-9; genus AG41. Next base: position 2,759 of record DATNOH010000320.1, on the reverse strand, counting down.
GTCAGGACTACCGCACGATCGTCACCACCTACTTTCCGGGGACCAATGTTGCGCGCCTTTACTGAGGCGGTGGCGCGGTCGGGGGGACGGGCGGTCTCCCTGGTCGCAATCCTCCTGGCCGTCGGACGGCCAGACCGCCTGTCCGCCCAAGGGTTTCTCTCGAAGTTCTCCTATGACAACCTGAAGCCGAGTGCCCTCCAGCTCGACCTCGGTCCGGTCGGTGGAAACAACATCCGAGGCACGCTCACCGGCGGCCTGCGTCTCGATTACGGGCTCATTGCACCGCGCGTGCGCGTGCTGCTCGGCGTCTCCTATTACAAGGCCGATATCAGCTCGGAGGCGCGTGCGCGCTTCGAGCAGCGGCTCAAGAGCGTGGTGATCGACCCATCGGCGGACGACACGATCCGCCTCGGCCGCGTCACCTGGAGCGACGTAACCGGAGACGTGGACCTGCAATACCTCATCTCGCAGGGGCGCTCGGTGACGACCTACCTCGGGATCGGGCTCGGCGCCCACATCCGGCACGGGAGTGGACCGGCCATCAACGGCACCTTCGTGCAGGACGCGCTCAACTCCATCACGGCGGGGCTGAACGGCACTATCGGTACCGAGGTGGGTGCCAAGCGCTGGCGCTTCACCGTCGAGGCCCGCGGCGTGGTATCGAGTGGCGTCTCGACGGCGTCGCTCCGCACCGGGGTGATGTACCGCTGGGCGGGAGCGGGGAACAAAGGGACAGGGAAGTGAGCGACCCGATACGCGTCGCGGTGATCGGGGCGGGCGCCATCGCGCAGGTGGCGCACCTCCCGGTCCTGCGGCGCCTGCCGGGCGTTGAGGTGGCCGCTATCTGCGACTCGGACCTCGGGAAGGCTCAGGCGCTGGCGGGGCGCTTCGAAGTCAAAGAGACCTTCGATGATATCGAGGAAGTACTCAAGTACACCCGTCCCGACGCGGTCGCGATCTGCACGCCGAACCACCTGCACGAAATCCACGTCGTCTCGGCCCTCGCGGCGGGGGCCCACGTGCTGTGCGAGCGGCCCGTCGCGCTCACGGTCGCGGGGGTGGAGCGGGTGCTGCAGGCGAGCGAAAAATACGGCCGGCGTGTGATGGTCGGGATGAATCACCGGTTCCGGTCCGACGTGCAGGCGGTGCGCGGCTTCCTCGCGGGCGGGGACATCGGCGTGCTGCAGGCGATCCGCTGCGGTTGGTACACGTTTCAGCCGAGCCGCAACCTCGTAGCGTGGCGGCTGCGGCGCCAGGAGGCTGGCGGCGGCGCCTTCCTCGACCTCGGGCTGCAGCTGCTCGACCTCGGGCTCTGGCTCGCGGGATGGCCCGTGGCCAAGCGCATCGCGGCGCACACCATGGGGCACGGCAAGGACAGCGTGGAGGACATGGCGACGGCTCTCGTGGTGTGCGAGAACGGCCTGTCGCTGTCGATCGATGTGAGCTGGCGCCATATGGGCGAGGCCGAGCGCTTCTGGTTCGACTTGGTCGGGACCAAGGGGTCGGCCCGGGTCCAGCCGCTGCGGGTGTTCAAGGAAATGCACGGGTCGGTCACCGACGTTACGCCCACCGGCGCGAGCGGACGCGAGACCCCGTTTGCGCAGTCCTACCGCGCCGAGTGGACGTACTTCCTCGCCGTGATGAAAGGGGATGTGAACGCACCGCCGCCGCGCGACCAGCTCGCTTTGCACCGCGTCCTGGATGCCATCTATCGCTCGGCCGACGAAGGGCGCGACGTGGTCCTGTGACGACGCCGACCCGGCAGGCCGCGGCCCTCGTCGCCCTGGGCGCCGCCCTCCTCGCCGCCAGCTACCCCCCGTTCCGCCTTCCCGTCGTGAGCTTCCTCGCCCTGGCACCGGCGGTCGTTCTGCTGCGCCGGTTCGAAAGCGAGCGCGACCCGCGCGGCGCGTTGCGCTGGGGGTTCTGGTACGGTTTCGTGACTCAGGGCGCCGTGCTGTACTGGCTCGTGGTGGCGCTGTGGCACTTCACACCGCTGTCGGCGCTCGGCTATCTCGCCACGATCGCGCTGTTCGGCGTGTGGCACGCGCTGCTCTTCTGGCTTGTGGTGCGCGTGCGCCTCCGCCTGCCCGCGGTCCCGGTGGCGATCGTGCTCCCCGTCGCGTGGACGGCGGTCGAATGGGCCGTGGGCCATCAGGGGGACATTCGGTTCCCGTGGCTGGGGCTGGGGACTTCGCTGACCGACGCCGCGACGCTTGTGCAGTGGGCCGACCTGGCGGGCGCGCGCGGCGTGACCCTGTGGCTCGCCTGGGCCAACGTCATGGTGGTGGACGCGCTGCTCGGGAGCAGGGAGCAGGGAGCAGGGAGGAGAACGGTCCGGTGGCGACCGATCGCCGCCGTCGTGGTCACGATCGTCGCGGCGTGGGGCTACGGCGTGTGGCGAACGCGCACGCTCCCGGTCCGCGAGCTCGGCACCGTTGGACTGTTCCAGCCGAACGAAGGCTTCCGGGAGAAGTGGGATCCCCGCCACGCCGATAGCGTGGTGGCGAAGCTCGTGACGATGTCTCGCGCGCTCGAGGCGCGCGGCCGCGTGGCACTCATGATCTGGCCAGAGGCGGCGGTCCCTGGTTACCTGCAACCGTCCTGGGACTCGAGTATCGCCGGGCTCGCGCGCGAGAGCCGGACGCCCATCCTCACGGGCGGGATCTACGGCGAGTACCATCCCGACGGCTCGTACGACTATTACAACGCCGCGTTCTACTTCGATTCTTCGGGCAGCTGGCGCCGCTATCCGGTCTACG
>DATNOH010000319.1:0-4940 GCA_035601435.1 Gemmatimonadales bacterium | reverse complement strand
GCTGAAAGTGATGGTAGCGCGATGAAGGCGATCCGACGGGGCGTAGTCTTCGCGGCCCTCCTGTCCGCCGGCTCGGCCATCCGTCTGTTTGCCCAGGTTCCCGACACGACAGCGCCGTCCCCCCCGCTCGTCACTACCGGCGCGCTGGTCGTTCCTATCGACACGACCCACCGCATCGGGCCGATGGGGGCGTTCCTCCGGTCGCTGCTCGTGCCGGGCTGGGGACAGGCCGCGACGGGCCGGCACGTCACTGGCGCGGTGTTCGCGACCTGGGAAGGCGTGAGCGCGATGATGACGCTGAAGGCCCAATCCGAGCTTAACTACCTCCGGGAAACACGCTCTTCGCTGATCGACGCAAAAAAGCAGCAAGTCCAGGATTGGATCGTGCTCTGGGTCTTCAATCACCTGTTCTCCGGGGCCGAAGCGTTCGTCTCGGCGCACCTCCAGGATTTTCCCAAGGACTTGCAGGTTCGGGCGTTCCCAGGCGGGGTCGGGATCAGCCTGCCGGTGCCCCGGCCGTGAACGCGGCGCCGCTCGGCGTATTTGATTCGGGCATCGGGGGCCTCACCGTGGCCCGGGCGGTGTTCGAGCGCCTGCCGCACGAGTCTGTGATCTATTTCGGCGACACGGCGCGCGTTCCCTACGGGCCCAAGTCGCCGGACACGGTGCGTCGCTACTCGGGTGAGATTCTCGCCTACCTGCTCCAGCGTGGTGTGAAGGCCCTGGTCGTCGCGTGCAATACCATCAGCGCCCAGGCGCTGGACTTCCTGCGGGAGCGCTCGCCCGTGCCCCTGGTCGGCGTGATCGAGCCGGGTGCGCGCGCCGCGGTGCAGGGCACGCGGTCCGGGAAGATCGGCGTGATCGGTACGGCGGGCACGATCGCGAGCGGTGCCTACGAGCGGGCCATCAAACAGCTCCGGCCTGACGCCGCCGTGTGCGTCCAGGCCTGTCCGCTGTTCGTGCCGCTGGTGGAAGAGGGGTGGTTCGACCACTCGGCGACGGAGCTGATCGCGCGGGAGTACCTCGCGCCGCTGCAGCGCGCCGGCGCGGACGTGCTCGTGCTAGGCTGCACACATTACCCGCTCATGAAGCCGTTGCTCGCCCGTGTGCTGGGACCGGCGGTAACGCTGGTGGACAGCGCCGAGGAGACCGCGAAGGTCGTGGCCGAGGATCTCACCCGACGCGGCCTCACGGCGCCTCCGGACGATCATCCGACGCACCGCTTTGTGGTGTCGGACGACGAGCCGCATTTCCGTAAGGTCGGCGCGCGGTTTCTGGGCGAGAAGCTGAAGCACGTGGAAGTCGTGCCACTCGGCTGACCCCGCCTGCGTGCTACGTCGTTGTGCTACGTCTTAGTGAAACGCCTTTAGCTCGACGTTGTCTTTCGTTACGACCGCATACCGCCCGCCGTCGAGGAAGGCTCCCGGATTCAGGTACGCTCGCCCGTTCGGCAGCTGCGCCAGCGCCGGACGATGCGTGTGGGCGAGAATCGCGAGCTCCAGGTCCGGCCGGCGCGCGAGCAGCTGCTCCGCGTACTGCGCCTGCGCCCGCTCGGCCCGGTCGAGGACGGCCCGGTCGCGGGTGTTATCCGCGAGCCTGCGGGACAGCTGGTGCGCGATCCAGAAGCCCAGGTCGGGATGCAGCGCCCGGAATACCCTGATGGTGAGTGGGTGGCGCGTGACCCGGTGCATCAGCCTGGCGCTCCAGTGCTGCTCGGTCAGCCCGTCGCCGTGGGCCACGAAGGCGCGGCGCCCCGCCACATCGAACTCGGCTTCCCCCGGATGGAAGGCGATCCCCAGGTCGTGAATGAGAAAGTCGCCGCCCCAGCGGTCATGGTTGCCGCCCACGAACGTGATGGGGACGCCACGGGTCCGCAGGGCGTACAGCTTCGCGACCGTGCCGAAGTGACGGCGCGGGACGACCGAGCCGTACTCGAACCAGAAGTCGAACAGGTCGCCGTTGATGAGCAGCGCGTCCCCGAGATCCGGCATGGCCTCGAGGAAACGGTGAAACGTGGCTGCGATCGCGGGCGGGACCTGGCCGAGATGCGCGTCGGCGACGACGACCACGCGGGAAGCAGGGAGTGGCACGGCCCCCAAGCTAGGAATCGCGGAGAACAGCCGCAAGCGCTATGTTGCCCCGGCGTGATCAGCTCGATAACTCTGCGCGTCAATTATTCCGAGACCGACCAGATGGGCGTGGTTTACCACGCCAACTACCTCGTCTGGTTCGACCGCGCGCGCACCGAGCTGATGCGCGAAACGGGGCTGACCTACAAAGAGCTGGAGCAGCAGGGCGTCTACCTCGCCGTTTCCGAAGTTCACGTGCGCTACCGCGCCGCCGCCCGGTACGACGACCTGGTGCAGGTGCGCTGCTGGGTGCGCGAGCTCGCGTCTCGGCGGGTCACCTTCGGCTACGTCGTCGAGCGGGCGGGGACGGGCGAGCTGCTCGCCACGGGCGTGACCGCGCTCGTCTCGCTCACCCATCAGCACACAGTGACGCGTATCCCGGAGCATGTCCTCGACCTGCTCAAGCCGATTCCGGATCCCGTGCGCATCTAGGGTGCCGGTCGCGGCCTTCCTGTCGGTCGTAAGCCGGCACTACTTTGACGGGTTACTACTTCTGGGTTTAACTATTGAGACCGCAACGTTTTCCGCTTGACCCGCGGGTAGCGCTCTCCTACATTGCCGCCTGTGCGCTGCTGGCCGGGTGCCCGCGACCGCCGGCGCCGTTGGTGCCGCAGCCGCTGGCCCCGGCGGATCGCGACTCGGCCGTCGAATGGACTCGGGGCACACTGCCCACACGCCGCACGGCGATCCGGTTCCGGTGGAAGTATCAGGACGACCAGAAGCGGTGGGGCGGCCGAGGACAGGCACGCATCGCACCGCCCGATTCGCTACGGTTCGATTACGTGGGACCATTGGGCCTCGGCGCGGGAGCGGCGGCGATCGTCGCCGACTCGGCCATCTGGGCGGATCCCGAGAAGAACTTCCGCTCGCTGATCCCCGCGGTGCGGATGCTGTGGGCGGCGCTCGGGATCATGCGGCCACCGGCGCCGGACGCGCTGGTGTTCGGAAGCCACGGCGCCGATTCGACCGTCCGGATCTCGCGGTTCGTGCAGGACGGTGACACGCTCGACTACCGCGAGACGCGCGGCGGCGCGCGCGTCCTCGACGCGGAGTGGCGGCGCGAGGGCAAGGTGTTGGCGCGCAGCCGCACCGAATTCGACGCGCAGCGGCTGCCGGCGCGCGCCCGCATGGATTTTCCTGGGGAGAGGGCTCGGTTTGAGCTTACGGTGGTCTCGGTGGACACGGCCGCGGTGCTCGACCCTGCGATTTGGCGCGGGCGCCGTTAGCGCGCTCGCCCTCGCGCTCAGTGGCTGCCTGTACGGGTTCGCCGGCGGCGGCCTGCCGAACATCAAGACCGTCGCCATTCTGCCCTTCGACAACCAGACCGCTGAACCGGCGCTGACCAAGGAAGTGAACGACGCGGTGCTGGAAGCGTTCCAGCGCCGCCTTGGGCTCCGCATCGCGGGGGAGAACACCGCGGATGCGGTGGTGCGCGGCAAGGTCACGCGCTACGACCCCGACCTGCCGGCGGCGTTCCGCGCCGGGCAGGGCCGCACCGACGTCACGCAGCGCCAGGTTCAGATCACCATCGACGTCGAGATTCTCGACCAGCGGGAAGGCAAGACGCTGTGGCAGCGGCAGGGGTTGAGCGAGACGGGAAACTACACGCCGCCCCAGGAGGCAGCGGGCCGCAAGCTGGCGCTCGAGAACCTCGTGAACGACCTGGTGGATGGAGCGCAGTCGCAGTGGTGAAGCGTCCCTTCGCCGGCCGGCGCGGCGCCAGCTCTACCGGCTGCCTGGTTTCGCTGCTCTTCCTGGTTGGGGCGTTGTACTATGGGGTCAACATCGGCGAGTTGTTCTTTCGGTACTATCGCTTGCTCGACGAGATGCAGACCCAGGCGGCGCTCGCCCCCTCTCTCGACGACGGCACGATCCGCCGCCGCATCCAGGCCGCCGCGCAGGACATCGGGCTTCCGCCCGAGGCCCAGCAGATCCGCATCGCTCGGCGGGCGTCACCCCGGGAGATCGTGATCGAGACCGAGTACAATGAGTCGGTCAGCCTGCCGCTGTTCAATCACACCTTCAACTTCCATCCCAAAGCGACGCAGCCGCTTTAGCCTGCCCGCGTGGGCCCTGGCCGTAGGCTTGCCCCTCGCGCTTGGGGCAGCCGCGGGGGGAATCGACGTCGCCCGCTTTTTCACGGTGTTCGCCGTCATGCTGCTCGCCGCCAAGTTCGCCGGCGAGGCGTTCGAGCGTCTGGGGCAGCCTGCCGTGATGGGCGAGCTCGTGGTGGGCATCCTCCTCGGGGTCGGCTTTCTCAACGTCATCCCGATCGGCGCCGACGACACGCTCACGCCGGTGTTTCGGCTGCTCGCCCAAGTCGGCGTCGTCGTGTTGCTGTTCGAGATCGGGCTCGAGACCGATCTCAAAGCGATGATGCGGGTGGGGACCGCCGCAACCGCGGTCGCGGTGGTGGGTGTCGCGGTGCCGTTCGTCCTGGGCTTTTTGTACTGGCGGTCCGGCTGGCACGGGTACGAGCACACGACCGTCGACCCGTTGACGACCGCCATCTTTGTGGGCGCGACCCTCACCGCGACCTCGGTCGGGATCACCGGGCGGGTGCTCAAGGACCTCCAGGTGCTGCACAGCCTCGAGGCACGCATGATTCTTGGTGCGGCGGTGATCGACGACGTCATCGGGCTCGTAATCCTGGGCGTCGTCTCGGGACTGGCGGCCGGGACGGCCTTCACCCTGCAGGGCGCGCTGCGCATCCTCGGCGTGGCGGTCGCGTTCCTTTTCATAGCCCTGTGGATCGGACTGAAGCTCGCCCCGTGGCTCTTCGGGTTGGTCGATCGGTTGCGGGTTCGCGGC
>DATNOH010000318.1:0-6054 GCA_035601435.1 Gemmatimonadales bacterium | reverse complement strand
AAGCTGTCCGAGGTGACGAGCCCCCACGCGACCAGCTCACCCAGTCCCTTCTCCACTTCGGTTCGCAACAGTCCCGTCGCGTTCACCAAGTCGCCGAAGAACGACGCGCCCCGCTCTTCCAGCGCATCGAACGCGGCGCGGGCCGAATGCGAGAGCGGGAGCTGCGCCGGATCGGGCGGCACCGTGAGGGACCGCCACACCGCGCCCCGCTCCCGGCGGAACAGGGCAATCGGGGTGGTGCGAATCGGGCCGCCCTTGTGGCCGTTCGCCGGCGCCGCCGGCGACAGCCGGCCCCAGGCGATCTCCCCCGAAAGGCACAGACCGTCGAGCCACAGCGGGTCGTACTCGCCCAGCCGCGCCGGGAGCACGTCCGCTTCCCACGCACCCGCCGGTACCTCGTACCCGTCGAGCAGCTCCAGCACTGCCGCGAGTCCTTCCGGCCCCTCGGCCCGGGCGTCCGGTGCGGCGCGCTGCCACCGCAACAGAAACCGCATGAAGTCCGCCGCGGTGACCGGCTCGATCTCCTTACGCAGGCGGTCGAGGGTGTAGCGGTGGATGCGGGCCAGCAGGCGCCGCTCGCACCACTCGAGCTCCGCGACGCCGGGGGTGAACCGCCCGCGCAGCACGAAGCCTTCGTGCTCGAGCGCGCCGAGCGCGAAGTCCACGTCCCCGACCGCCATGCCCAGCGAGCGGGCCACCTCGGCGGCCGTCGTGGGACCGACCGCCTCGAGCCGCCCGCGCACCAGCTCGCGCAGTGCATCCTCGCGCGTCCATACCTTCGCGCGATCCCGCTCCGGCACGCTCAGTGCCGGCTCGCATCGAGCACCCGGGAACGCCGCTTCCAGCATCGGCAACCGCTCGGCCGCTACCCAGAGCTTCGATTCGGTTTGCAGCACGCCCGCTCGCCCCGCCTTCACCAATTCCTCGAAATACCCTTTCCATTCCACATTCCGCGCTCCGCATTCCGCACTCGTCAGGGCACCGGCGACAAGCAACGCATCATGCAGCTCGTCGGTGGAGCCGAGGTCGGGCCACGCCTCTGCCTTCACCCGATCGATCGCCGCCTGATCGAGCTTTCCGAGCTCCTCCGCGGTCTTCACATCGAGCCCGCGCCGAGTGATCACCGCCTGGGTGCGGCGCTCTTCCAGTGGCGCGTCGTCGAGGAAGGCGTACGGCTTGGCGTTGATCACCTCGTGGGCGAGCGGGGAGGGCTCCGTGGTGTCGCGCGCCACCAGCGTGAATCGACCTGCCTCCATCCCTTCGAGCACGCGCTTCAAGCCGGGGAAGTCCATCGCTTCGAGCAGGCAGTCCGCGATGGTCTGCTGCACCAGCGGATGATCGGGAATCTCGCGGTCCCCCACGAGGTTCTCAGGGCAGGCGAGCTGGTCGGGGAATACGGCGGCCACCAGGTCCTCGGCATCCATGCGCTGGAGCGGCGTGGGCACCTTCTTGCCGCCGCGGGCACGCAGCACGGCGAGCGCGCGAGTCGCGTTCCAGCGCCAGCGCGAGCCGAACATCGGCGCGTCCAGCATCGCCTGCACCAGCAGGTGCTCCGCCGTGTCGGGCTTCAGGTACTGGAACACCGACTCGAGGGGGAAGCTGTGCTGGGGCCCGAGCGACAGAACGATCGCGTCCTCGGTGGCCGCCGCTTGGAGCTCGAAGTTGAAGCTGCGGCAGAACCGCTTGCGAAGCGCGAGACCCCAGGCGCGGTTGACGCGACTCCCGAACGGCGCGTGCAGCACCAGCTGCATCCCCCCCGCCTCGTCGAAGAACCGCTCCAGCACGAGGGTTTCCTGCGTTGGGGTGACGCCCAGGATCTTCTTCGAGGCGTCGAGATACTCGACCATCTGGCGAGCCGCCGGCTCGGTGACACCCGCTATCTCGCCAGCGAGCCAGGTAATAGCCGCGCCGATATCCCCCAGCCGAGCATCGACGTCTCGGCGCAGTCGCGACACTTCCTGCGACAGCTCCGGTGTGCGACCCGGTGCCTCGCCCAGCCAGAAGGGGATCGACGGCGGCTGGCCCTGGGCATCCACCACGCGCACCTGGCCGGACTCGACCTTCTGGATCAGATACGAACGGTTGCCCAGCTGGAAAATGTCGCCCGGCGCGCTCTCGATGGCGAAATCTTCGTTGAGGGTGCCGACGAATGTCTCGGTCGGCTCGAGAATCACCCGATAGTCGCCGACGTCTGGAATCGCCCCGCCCGACGTGAGCGCGGCCAGCCGGGCGCCGCGCCGCGCGCGCAACCGGCGATTCACCCCGTCATAATGGACGTACGCGCCGCGCCGCCCGCGCCGGGTAGTGAATCCCTCGGCGAGCATCTGCACCACGGCGTCGAAATCCTTGCGCGAGACCTCGCGGTACGGGTATGCCCCCCGCACGAGATCGAACAGTGCGTCTTCCTGCCACTCGTCGCACGCCACCGCCGCCACGATCTGCTGCGCCAGGATGTCGAGGGGATGGTCCGGGATGATCAATCGGTCGAGCGTCCGCTCCCGGGCGGCGCGCACCAGTGCCGCGCACTCGATCAGCTCGTCGCGCGACAGCGGGAACAGTCGGCCCTTGGGCACGGCGGCGAGGTGGTGTCCCGAGCGACCCACGCGCTGCAGCAGAGTCGCGATCGAGCGGGTCGAGCCGATCTGGCACACCAGGTCCACCGCGCCGATGTCGATCCCCAGCTCGAGCGAGGCGGTCGCGACCAACGCCTTGAGCTTCCCCTCTTTAAGTCGGGTCTCGGCATCGAGGCGCTTTTCTCGAGAGAGGCTGCCGTGATGCGACGTCACCTGATCCGCGCCCAGCCGCTCGGAGAGATGCAGCGTGAGCCGCTCCGCGAGCCGACGGGTGTTGACGAATACGAGGGTGGTGCGATGCTCGAGGATCAGCTGCACCAGCCGCTCGTAGATCTCATCCCACACCTCGGCCGCCATCACCGCCTCGAGCGGCGACGAGGGAATCTCGAGTGCCAGATCGAGCGTGCGCGCGTGTCCCGAGTCGATGATGCAGGTGTCAGGTGTTGGGTGTCGAGTGCCGGTGAGGAACGCCGCGATGTCCTCGATCGGTTTCTGCGTCGCCGAGAGGCCGATGCGCTGGAGTCGCCGGCCGGTGAGGTGCTCCAGCCGCTCGAGCGACAGCGCCAAGTGGCTCCCCCGCTTGTCGCGCGCCACGGCGTGGATCTCGTCCACGATCACCGTGCGCACGCCGCGCAGCATTTCGCGGGCCCGCTCGGAGGTGAGAATCAAATAGAGCGATTCGGGTGTGGTGACGAGAATGTGCGGGGGCCGCCGCACCATCTCCTGACGCTCCGCGCCCGGCGTATCGCCCGTGCGCACCAGCGTGCGGATCTCCGCGTCCGGCAGGCACAGCGCTTCAAGCGTGCGGCGGATCTCGGCGAGCGGTTCCGCCAGGTTCTTCTGGACGTCGTTCGAGAGTGCCTTGAGCGGCGAGACGTATACGACCTGGGTCCCGTCCGTCAGGGTCCCGTCCAGTCCCTGACGCAGGAGTGAATCGATGGCGGCGAGGAAGGCCGCGAACGTCTTTCCGGAGCCGGTGGGGGCCGCGATCAGGGCATTGCGGCCGGCCTGGATGAGCGGCCACGCACGCTGCTGCGGCTCGGTGGGGTCGCGGAAGCGGGACTCGAACCAGCGCTCAATGGCGGGATGGAAACCGGACAACGACATCCTGAAATATGGCGAAGATTTACCGAAGGAGCGACACCCCCCGCGATGCCGCGATGCGTTCGACGGTCTCCCCAATCTTGTTGTTCGGCGTCGACGCACCCGCGGTGACGCCCACCGTCAGGGGTCCGCTGCGCAACCACCCGGTCACCACCTGCTCCTCTTCGGCCCCCACCGGGCGGAACCGGATGGCTCCAACCTCCGGATCGATGCAGCTCGCGTCTTCAATGTGATAGGTCGGCGCCCTCTCATGACAGATGGCGGCGAGGTGGGTCGTGTTGCTCGAGTTGTATCCCCCGATCACGATCATCAGGTCGAGCGGTTCGGCGATCAGCTTCAACACGGCGTCCTGACGGTCCTGGGTAGCCGAGCAGATCGTGTCGAATGTGCGGAAGTGATCGGGCAGGGCGTCATTGCCGTACCGCTTCACCATGCTGCGCCGGATCTCGGCCGCGATGGCGAGTGACTCCCCGGAGAGCATCGTGGTCTGATTCGCGACGCCGACGCGCACCAGGTCACGGTCGGGGTCGAAGCCGGGCGACATCTTGCCGGCAAAGCGCTCCACCAATCGGTCCCCGGACCCCGCTCCCTCGACATAGCGGCACACTGCACGCGCGTCGTCCATGTCGCGCACCACGAGGAAGCGACCGGCCGGATACTTGGTGACTTGACTGGACGTGGCCTTCGTCTCCTCGTGGTGGTACTTGCCATGGATCACGGCCGTAAAGCCGTCCTTCGCGTAAGCGTCCACGCGCTTCCATACGTTGAGCACCGATCCGCAGGTCGTGTCCACCAGCACGCAGCCGACCGCGCGCAGCCGCTCGAAATCCTTCACCGTGACCCCGAAGGCTGGGAGGATGACGACGTCCGCCGGCGTGATCCCGCTGAAGTCGAACTCACCGTCGTCCGGCCGGTGCAGGAACTCGACGTCCATGGCCTGCAGCTTCTTGTTGACGTGCGGATTGTGGATGATCTCGCCTACCAGAAACACCCGCCGCTCGGGAAACTTGGTGCGGGTTTCGTAGGCGTACTCGACGGCGCGGTCCACACCGTAGCAGAACCCGAACTCGCGCGCCAGCTTGAACGTCAGGTCGCCGACGGCGAGGACGTAGCCGTGGGAGCGGATGCGGTCCACCACGCGGCTGTGATAGTCCGCCGCGAGCGCTCCCTCGATGTCGCCCTTGAGTCCGAAGCCGCGTCGAAAATAGGTCTGTTCCACGAGGTCAATCTAACCGGGCGCCACGCCCGTCGCGCACGGCGTCCATGACACGCTGCACGGCGAGGCCGTCGTGGAACATGGCGGGCTCACCCGCGGCCGGCCGGCCGCCGAGCACCGCAACCACGTCCCGCATCAACCGCACGAACGAGCGGGCCCACATGTTGTTGGGAGCCGTCTGCTCCCACAGGTCGTCCGGGATGCTGGCGTCCTCGAGCGGCCCGCCGGCACGACCGATCTCGAGCGTGGTCTCGCCGGTCAACACGAGCGTGCCGTCGCGTCCGGTGATCTGGGCGAAATGCCCGGGCCCGTGCGACGCCACCGTGGTCAGCGTGATGGTCGCGATCGCGCCGCTCGCGAGGCGCATCACAAAGCTCGCATAGTCGTCGGCGGTCACGCGGCGCCGCACCCGCTGCTCATCGTACCGCTCGGGAACGAGCGTGGCGGCGCGGCCGCCGACCTCGACGATGTCGCTCCCCGTCCAGAAGCGGCACAGGTCGATGAGGTGGGACCCGACCGCCCCCAGGATGCCGCCGCCCCTCGCCGCGTCATACCACCAGGTCCACGGAGCATCGAATGTCTGCGGCCGCCCATCGCCGCGCACGTACGGCCTGAGCACGAGCTCCAGATGGAGCACCGGACCGATGGTGCCGAGCTGGATCAGCTGGCGCACTTTGCGTCGATTGGGCTCGTAGCGCAGCTCGTGGTCGATCCGAGCCAAGCCCGGGCTCCGCGCCGCGACCTCCAGCATCTGCTCCGCCTCCCGGACCGTGAGCGCCATGGGCTTCTCGCACAACACGTGCTTCCCCGCCTGCAGGGCCGCGATGGTGTGACGCGCGTGAGCATCGGGCGTCGACGATACGATCACGAGGTCGACATCGGGAGCGCGGGCGAGTTCTTCACCGCTCCCGAATGCGTGGGGAATGCCGCATTCCGCCGCGACGGCGCGGGCGCGCTCCGCGCTGCCGCTCGCGAGGGCGGTCACGACAACGCCGGGTACGAGACGCAGCGCCGGGACTTGCACGCGACGCGCGAACCCCGTGCCGATCAGGCCGACGCGAAGCGTCACGACATCGGCCGGCAGGAAACGGTGTCCGCCTCGAGCCGCACTGCTTCGAACGATGCCTCGAGCGCCACGCGCGCCGCCGCCGCCGGCTCGAG
>DATNOH010000317.1:0-2485 GCA_035601435.1 Gemmatimonadales bacterium | reverse complement strand
AGGTCCGGCAAGCTCGACTACATTCCAGCCGATCTGCCCGATCGCGTCGCGGCCAAGCTCGTCGCGCATTTCGAGCGCGTCAAGAACCATCCCGGCATGAAGGCGTATTACGCGAAGCACGGCATCGCCGAGTAGATACCGCCGTGTTGCGATCGACAGGCGCTCGGTTACGCTCCGTCCATGCTGCGACCGCCCAGCTTCGCAACCCGCGGTCGCGAGTTGTGGCGGGTCGACGGGCTTGGCGATGTGCATTTGGCATGCGTGCCCCGACCGTTGTGGCAAGTTCGCGTCGGGCGGAAAAGGCACTCAGAAAAACGGAAAGGGAGAGGAAGCGATGGCGAAGAATTTGCTGGCACAGGTGGACAAGGCGGGCGGGGAGTTCGAGCTCGTGGAGCGGGAGATCCCGTCACCCGGGCCTGGCGAGGTGCGGATCAGGGTGAAGGCGTGCGGGATCTGCTTCAGCGATCATCTGGTGAAGGACGGCGGGTGGCCGGGGCTGATGTATCCGCGTGTGCCCGGGCACGAGGTCGTAGGCGTGATCGACGAAGCGGGCGCGGGCGTGACGGAATGGAAGAAGGGTGACCGGGTGGGCGTGGGATGGCACGGCGGGCACGACTTCGTGTGTCCGAGCTGCCGGCGCGGAGACTTCGTGACGTGCGCGAACGAAGCGATCACCGGCATCACCCGCGATGGCGGCTATGCCCAGTACATGCTGGCGCGGCATGAGGCGGTGGCGCTGCTTCCGGATGGTCTCGATGGGGCGGAGGCAGGACCGTTGATGTGCGCGGGAATCACGACGTTCAATGCGCTCCGGAACAGCGGCGCCCGCGCGGGAGACCTGGTGGGAGTGCTGGGGATCGGCGGCCTGGGGCACCTTGGGATCCAGTATGCGGCGAAGTCCGGGTATCGCGTGGTGGGAGTCGGGAGAGGGCCGGAGAACGCGGCGTTGGCGAAGAAGCTTGGTGCGTTCGCGTACATCGACAGCAAGGCTACGAAGCCGGCGGAAGAGCTGCAGAAGCTGGGAGGAGCGAAGGTGATCCTGGCGACGGCGCCGAGCGCGAAGGCCATCGCGGAGCTCGTGGATGGCCTGAGCGTGGGAGGCAAGCTGGTGATCGTCGGCGCACCGGTTGAACCGATGGAGATTTCCGTACTGCAGTTGCTCTTGGCGCGGCGCGCGATCCAGGGCTGGCCTTCGGGAACCGCGATGGATTCACAGGAGACGCTGCAGTTCTCGGCGTTCGCGGGTGTCCGGCCGATGATCGAGAAGTATCCGCTGGCGAAGGTGAAGGACGCGTACGAGCGGATGACGAGCGGGCATGCGGAGTTTCGCGTCGTGTTGACGATGGACTGAGACGCGGCTCAGGCGCGCAGAGGCGCGCGAAGGCGAAGGCGGCTTCCTCCGCGCCCCATATCACCGGAGGCGACCGGCCAACTTCTGGCGTCCGGCCGGGCGCCGGCATATTGCGTTATCCCATTTCTGCTACCGCCGCCGAAAAACCCTTGCCCCGCAAGGGCCAAGAAAGCTTCCCAAGCTGGACGTCGCGGGTTCGACCCCAGTCGCCCGCTCCTCGTCAGGGCCGTGACTCGTCGGGGCTCCTTCGAGAATCGAGGGGCGATCGGTTACGAGAATCGCCGTTCTCGGTAGCTACGCACGCGGATTCACAACCTCGAGGACGCCAACCTCAAGATCGCGAACGTGCCTCCTCGATGCTTGCGCGCCATGCTGGACGTCCTCATCGCCGGCGAGACCGACCCCAGGCGTCGCCTGAGCGTTGCCGCCTCGATATTCGGTGAGCCAGCTCCACCAAGAGCATCGGCCGGCTCGTTCAGTGCGACCCAAGGATGCGAGGAGGGGACGGGTCGCCCGAAAAGATTGGGCGGACGCCCCGCTCGCCGGGGAAAACGCCGAGCGCCCTCAACGACTCCTCTCGAGCCACCACGCGAACAGCTTCTTCACGCGCGGCGTGAGTCGGGCGCGGTTGTACGCGTCGGCGGCCTTCTTCATCACCTCGCTCTGGGTCGGGTATGGGTGGATCGTGCTGCCGATGGCGCCGAGCCCCGTGCGCGACGTCATCGCGAGCGTCAGCTCGGATATCATGTCGCCGGCATGCGCGGCCACCAGGGTCGCGCCGACGATCCGATCACTTCCCTTGCGCAGGTGCACGCGGAGGAAGCCGTCGTCCTCGCCGTCGAGCAGGGCACGGTCGTTCTCGCGCAGCGGAACGTCGATGGTGGTGACCTCGATGCCGCGCGCCGTCGCGTCCTGCTCGGACGAGCCGACGTGCGCCACCTCGGGGGTGGTGTAGGTGCACCACGGGACGACGAGCGCGCTCGCCTTCTTCCGGCCGAAGGTGCCGAAGAGCGCGTTCTGGACCACTATGCGAGCAAGGGCGTCGGCCACGTGAGTGAACTTGAAGCGCGACGCCACGTCGCCTGCCGCGTAGATGCGCGGGTTCGACGTGCGCAGGTAGTCGTCCACCACGAC
>DATNOH010000316.1:0-3066 GCA_035601435.1 Gemmatimonadales bacterium | reverse complement strand
GGGTCGACCATGGCGGCACCTGAACACCCGATCATCGAGACTCGGCGCGACCAGATGTTCCTGGTGTTGGAGCCGCCGGAGATCGATCGGCTGCGCCGGTTCGGGGAGACGCGGTCCTACGGCGCGGGCGAACGCCTGGCGACAACCGGCGAGGTTGGTCCGGGTATGTTTGTCATCCTGACCGGCAACGTCGTCGTCACCCAGCGCGACGAACTGGCGCACCACCCGCCGATTGTCACGTACGGTCCGGGCTCGTTCCTGGGCGAACTTGCCCAGCTTTCCGGCCGCCCGGCGCTGGTGGACGGGCATACCCAAGGCACGGTCGAAGCGCTGGTCATTCCGCCGCACAAGCTTCGGGAGGTTCTGGTGGAGGAGGCCGAGTTGGGGGAGCGCATCATTCGCGCGCTGATCCTGCGCCGCGTCGGTCTTCTCGAAACGGGTTCGGGCGGACCGGTGATCATCGGTCGCGCAGATCACCGTGATGTGCTTCGGTTGGAAGGATTCCTGGCGCGGAACGGGCATCCTCACCAGAGGTTGGACCCCGAGACCGATCCGGGCGCCAACGCGTTGCTTGAGCGCTTCCGCATAGATCCTCTCCAATTACCGATCGTGCTGTGTCCAAGCGGACAGCTGCTGCGCAATCCTAGCGAGACGGAGCTCGCCCGCTGCATTGGTCTCCTCAGGCCCATCGATTCCGCCAAAGTCTATGACACAGCTATCGTCGGCGCCGGACCCGCGGGTCTCGCCGCGGCGGTCTACGCGGCGTCCGAGGGTCTCTCGGTGCTCGTTCTGGATAGCCGAGCCTTCGGTGGCCAGGCGGGCGCCTCCGCCCGGATCGAGAATTATTTGGGTTTTCCGACCGGCATCGCTGGTATGGCTCTGATGGCGCGCGCCCACAACCAAGCGGAGAAGTTCGGGGCCGAGATGGCGATACCGGACGAAGTCGTAAGTCTGCAGGATCAGTCGATTTCTGGTGGCGGGCGATTCCTTTTGGGTCTCGCCAATGGTGAACGCGTCAGCGCCCGCGCGGTGATTGTCGCCAGCGGCGCTAGATACCGACGCCTTGAGGTCGAGAATCTCGCGGCATTCGAAGGCTCGTGCGTCCACTATTGGGCCTCGCCAGTGGAGGCGCGGCTGTGCGCCGGGCAGGAGGTAGCGCTGGTCGGCGCCGGCAACGCCGCGGGCCAGGCGACGGTGTATTTGGCGAGCCGGGTCGCGAAGGTGTGGTTTCTGGTGCGCGGATCTGGCTTGGAGGCGAGTATGTCGCGCTATCTGATCGACCGCATTGCTGCCCGGCCCAATGTCGAAGTCCTGACGCAGACCGAGGTCAGCGCGCTTGAAGGACACGGAGGAGTGCTGGAAGCGATTCGCTGGCGCCAGCGCCCATCTGGCCGGGAAGTACGGCAGCCGATTCGCCACCTCTTTCTGTTCATCGGTGCGGAGCCAAACACCGAGTGGTTATTGCAGTCCGGCGTCGCGCTTGATGACAAGGGTTTCGTGCGCACAGATGCCAACTTCGGAGGTGGCGGCCGACCGCTCGAGACGAGTCGCCCCGGCGTCTTTGCGATCGGTGACGTTCGCTCCTCATCGGTCAAGCGGGTCGCTGCTGCGGTCGGGGAGGGCGCCCAAGTGGTCGCAGCGCTTCACGCCTTTCTGGCGGACGCCGGTGACAAGCTCGCCATCAATGCCAAGCCGTAGAGCGGGTCGTACATCCACTGCCATATGAGCGCGGCGGCCACGAGCGACACCTCGAACGGCAGGAAGTACATCGCGGTCCACACGCTCCGCGCCTGCATGCTGCGCAGCCGGTGGAGGCCGAGTGCCACCATCAGCGCGGAGCGCGCCGGCACCGACATGATGAGCGGGCCCACCGTGGTGGCCGCCGCCTGCCCGCCTCGCCCGCAGAGAATGGGCGAATCCGCCGGGGCGGTCAAGGCGTCAGCTTACGGGCACGCGGGGTGCGTGTATATCATCCAGCCCCCAATGGGCGTCGGCCCGGCGCAGACTGCAACGGCTCCACCGATCGACTGCTCGGCGTACAAGTTCACGCTTGCCTCCACGCGCGCGATGCTGGCCGCGGCCGGGCTCCGTCTTGACGCCGGGCACACCGACGCTAGCGTGCGCTTCGCGCTGGCCCCCGCCGCGCCTACATCGCGCGCGGTCGCCGCGCGAGCGCGGCGCGCCGCGTGAGCCCGTGGGGAGACACCCCCACGCCCCGGCGCTTCTACATCCACGACGACCTGATCGAGGACGTCCGCGAGCGGCACGGCGGCGACTCGCCGGCCTTCGCGCTGGCGCAGGAGCTGATGGCGATGGTCCGGCACGACGACCGCGTGAGCGTGCTCACGCTTCAGGAGCAGATCGCCGCGCTCATCGCGCGCGGCCCGCACTCGTCGTTCGCGCTCACGATCGGGATCGGTCTCGCCGGCGAGCGCGTCGCCCGTCAGGTCCACGCCCAGGCCGGCTGGTTCCCGGCCATCCGGCGGGTGGATCTGACGCGCGAAGAGGACGCCCGCGGCGGCTACGCGGTCGTGAGCCCGACCGGCGTGTCACTGGCTGGACAGCTCGCCGCGGTGGAGATGGCCACGCCCATGGCGATCGTCGACGACACGATCTTCTCCGGCATCACGATGCGTCAGGTGCTCGAGGCGCTGTCACCCGCCGTTCGCGCGCGCGCCCACGCGTTCTGCCTGCGCTGCGTCGCGGAATCGCTCCCGCCGCTGCAAGCGCTCTGTCCCGTCACGCCGGGCTTCGCCGCCCCCGGCCGCGTGCTCGATGAGGTCAGCTTCATCAACGCCAGCGGCCTCGTCCGCCGCGGCTCCATCCGCCGCACCGGCCAGGCTCCGCTCGCGTTCTTCGAGCGGCCCGAGTGGATACGCGCGTGGTTCCCCGGCCGCGCCGACGCCGTGATCGATCTCTGTCGCCGCCTCAATCTCCTGCTCGAGCCGACCGGTGCTCCCTCGCTGCCCGCCAGCGTCTAGTCTCACGGCTTGGCGGCTTCAGGCAGGCCGGTCTCAGCGTTGGACGATGAGAAAATGGGGAGCATTGCAACGGGCGCCGTTCTCC
>DATNOH010000315.1:0-6606 GCA_035601435.1 Gemmatimonadales bacterium | reverse complement strand
GGCCGGCCGCCGCTCGACGAGGTGCTGCGCGTGCTCGATGCGCTCAAGAGCTGTCAGCTCTGCCCGTGCGAATAGCGCAAGGGCGAGCCCACGCTCGCGTGAGCCAGCCCCGCAAAGGTCGGGGTGGCGCGCCATTCCGACGGCGTCGAGCGGATAGCCGCCAACTATCTGATATTCCTCAGGAAGCTCGGCGGCTGATCCGGGGCGGCCGAAGACGGCCAGCTTGGGAAGCTTTCTTGGCCCTTGCGGGGCAAGGGTTTTTCGGCAGCGGTAGCAGAAACGGGATAACGCAATACGCCGATGTCGGCGTCGCTTTTGGCAATTTCACGGTCGCCTCCCGCAGCGCCACGGGACGGGACGCATCGGGCGCGGGTGCTCGTTACGCGGGCGCGCGCGCTGGCCGCGCTCGAGCGGCACGGAGATGCCGAGGGTGCGGCTAACGCCGGGCTCGCGGTTGCCGGTCGCGGGCGCTATCTGCCCGCCCAGTGGCGCGCGCTCGCGCTGAAGGCCGACTTCGCCCGACCGACGGGCCGCCCGGGCGATGCCGACGCCTACGCTGCGCCGGCGAGCGGCGTCGTGCGCGCGGTCACCGATCCTCTTCCGGGGGCGTTCCGCCGGACGCTCCTCGCGTCCGCGGACGTTCCCGCCTGACGCCGGCCTAGACGTCCCAGCTCGGACGCGCACGCATGCGCGACATCCAGGCGCGGACGTTCGGAAACGGTTCGAGGTCGATGCCGAAGCCCGGGGCGAGCTCGAGCCAGGGCGCGCACGCGCAGTCGGCGATCGAGAAGGCGCCGACGACGTAGTCCTTCCCCTCGAGCTGTCGGTCGAGAACGTGCAGGACCTCCGGCATGCGCTGCCGCCCGCGCTCGAGTATCTGCTGGTCCCGCTTCTCGGGCGTTCTGCGGAACATCTGAAAACCCATCGGCCCTAGGTAGCCGTGGATGCTCGTCTCGCCGAAGGTGAGCCACTGATACACGTGGCCACGCTCGGCCAGGGCTCGGGGCATCAGTCGCGCCTCCGGAAACTTGTCCGCGAGGTACAGCAGGATCGCCCCCGACTCCCAGACCACGACGCCGTCGTCGTCCAGCGTGGGCACCCGGCCGAGGGGGTGGATCGCCTTGTAGCTGGCGGTCTTCTGCTCGCCGGCGAGCAGATTCACCTCGCGCCGCTCGAACGGCGCACCCGTCTCCGCCAGCCCGAGGCGGGCGCGCTTGGCGTTCGGGCTCATCGCCATCTCGTACAGGACCATCCCCATGCTCGGACCTCCTTTCCGGGGGAGCGTGCCACCTTTTCTCCGGCCTCGCGATCGGAAGAGGGTACGACTCCCTTGACCCGCTCGGCGCGCGGACTATGGGCTATGGCTGGCGCTCGATCTCGCCCGAGGCGACGCCGGCACGAGGAACTGATCGCGCGCCTCCACGAGATCGGCGCCGGCATGTGGGCGCTGCACAAGGGCCGTCGCACCGTCGGGGAGGAGCTGAGCTGGGTCGGCCCATGCGGTGCTCGTAACCCAATCGGCGTCCCGGAGACCGGGATCGATCGCGCCACGGTCGCGAACGCCGAAGAGCACACCACGCTGCTGACGCGCCTCATGGACGCCATCGCCTCGACGCCGTCGTCACAGAGGAGCGACGGGCGGCGTGGTAGACGCGCTTAGGACGGGATCGGGGCAGATCCCCCCTTTAAAGGCCGAGACCTCAACTTTCCAGAGAGCGTCGCCTGCGGTCCCGCAGCGGCGCGACCTAACGATCTCTGACAGTCGAGTACAGCCGTCGAGGCAGATGCGAGGTGTTTCGAGAACCTACGTCAAGTCCGCCCAGAAACTGTAGCCCTAGCGTGGGCTACTCGGCTCCCGTTCAGCCGTTCGAGAGTGTGAACGTTCTGCGACGGTCCGCCCGCAGCGCTGGGTTAGTCCGGAATCCATACGCCCTGTGGTGGTTATGGTTTCGCGTTCATTCGTGTGTGTGCCGGTTATGCTGACGCTGGCTCAGCCTGCGCCGCGAAGATCGAGAAGCACCTTTCCGCCACGCTGGGCGTGGACAATCGCGTCGCGCAGCGAGGCCAGCGGATAGGTCGCCGCGATCGGCGCACGGATCGCGCCGGACGCAACGAGCGGTGCGGCTTCACGCAACGCTGCGGGAATCTTCGGCTCGATGTCCGGATGGTTCATGAAGAAGCCCGTCACCATGATGCGCTTCACGATCAGATCGAACGGGCCGATCACCACTGGTCCTCCGCCCATATAGGCATAGACAACGAACGTGCCCTGCGCGCTGAGCGCGCTGGCGATGGTGGCGCTGCTCTTACCCGCGACGCCGTCGATGGCGAGCGGCACGCGGTCGTTTCCGACCGCTGTCCTGATCTTGTCGAGCGCGCTGTCGTCGTCCACGACAACGAGATCGCCGCCGGCGGCGTGCAATTCGGGAATGAGCTCTGCCCGGCGCACGAGATTGATCGTCTTGAGGCCACGCGCCTTGGCGATGGCGACCACTGATCGGCCGACGCCCGAATTGGCCGCGTTCTGCACGACCCAGTCGCCGGGCTTCAGATCGGGCGCCTGGTCGAGCAGCAAGGACGCCGTCGGCGGATTGATGCCGAGCATCGCCAGTTGTTTTGGGTCCGCGTCGGGGAGGCTGAACAGACCCGCCGCAGGCACGACCAGCCGTTCGCGCCAACTGAAGGCGTAGAGCGGGATCAGCACCCGGTCGCCGACCTTGAGATGCGTCACGCCGCTGCCGACCGCGAGCACGCGGCCAACGCCCTCATTGCCGACCACGCTGGGCAGCGACGGCCGGACCGGAAACACGCCCTGGATCACATAGAGATCGTTCATGTTGATCGGCGCGTATTCGACACCAATCAGCACCTCGCCTGCCGCCGGGCCCGAAGGTTCCGGAATGTCGGCGAGTTCGAGCACGTCGGTCGGTTCGCCAAAGGCCTTGATCAGTGCTGCACGCATGGATGAGAGTCTCCTGCTGACTTAGAGGCTGCCGAACGCGACGAGATCGCGACCGGCCAGCGGCCCGCCCGCCTGTTGCAGACGGCCGCCGGTTGCGAGGCCGCCAAGGTCGATCGCGACGAAGCCGAAGCTTTCGATCAGGCTCTTGATGGTTTGCTTGGGCTCCGGGTGATCGCCCGAGACGAAGATGATGCGGCGGCCGCCATTCTTGACGGGCCCTTCATTGAAGCGCGCGGTGACGATCGAGTTGAACGCCTTCACCACGCGCGCGCCGGGCGCGAGCGCGGCGACCACTTCGCTCGCGCCCTTGTCGCCGAGGTCGGCCAGCACGAGCCTGGGGCTGTACTGGATGAACGGATTTGTCGCGTCGATCAGCACCCGGCCGTTCCACGCCGGCGGGCCGCGGAGCGCATCCTCGACATTCGGCCACGGCACGGCGAGCAGCACATAATCGAGGCGCGCGGCGTCCTCGACCGAAGCCGCAGACGCGCCGCGTCCGAGTTCGGCCACCGTGCTGGCCAGCGAGTCCGGACCACGCCGGCTGCTCAACACCACCTCATGGCCAGCCGCCAGCGCCTCGCGCGCGAACGCGAGCGCCACCGTACCGGCGCCGATTGTTCCGAATTTCATGCTTAGCCTCTCAGTCTCTCGAGAAATCGATCAGAATGACGCCGGCGCGGCCGGCCCGGCCGACATGCGCCACCGCGTCGGCGATCCGGGAGGGCGGATAGCGCTCGGCAATCTCGAACAGCGTCGGCGACTCGCTCGCCAGGCGCAATGCGAGCGCGATGTCGGCTTTGCGTTGCTCCGGCGGCTGCAACATCCAACTGCCGAGCACGACGCCTTTGAGCGTCAGCGAACGTGGCGGAAACAGACGGATGTCGCTCATCTCGCCGCCGAGCGAGCCGAAATTGATGACGGTTCCGGTCCGCTCTGCCAGCAATTCCGCGAGGTCACCTAACAAACGCCCGCCGACGCTGTCGATCGCGACGTGGACCTTGGCGCCTTCGGCGGCGGCCCTGACGCGGTCCTTCCAGCCGGCCGTCTCCGTCGCGAACACCGGCGAGCCGGGCAGGACGCCCGCAAGCTTCGCGGCGCCCGCCTCGCTCCGCACCAGCCGGATCACCTTCACCCCGCGCTCTGTCAGCATCGCGCCGATCAGCCGCCCGACAGCGGAGCCCGCCGCGGTGAGCAGCGTGACGACGTTGGTGAGCGCGTCAGGAGGAAGCGAGTCGTGCGCCGTGCGGATCACAGTCAGCGCGGTGACCGCGTTGATCATGAGCTGCGCGCCGACATCGTCGGGAATCGATTCCGGCAACGGCACCACCGCGCCGCCCGGAACAACCACCTCATCGCTCCAGGCGCCGGCCGCCGGGAAGAAAGCGACCCTCAAGCCCCGCATCAGCCCGAGCGCAGGATCGACCCTGGGGCCGACTTCGCTGATGATTCCGGCGCCTTCAAATCCGGGCACCCGCCCCTCAGGCGCGATGGCCGGCGGCAGTCCAAACGCCGGCGAGCCCGTGATGCCGTGAAGGTCGCCCGGATGGATCGGTGCGCAGGACAAGCGGATGCGGACCTGACCCGATCCGAGCCGCGCGGACGGACCGTCTTCGATCCGAAGCACCTGAGCCGGTTCGCCGCGTTGATGATGAACGATTCGTCTCATGGAACTCTCCAAGGGCTTGGGACGTGCATCGGCGGGATTGTCACGTTGAGATCATCCCGGTGGGCCAAGGTTGCGGCCCATCCGGTCGGCGAGGATCACGATCGGAGTCACGAAAGGTGATGGTCGCGGCGCGAGCGTCGATCGTGCACATGCGGGACCGCCTTTATCGGTGATATGCAAAAGGGAGATCCGCCCGATCTCCTCCCGAGCACGCCTACCACGCCGCCCGTCGCTCCGTAATGGACAATGCGCAACCGGAGGCCGGCGAGGCCTACGCGGCCATGGACATGCCTTGGGCTAAGCTCGTGGACCAGATCGCACACGCCTATGGGAAGTAACAGTCCGTGGAGCGAGCAAGTGCTCACCGCCATCCGTCGCGGTGCGTTGCGACGGTTTAGGCGCGCGCGGATCGTGCTTGGATGGCGTTCGCAGCAGCACGGATTACGTCGATCACAAGGCTCGGGTTCGAGAGCATCGGGACGTGGCTGCTGGCGACCTCGGTCGTGGTGGCGCCCATCCGCTTAGCAACGAACCGTTCCATGTCTGGGTGGACGGTGCGGTCATTCTTGGCAACGATGTACCAGCTTGGCTTCGATCTCCAGGCAGTTCCTCCGACTTTCGCGTTGAACAGGTCCGGAGCCGGCACGCACTGCGTCGCCCAAACGAGCTTCTTTTCCTGCTCGGACAAATCGCCTGCGAAACAGTCGATGCCTTCAGGAAGGAGCCAGATACGTCCGTCCGCGACTTCGATGTAGGAGAAGACGTCCGTTTTGGGGAAGTTAGACTGCTGTGTCTGAGATGTCTCGTCGGCGTCCGGAGCAAGCGCGGCGATATAGACCAGCCCGGCAACGCGGTCGTCCGTTCCGGCGCCGGTGATGACGCTCCCGCCGTAAGAGTGCCCGACAAGGATGGCAGGGCTGCTGACCCGCGCCAGCGTGCTTCTTACGGTGGCGACGTCGTCCGCGGTTGTGTTGAGGCCATACTGGGCGGCTATCACCTGGTGACCTTCTGCCTGAAGTGCGGGGATCACCTTGCTAAAGCACGAGCCGTCCGCCCAGAGCCCGTGACAAAACACGATGCTTGGCTTGGTCTTCATGGGCATGGTTCGCTCCTTTCCTCCGTATCACACCGCTGGCGTCTCACTGGGGAATGCGTCCCCGAACATCGGTAGGCCGCTCCGCGATTGCTCGCGGGAGGCTTCGTCTTGGATGACGTCCCAATGCTCGACCATGACACCGCCATCGATCCGCAGAATGTCCGCCGCCATCCAGTTGACGGGAGCTCCGAATCCCGAGAATCGCCCGTGGACGATGACGATATCCCCCTCGGCTACGATCATCCCCGCCTGGTATTTCAGCGTCGCCGGGAGGCTCTCGATGAGGTCGAATAGGCCGTCCCGCCCCGGGGCGATGTGCGCGCTGTGTTGAACATAGTCGGGCGACCAGAACCCTTCGGCCGCCGTAAAGTCCCGCTTGTTGAAGAGGATCTCGAAGGCCTCGAGGACCAACGCTTTGTTCTTTGCTTCTCTCGATTGGTTCATGCGTTCAGCTCCTGTCTCGAGGACCGGGCCGTTCCGTGCGGTACCACGCCAGACGGGGACCACGGCTCGGCCAGAGCCAATTCCGAAGCGCTCATGTTGCGGGGCGCTCCTCGATCGCGTCGACACGATCAGGGTAGAAGGCGAGATGGTCCTTGATCTCGGCGACCGCGGCGTAAGGCGCCTCATAGGTCCAGACGGCATTCACCGATCGCTCCCCGCCGAGTGGGATGCTGTAGTAGTTGCATTCTCCCTTGTAGGGGCAATAGGTCTGGTGCGTGGTCCGCTGCAGCCGCGCCATGTCCACGTCCTTGCGTGGGATGTAGTACACGGGCGGATAGGCTGCTTCCTTCAGGATCAGGGCGGCGCGCGTGTCGGCAATCGTCCGGCCGGCCGCGATGACCGTGACGCGCCCGCGGGCAGGGGTCACGGTGATGGGAT
>DATNOH010000314.1:0-2600 GCA_035601435.1 Gemmatimonadales bacterium | reverse complement strand
CTGATCCGGACGGCCGTGGCGCACGGCGACCTGGCATCGGCCGAGCGCGGACTCGGGCGGCCGTACAGCTTACAGGCGGTGGTGGAGCGGGGGGCAGGGCGGGGCCGGACGATCGGGGTGCCGACGATCAACCTCACCTCTCCGGACCCGCGCAAGCTGCTGCCGCCGGACGGCGTGTATGCCGTGCGGGTCGAGATCGCGGGCACGCGGTACGGCGGCATGATGAACCAGGGCTCACGGCCCACGTTCGGCGTGCACGCCCGCGGCCTCGAGATTCATCTGTTCGATTTCACCGGCGATTTGTACGGGGCGACGGTGACGGTAGAGTGGCTGCGCCGGCTGCGGGATACCCAGACCTTCCCGTCGCGTCAGGCGCTGGTCGACCAGATCGAGCGCGACGCGATCGCGGCGCGGGCGATCCTCAAGGGGTAGGGACTCGAATATGCGCACGATCCGCACACGACTGCTCACTATCGGCGCGCTTCTCGTGCTGGCGGTGTGGCAGCTGATCCCCACCAACGTCACCCAGCGGGTGCGCGACCCGGTGACCGGTCGTATGAAGGACACCACGATCCGGCGCGTGCCGATCAATCTTGGCCTCGATCTACAGGGAGGGATTCACTTGGCGCTCGAAGTCGACCAGTCGAAGGGCTCCGTGCCCGACTGCGCCGACGCCATTCAGCGCGCCGAGAAAGTGGTGCGGACGCGGATCGACGAGTTCGGCACCAGCGAGCCGGTCGTGCAGATCCAGGGGCGCTGCCGCCTCATCGTCGAGCTGGCTGGTGAAAAGGATCCGGCTCGCGCCAAGAGCATCATCCAGCGCACCGCGTTCCTCGAGTTCCGCATCACCGACATGAAGAACCTGTTCCGCGACGCGCTGCCCGAGATCGACAAGGCGCTGCGCCGGGCCGGGGTCACCGCGCCGGGTCAAGGCGCGGCGGCGACGAGCGTGACCCAGCTGTTCGGAAGCGACACCGGGAAAGCGAAGGGCAAGGCCAAGGCGCAGAAGGGCAAGGCGGCCAAGGACACGACCGACCAGAATGCCCCCGGCGCCCTCTCGTCGCTGCTGTTCCAGGGGCAGATACCCGGGGAGTACCTCGTGCCTGAAGAGCAGGTGCCGGTGGCGGAGAGCCTGCTGGCGCGTCCCGACGTGCAGCGCCTCATCCCCCGCGGCATCGAGCTCAGGTGGGGGACGGAGGTGTTGTCGCGCGCCGGCCGCAGCTACCGGTCGCTCTACGCCGGGGAGGACCGGCCCATCATTACGGGTGAATACCTCCAGGATGCGAAGGCCACGCGCGACCCGCTCACCAACCAGTCGGTGGTGAACTTCGTGCTGTCGCGGCGGGGCGGGCGCATTTTCGAGCGTGAGACCGGCCGCCACGTGAACGACTATATGGCGATCATCCTCGATGGCCGCGTCCAGGGGCAGCCGCCGGTCATCAAGAGCCAGATCGGCCAGCGCGGGCAGATCGAGCTGGGCGCCAAGCCCCTGCAGGATGCCCAGGACCTCGCCCTGGTGCTCAAGGCGGGGGCGCTCCCCGCGCCGCTCACCATCATCGAGGAGCGCACCATCGGGCCATCGCTCGGCCAGGACTCGATCAAGGATGGCATCCGTGCCGGGATCGTGGGGGTGGCGCTCGTCGTGCTGATCATGGTGGGCTACTACCGGCTGTCGGGCGTGCTGGCCGTGGCGGCCCTGGCCCTGTACGTCGTCTTCACGCTCGCCGGGCTCGCGGGCTTCGGGTTCACGCTCACACTGCCGGGGCTCGCCGGACTCGCGCTCTCGGTGGGCATCGCCGTGGACGCGAACGTGCTGATCTTCGAGCGCATTCGCGAGGAGCTGCAGCACGGCAAGCTGGTACGCACCGCCGTGGACGAGGGCTTCAAGCACGCCATGAGCGCCATCGTCGACTCGAACGTGAGCACCGCGCTCACCGCCTTCATTCTGTATCTGGTCGGGACCGGCCCGGTGCAGGGCTTTGCGATCACCCTGATCATCGGCATTGCCGCGTCCATGGTCACCGCCATCTTCGTGGTTCGGACCTTCTACATGATCTGGCTCGACCGTCGGCCCGACATGGCCACCCTGAGCGTCTGAGATGATCCGACTCTTCGCCAACGCCAATTACGACTTCATCAAGTGGCGCCGCTGGGCCTATGCGATCACCGCGGCGGTCATCATCCCCGGGTTTTCCCTGTTCCTGATCCGCGGCCTCAACTACTCGATCGAGTTCACCGGCGGTACGCTGATCCAGGTGCAGACGCCCGAGCCGGTCGGCCCGGAGCGCATCCGCGGCGCGCTCGACGCCGCCGGCATCCGGGACGCAGAGATCCAGCAGTTCGGTGCGGCCAACGAGTACGTGGTCCGGGCGCGGATCGGGCGGGCGGGCGCCGTCGTCGAGGGCTCGACCGAGACCACCGCGGCGGCCGTGGATTCGGCGCTGGCGCGGGCCCTGGGCCCGGCGCCGGAGCACTACAAGATCCTGCGCACCGAGGCCGTCGGCCCCAAGGTCGGCCGCGAGCTCCAGAGCAAGGCCTTCCTGGCGATCCTGCTGTCCTTCCTGGTCACGCTCGCCTATCTCGCGATCCGCTTCGAGTGG
>DATNOH010000313.1:0-5535 GCA_035601435.1 Gemmatimonadales bacterium | reverse complement strand
GGCCGAGTTGATGCAGTAGCGCAGCCCCGTCGGCGCGGGACCGTCGTCGAACAGGTGGCCGAGGTGGGAATCGGCGTGGGCCGACCGGACCTCGGTCCGCTTCATGAAAAGTGAGCGGTCGGTCTTCTCGGTGATGTTGGTTTCCTCGAGCGGCCGCGTGAAGCTGGGCCACCCGGTGCCCGACTCGAACTTATCGAGCGAGCTGAACAGCGGCTCTCCGGAGACGACATCCACATAGATGCCCGCCCGGTGGTTGTCCCAATACTCATTGTGGAACGGCGGCTCGGTGGCCTCGTGCTGCGTCACCTGATACTGCACTGGGGTCAGCGACTGCCGCAGCTCGGCGTCGCTCGGCTTCGTGTCATGCATGCTGGTTCGTTCCTCCGTCGCTGGGGCATCGGCGCCCCAGATTTTCCGCACGCGCTGGTCCCGGCCGCACGCCACGCGATACATGCCGTACCGGACTGGATTCTTGCGGTAATAGTGTTGGTGATACTCCTCGGCCGCGTAGAACGACGTGGTCGGCCGGATCTCGGTCGCGATCGGCTGGTGGAACCGCCCCTCCAGGGCGCGCCGCGATGCTGCGGCTATGCGGTGCTGGGCCGTATCGCGGTAAAAGATGGCAGTGTGGTACTCCGGGCCGTGGTCGCAGAACTGGCCGTCGGCCTGAGTCGGGTCGATGTCGTGCCAGAACGCGTCCACCAGGCGGTCGTACGAAATCTTGCGGGGATCGTACACCACCTGCACCGACTCGAGGTGTCCCGTCCGGCCGGTGGACACCTGCTCGTACGACGGATGGGGCAGGGTGCCGCCCGTGTAGCCGACCGTGGCGGACACGACGCCCGGCACCTGGTCGAAGGCGCGCTCCATGGACCAGAAGCAGCCGCCCGCGAAGGTCGCGGTGTCGAGCGGCGCGGTCGTGACAACGAGTGCGAGCAGGAAATTCATGGACTGAACGTAGTAGGGCACGACATGCCAGTGAAGCGCCCGTGCACTTTCTTAGAGCTTTCTCACGGAGCTCACACTCCCCGTGCCGGCCAGTGCATCGTAGCTTAGGCTCTCGTGCAGATACTCCTCGTCGAAGACGATCGCGAGCTGCGGCGCTTCCTGAGCAAGGCGTTCCGTGAAGAAGGCTACGGCGTCACCGAGGCCGAGACCGGCGACCGCGCGCTGGAGCGTGCCCTGGGCGGCGGCTTCGGCTGCATCGTGCTCGACGTGATGCTGCCGGGGCGGGACGGCTTCAGTGTGGTGTCGGAGCTGCGCGCGCGCGGCGTGTTCACGCCGGTGCTGCTGCTGACGGCTCGCGACGAGCTTGAGGCACGGGTAAAGGGCCTGGAAGGCGGTGCCGACGACTATCTCACCAAGCCGTTCGACCTGCCGGAGCTGCTCGCCCGGGTGCACGCGCTGATTCGCCGCGCCGAGCTGCGCCACCAGGACGCCACGCTGAAGGTGGACGACCTGACGCTCGACCCGCTCACGCGTCGGGTCACACAGGGCGAGCGGGTGGTGGATCTGAGTCCCCGCGAGTTTGCCCTGCTCGAGTTCCTGATGCGCAATGTTGGGCGCTCCGTGTCTCGCTCGCGCATCGCCGAAGCCGTGTGGAACTATCAGTTCGATCCCGAGACGAACGTGGTAGACGTGTACGTCAATTACCTCCGGAAGAAACTGAGCTTCGGGGGCCGCACGGCGCCGATCCGAACGGTCCGGGGAGTGGGATACCGCCTGGAGGGGGCCGCACCATGAGCGAGTCCCGGCTCGGCACGGTGCTCACCCGGCGGTTCGCGCGCGTGGCCTGGACCGGGCTCGCGGGGTACGCGCTGCTGGTGGTGGCGCTGTTCGCCGCGGCCGCGGAGATGGCCTTACGGCGCTCGCTCGAGCACTCGGCCGACCTCACCCAGTCGTTGCTCGGCGCCTACCGCGACTCGACGAGCGAGCCCGGAGGCGTCATGCCGTCGGCGCTGGCGGACCAGCTCGTCGCCATGGGCGGCCAGGTGGTGATCACCCGCACGACCACCGGGGCCGGAGGGAAGCAGGACGTCTACTTCGTATCCCCCGACATGCCTGCACGGCGGCTCGAGGGCTTGCCGGCGAGCGCTTCGCCGGACGACGTGCGGCAAGCGCTGCTCGCCGCCATCGCACAGCGGGCGCGCTGGCGGTATCGCGTGTTGCACCGCGCGGCGGGGGCGTTCGACATCTACGTGGTCGCGAGCCGGGAATCGTACGTCGTCGCGCTGGGCGCGCTCGCGGCCGCGGCAGCGTTGCTGCTCCCCGGCGCGGGCCTCGCCGTCGCGCGGGGCGCCCGTCAGGCGGTGGCCGGCGCGCTGCGCCCGCTTGAGCGCGTCGCCGCCGAGACGCGCGCCATCGGTCCGGCGGAGCTGGGCACGCGCCTCACCAGCCCGACGGGCCAGGCCGAAGTCACGGAGCTCGCGGACTCGGTCAACCGCATGCTCGAGCGGGTGGACCGCGCGCACCGGGCCCTCCAGGCCTTCACCGCGGACGCGAGTCACGAGCTGCGCACGCCGCTGACCCACCTGCGCGCCCGGGTCCAGTGGGCGGCCGCGGAGGGCCGTACGGAGGGGGAAATGCGCGAGGCGCTCGGCGCGATGGAGCGCGTCCTCGATCAGACGGCCAAGCTGGTCGAGGAGCTGTTGCTCATCGCGCGGGGCGAGAACCGCCAGCTGGCGCTGGCGCACGCGCCCTTCGAGCTCGGCGCCGTGGTGAACGAGGTGCGGGAGATCACGGAAGCGATGGCGCTAGGGCGCGATCTCACGGTGTCCGCGGCGCCGTCGCCACCGCTCTGGGCCCTGGGGGACGCCGATCGGACCCGCCACATCCTATTGAACCTCGCCTCCAACGCCGTGCGCTACACGCCCAGCGGCGGCGTCACGTTCGCGCTCGAGCGCAACGGGGCTATGGTGGGCGTGAGCGTGCGCGACACGGGACCCGGTATCGCGCCCGAGCATGTGGAGCGGATCTTCGACCGGTTCTTCCGGGTCGATCAGTCGCGCAGCCGCGACCTCGGGGGCACGGGGCTTGGCCTCGCAATCGCGCGCCTCTTGGCCGAGCTGCAAGGCGGCCACATCGCGGTCGCCAGCGCCCCCAGCGCGGGCAGCACTTTCACCGTGTGGCTGCCGACGGCGGAGTCCCCGCTCGGTTCGTGAATGTCCCAGGCCCTACCAGGCCACGGCCATCACCACCAACCGGCAGAGCCTTTCGCCGGCGGGGCAGACGCTCAGGCGCAGTGTACCGTGCCGACTCCGGCTCGGCGGTGCGGCGACCGTGGGAGTGGCCGCGAAGTACGCCGAGTCGGGCGTCACGCGGGGCGAGTCGAAACGGAGGACTGTCCCGTCGTCCAGCTCGAGCGCCGGTTTGAGGCGGGCGTTGATGCGGACCCCTGGCGCGGCCACCAGGCGGAGCGGGGGCCCCGCCTCGAGGGCGACGAACGGTGGGGAGCCATGACAGGCGGCTACCGCGAGCATCGCCAGCACGAGCATCGCGAACTGTGTCATTCGGCGAGCAGCTGTTGGATGCGCTGGTCCCACGTCCGAAAGTCTCCGTCGTCCAAATGGAACTCTCCATACCCGGTGTAGCGAATCATCCCCCGCTTGTCGATCAAAATAAAGCTCGGCCAATAGCGGATGCCGTAGGCGTCCCACGTGCGGCGGTCGTTGTCCTGGGCATTCGGATACGCGATGCCCTGACGGGTAAGCGCCCGGGCAAGGTTGCCCTTGTCGTGCTCACCGGCGTAGGGTGGGAACTCCGGCGTATGAATACCGATGATCGTGAGTCCACGCTCGCGATACAGCCGATCGTACGCCACCAGCGATGGCACGGTGCGCGTGCAGTTGCCGCACGTAAACACCCAGAAGTTGAGCAGCACCACGCGGCCGTGCAGCTCGGACAGCCGCAGCGGTCGGTGGGTGTTGAGCCAGCTCGTGTTGGTGAGCTCGGGCGCCGGGGTCCCGCCAACGCTCGGAACCGCTGACCGGAGTGCCGCGGTGGTACCCGCGACGACTCCGGCCAGCAACAGTCCCATCGAAAGGTTTCGGATCACATTGCCTCGAGTGGGGCGGCCCCGAAGTTCACGCTGAACCGCCGGCACCAGATGGAGAGGGCGCGGTACCGGCTCAGGTCGAGGCCGGCCGGCAGATCGTAGTTCTGGTCGCCGATGTTGCCCTTCAATGCTCCCAAGTCAACGAACCCAGCCTGCTTTGCCGCGGCCTCGCCCTGAACATCGCTCGCCGCCACGAGGTACACGCGGACGTCGGGACCGTTGGAGGTCGCGAATTGGGTCAGCCGCAAGACGCGACGGCCGTCAAGTAGGCGATAGATCGTCGCCACCCCGTTCGTCTTGTGAGCATTCGTGTGGAACCGCCCACCCGCGAGCTTCACGGGTGCGTCAGCAGGCATGGCCGACGGCGGCATCGCCGACATGGAGTGCTCCGCGGCGGGCAACGGTTCATTGACGGTCTTGCTGATGACCAAGGCATCGGGCCGGAACAGGTACCACAAGGCGGCCGCTGCCACGGCGGCCGTGGCGACGAGTAAGGATTTGCGGGTAGTCATGTTCGTCTTCCTTCTTGATTGAGTGTCAGGGCAGGGGCGCGGCGCACCGCACCCCTACGGTTGTCAAATGAGTCCTACTAGAAAGCCGCGAGTCCCCTCGTGCCGGCGGGAAGGCCGCCGACCGGCCCCAGAGGGGCGAGGTGACCATCCCGCTCGATGCGGAACGCGTGGATCGCCTGGGCGCCTCCGGTCTGCAGGACATACAGGTAGCGGCTGTTGCTGCTCAGCGCGATATCGTTCACGCCGGCACCGATCAGGGCGCTCGCCCCGTTCGCATCGCTGAGGCTGATGGAGCCGTCGCCCGCGATGGAGAAGCCCGAGACCGATCCGCTCCCGTTGCCGGTGAACCCGAAGCGCCCGTCGTTGGTCACGACGGCCCAGCAGGGTGCGCCCTGGTGGGTGAGCACCGAGCCACTCGCTAGCCGGAGCTGCCCGTCCGATCCCAGGACGTAGGACGACGCCGAGCCTGGGGCCGCGGCTTCAGACACCAGCAGCACGTGACGCGGACCGAACGCGAAGCCGAACGGCGTCCCGCCGGCGGAAGTGAACGACGTGCGAGCGCCGGCTGCGCCGTTTGCGTCAACGGCGTACACGTCGAGCAGACTGGTGTTCTTCTCGGTGACGACCAGGCGGCGGCCATCGGGGCTGAACGACACCTGCGCCGGCCCGACGTTGGTGCCGGAGAGCAGCTGGGTGGCGCCCGGGATGGCGGTGAGCCCGCCGGTCGTGCCGATTGTGAAGCCGCTGATGTTGCCGTTGCCGCCCGCGTTCAGCACGTAGAGCACGTTGCCGTGCACGGTCAGGCTGATCGGCAGCGTTCCGCCGGAAGCCGTCCGGCTCGCGAGCGACAGCCCTGCCAGGCCGACGTCGAACACGGAGACGTCATTCGAGCCAGCGTTCACGGCGAACAGCCGGCGCCCATCGTCGCTCAGGGCGACCGCACCCTGCGAGCCCAGCCCGGCGCCCGTG
>DATNOH010000312.1:0-5188 GCA_035601435.1 Gemmatimonadales bacterium | reverse complement strand
GAGCTCCGCCGTGCCGAGCCGCTGAAAGAACTGCCACAGGCCGTAGGCGAAGAACGAGGGCACGAGGACGAAATGCGCCACGGGGATCAGGATGGTGAGGACCCCGACTCCCCACCACTTCCCCAGCCCGGCGACCGCGCGCCGGACGCGTTGCTCACGGTCGAACGCATGGATCGTTACGCTGCCACGCGCGGGCTCGCCGTGGTAGCCGCTGAGCAGAAACGCCTGGACGCGAGTGTTCGACGACGGCACGGGCATTGTACCGCGTGACGCTCTCGCGCGTTCCGAGGCGTTATCGCTCGCGGTCGCGCCGGGCCACCACCCGGCGCCCGCGGATGGTCGCTCCGGTGAGGCCGCGGATGGCCCGGTCCGCCGCCCCGGCCGCCACATCGACGATGCTGAACGATTCCCGCACCTCGATCCGGCCGATGTCCTCCTTGGCCACACCAGCTTCGCGAATCAGGGCACCGACGAGATCCTTGGCGCTGGCGCGGTCCTTCTTTCCCAGGCCGACGAAGACTTTCACCCGCGCGCCCTCGACCGGCGCTGCGACCGCCACGTCCTGCGTCCCGCTGCGCGACTCTCCTTGCAACGCCAGCAACGCCGCCGCGACCTCCGCCGGATCGAACCGCTCGAACAACGGATCCAAGAGCGCGAGCTCCGCGTCCACGCCCCCTGCCGTAAGGACCGCCGCCACCCGCTCGCGCAGCGCTTCGGCGCGATCGCGCGCGCGGTCCGCGCCGGACGCCAGCACCAGGGGCGTGAGCGTCGCGACCGAGCGGAGATACGGCAGCTGGGCCGCGGCGATGAAGACCACGGGCTCGCCGGGGCCCAGGCGGGCGAGTGCTGCGATCTCATCGCGGCTGGGGAGCGCCGTGCAGACCACCGCATCCGGGCGCGCCTCGGGCGAGGCGATCGGGCCGCCGTTCCAAACGAACGGTGTCGTTGCGCTCATCGTGTCGAGGGCGTCGCGCACGGCGAGCGAGCGGCCGAACGACGGGACGACGGCGTAGCGGGCGCGGCAGACGGGCGGGAGCGGACGACCGCTCTCGTCCACCGGCGGAGTCCCGACGACGAGGGCGCGCCGCGCATGTCGCTCGAGAAAGTCGCCGAGCGAGCTGGGATTCCAGCTCAAGACGATGCGCCGCGCGTCGCGCGCTTCGCCGAGCAGGGTATCGAGCGCGGCGGCGCCGTCGCTCGTGACCAGCGCTTCGGGCCACGCGAGGACAACGTGCGCGACGGCGTCGAGCTTGAGGGTGGCGCGCTCCAGCAGGGCGGCCAGGTCCTTGGCTGCCCCCGCGAGGATGTCTACGGACCGTTCCTTGAGGATTCGGCTGGCGCGGGCGAGGCCGGTGACGGCATGGATGCGGGCGTCAGGGGGTGCGGCGGCGACCCACTCTGCCGCGCTGGCGTCGTCCGCACACAACACGAGCACGCGGGGACCCACGCCGGGGCCACGTACCGGCGCTGGCGGGCCCAACAGATCCCACACGTCTCGTGCCTGCTCCACCGCCGGGGGCCGCACCAACACCACCGGCCGGCCGCGCTCCAGCGCGGCCTTCGCGTCTGCTTCCGTCACACGGTCCTCGATTGTCAAAGGGCGATCCGTCGGGAGGGATGGTATGGGGCGGCGCAAGGAAAGGCAACCGTACCCCGTCATCCCCACCCTGAAGCGTGGGCCCGGCGCGGCACTGCCCTTCAAGGGCCGCCTGGGAACACGGTTGCGTGCGATGACCGGACGGGGCTATCGTCCCGCCCATGACTCCGGGGTCCGGCCTCTCACCCAACCTGCACCACCTCGAAACGTCTGCGACGATCGCCATCTCGCAGGAGGCGAAGCGGCGCAAGGCGGCCGGCGAGGACGTGATCGATCTGGGCGCGGGGGAGCCGGATTTCCCGACGCCGGCGCTCCCGTCCGACGCCGGGGTCCGCGCCATTCGCGAGGGCAAGACCCACTACCCGGCGAACGAAGGGATCTTGGAGCTGCGCGCCGCCGCGGCGAAGCACCTGTCGCTGCTCTCGGGCGGCCGCCCCGTGAACGCCGACAACATCGTTGTATCGAACGGCTCGAAGCAGTCGTTGTTCAACGCGTGCTTCACGCTGTTCGGCCCGGGAGATGTGGTGGCGATTCCGGCGCCGGCGTGGGTGTCGTATCCGCAGATCGTGTACCTGTCCCGCGCCCGGCCGGTGCTCGTCCCCGGGGAGGCCGAGTGGAGCCTCAAGGTGGCCGTACGGGATCTCGATCGCGTGGTTCCGGGAGCGCGGGGGCTGATCCTCTGCTCGCCCTGCAATCCCACGGGCGCCGTATATACGCAGGCCGAGATCAAAGCGATCGCGCACTGGGCGCGCGACCGCAAGGTGTGGATCATCGCCGATGAGATCTACCGTCGCATCCATTACGGCACGGGCGCGGCGCCGTCCTTCCTCGACTTGCCGGACGATCTGCTCGAGCGCGTCGTGGTGATTTACGGGGTGAGCAAGGCGTACGCCATGACCGGATGGCGGATCGGGCTCGCGCTCGCTCCGGGCCCGATCGCGAAGGCGATGGCGGCTCTGCAGTCGCACACCACCACGGGCGCGAATCATCCCGCCCAGTTCGCCGCCGCCGCCGCCTTGGGAGACGACCAGGTCGAACGGGATGTCGCGCGGATGGTGGCCGAGTTCCGCAAACGCCGCGATGTCGTGGTGGCGCGCTTTCGGCAAGAGCTCCCCGGCGTCGAGTTCGTGGAGCCGCTTGGCGCTTTCTATTTCTTCTTCCGCGTCGATTCCTTCGGAAGGATTACGGGGGCGGAGTTCTGCACCCGGCTCGTGACCACCACGGGCGTGGCGCTCGTGCCGGGCTCGGCGTTCGGAGACGATCGCTACGTGCGGCTATCCTACGCGGCGTCGTTGGACAACATCCAGAAGGCGCTCGATCGGATCATCGGGTTCGCGAAAAAGCTCGCCGACTAGAGCTTCACCGCTCGCTGGCTCAGGGCCTCCACACCGGTCGCCGTCATCACGCAGTCATCTTCGATCCGCACGCCGAACTTCCCGAGCTGATAAATCCCGGGCTCGATCGTGAACACCATGCCGGGCTCGAGAGGCGTCTTGTTGCCTTCGACGAGGTACTCGGGCTCGTGGCCATCCATGCCGAGCCCGTGGCCCAGGCGGTGCGTGAAGAACGGGCCGTAGCCCACGGCGGTGATCGCCTTGCGCGCGGCGCGGTCCATCGCTTCGCACGGTGTGCCCGGGCGCCCCAGCGCCATCGCGGCGCTCTGGGCGTCGTGCACCACGTTGAACACCTTGCGGAACTCGTCCGACGGGCGATCCCCGAACCAGATGGTGCGGGTGATGTCGGAGGTGTAGCCGCCCACGCGGCAGCCGCAATCGATCAGGACGACCATTTCGCGCTCGAGCTTCGGGCCCCCCGGTCCACCGTGCGGCAGCGCGCTGGACGGGCCGAACTGCACCAACCCGTCGCCCGGCGCGCCGCGCTGCTGCATCTCGTGCTCCAGGATCTGCGCCACGTCTCGCTCGGTCGTACTGGCGGCCAGCTGGGCGAAGGTGGCGCCCATCGCGTCCAGCGTGATCGCGATCGCTCGCCGCAACAGCGCGATTTCTTCGGGCGCTTTGATGACGCGCAGTCGTTCCGTCACTGGCGCGGCATCCACGAACTTCCAGTCCGGGAGCGCGCGCCCGAGGCGGAGGAACGTCTGGTACGCCGTGGTCGACTCGAGTGCGATGGTGCCCTTGCCCGACCCCGGCTTGAGCCGGCGGACGGTATCGCGCACCAGCGCGTGGGGATCCTCCTGCTCCTCCCAGCCGTGCAGCTCGGCGATGACGCTGTGACGCTTGACGCGCTCGACCTCGAAGGAGGGGCAGACGATCGCCGGCGGCCCCGCGACCGGCAGCAGCAGGGCGATCAGCCGCTCGCTTCGCCCCGGGTTGTAACCGGTGAAGTACTCGTAGTTGGTGCTGGGCGTCGCGATGAGGAGGTCGAGTCCGCGCGTTTTCAGCTCGGCCCGGGCGCGCTCGAGGCGGCGCTGGAAGACGGCCGGGGCGAGGGAGGGCTCCTGCCCCGATTGCGGATTGCGGATTGTGGATTGCGGATTGGGCGGAGGGGAATCCGCAGTCCGCAATCGCCAATCCGCAATCGCGGCGGCGCCAGCCGCCACAAACCTTCGCCGCTGCATCGTCCTAGCTCCTCCCGAAAGTGCGGCCTATATTACCCGCCCTTCGCGGAAGCTGGAAGGCGGGTTCCCGATGCAATTCGAAGCACGGATCGAGCCACTCACGGGCAAGCTGCCGAAGGTCACCTATCGTTGGGACCCGGAGACCGACATCCTCTCCGTGGCCTGTAAGGGCACGGGGAAGGCCACGGGGCTCAATGGGACGGTGGACCTGGAGGGCGGCGACGGCTCGTTCGTGGTGATCGACGTCGCCGGCGGTTGCATCCACGGCGTGGACGTCGTCACCTGGCCGGACGACATCCGCACCCGCGACGCCCTCCCGATTCCGGAGCCCGCCAAGGACGGACGCGTCGTGTTCCCGGGGCGCAAATCGCAGCCGCGCGTGGCGGCGGTCGAGGTGGACACCGCGCTCACGGTGGAGAAGAACGCGAACGAATCCGTGCTCCATATCCGTGTGGGGCGCCAGCGGGTTGCTACCGTGGTGCGCGTGGCCGACCTGTTGCTCGTCGAGGTGGACAAGAACTCGCGCCTGGCGGGGCTGTGGTTCCTCGAGGTGCCCCCGTTCCCCAATGTGGAAGCGACGGCCTGACGGAGGTTGGGGGAGGTTGGTGGAGGTTGTGAAGGGTGGTGGAGGTTGATCGCGGTGTAATGATTCTCCACGCGCAAGAACGGTCCCGGTTTCCTCCACGCTCCGCGTATTCTGGAGCGTATGTCGCGGTACGAAAAGCTGCACGCGTGGCGCGAATGCCACGAGCTCGCCCTGGCGGTCTACCGGGTCACAAAACGATTCCCAGATGACGAGCGCTACGGGCTCACCTCGCAAACGCGACGCGCGGCGTTCTCCGCCGCGGTGAACATCGTCGAAGGTTCTGCACGCCGCAGCACATACTGCCCGAGGAGGACTGGCCCGGCCTCAGCGACCTCCAAAGCCGCGCCCGGTTTCTTACGTGGCAGCTCTACCAAGCCCTGGGCCGCAAGTAACCTCCCCAATCTCCCCCAACCTCCCCAACCTCCCC
>DATNOH010000311.1:0-6109 GCA_035601435.1 Gemmatimonadales bacterium | reverse complement strand
CGGGGGTCGCTTCGCGGCCCAGCGCCGCCACGAGCGCGTCCGCGCGCTCCGCCGCCACGACGATCAGCAGGCCGCCCGAGGTCTGGGCGTCCGCGAGCAGCACGCGCGCCGTCTGGTCCACGCCGGCCCCGAAGCGGACCGCGTCGGCGACGCTTGCGGCGTTCCGCTCGGTGCCGCCGGGGATGGCCCCACGCTCGGCGGCCTCGCGCGCGCGCGGCAACAGCGGCACGGCCGCCGCGCGCACCTCTGCCGCCACGCCGCTCGCCTCGAGCAACGTCCGCAGGTGGCCCAGCAGCCCGAATCCCGTCACGTCGGTCGCGGCGTGGACACCGACGGCCAGCATGGCGCGCGCCGCGCCGGCGTTGAGCGTGGTCATCGCGGTGACGGCGGGCGCCACGTCGGCTTCAGTCAGCAAGTCGCGCTTGAGCGCCGTGGTCAGCACGCCGGTGCCGAGCGGCTTGGTCAGCACCAGCGCATCGCCGGCTCGCGCGCCGGCGTTCGTGACGATCCGGTCGGGGTGCACCTCTCCGATCGCCGCCATCCCGTATTTCGGCTCGGGGTCGTCCACCGAGTGCCCGCCCAGCACGAACGCGCTCGCCGCGCGCGCGACGTCGGCCCCCCCCCGCAGCACTTCACCCAGCAGCTCGAACGGCAGCTTGTCGCGTGGCCACCCCACGAGGTTGAGCGCGAACAGCGGCGTCGCGCCCATCGCGTACAAGTCCGAGAATGCGTTGGTCGCGGCGATGCGGCCGAAGTCGTACGGGTCGTCCACGATCGGCGTGAAAAAGTCCACCGTCGCCACGATCGCGCGATCCGGCGCCATCTGGAAGACGGCGGCGTCGTCGCGGCTCGAGGCGTCGACGAGGATCCGGGGATCCGTCGCGACCGGCACGTGGCGCAAGACCTGCGCCAACTCGGATGATCCGAGTTTGCAGGCTCAGCCCGCGCCGTGCGAGTAGCGCGTCAGCCGGATGGCGGTCATGGGTTGCGTGCTCATGGACCACGGAAGATGCCGACCGGAACGAGGCTAGCCAAGCCTCCACGCGAGTATCGCACCGGCGATCTCGTAGCGCGCCAGGTCGGCGCAGGCGCCGACGAGCAACCCTCGGTTCGGGACGGATCGCTCGGGTCCCGGGAGCCACTTCGGGATGGTCGCCAGCGCTCCGACCAGCGCGAACAACAGCCACCAGCCGCCGCTGCCCAGCGAATCGAACCACAGCGACGCGAAGAGCGTCAACAACGCGGCCTCGACGAGCCGCCACTTGAGGAGCGACACCTCGACGGCCCCCCACCGGCCGGGTTCGCCGGGCGGCGTCGATACCGCGGCGACGAGCAACGGGATCGCGTACGTCGCGAGCACGAACCAGACGGCGACGGGTAGCCACGCGAGCACCAGCCGCCCGAGCGTCACTTCCTGCCGCGCTGCTCCGGCGGCACATATCCCGGCCCGCGCAGGCCGCGGCCGGGGCGCGCCGCCGTGAGCTTCCCGTGGTCCAGGACCTTCTGCCCGTTCACGAACACGTACGCAAACCCGACCGACGCCTGGTGCGGCTGCTCGAACGTGGCCTGGTCGGCCACGGTGGCGGGATCGAATACGGTGATGTCGGCCGCCATCCCGGACCTGAGCAGCCCGCGGTCGGACAGACCGACGCGCTGCGCGGCCAACGCGGTCATCTTGCGCAGGGCGAACTCGAGCGGGAAGAGTTTCTGGTCGCGCGCGTAGCGGCCCAGGATCCGGGCGAAGGTGCCATAGGCGCGCGGGTGGGCGGACTGCGTGCCGAGCGGCCCGTCCGGCGCCACGCCGCCGAAATCGGTATTCACGGCCACCCACCACGTTTTCATGGCGGTTTGCACGTCCGGCTCGCTCATCAAGAAGTAGACTGCGTCGGTGCGATGGCCGCCCTCCGCCACCACGATGTCGAAGATCGTCTCGATGGGGTCGCGGTGGCGCGCCGCGGCGATCTCGCTGATCCGTTTGCCCTGTATGTAGCGGAGCGAGTCCTGGAACACGCCGGTGATCAGGATGCCGCTGCTCCCGCCGGCCTCGTTGTAGAAGCCCTCCGTCCCGTCGGTGGGGCGGAGCATCTCCGCCTGGATGCGCGCCCGCGTCGCTGGATCGCGCAACCGCACCAGCAGCGAGTCCCAGCCGCCGCTCTCGGCCCACGTCGGAATCGAGGCATCGAGTGAAGTCGCCCCCGCGATGTAGGGGTACTGGTCGGCCGTTACGTCGAGCCCAGCCGCCCGAGCCGAATCGATCCGGGCGAGCACCCGGGGCATGCGGCCCCAGCTGGCGCGCCCCGCGAGCTTCAAGTGTGAAATCTCGGCAGGGATGTCCGCTTCGCGCGCGATGCGGAACACTTCCTCCAGGGCATCGTCGATGCGGATTCCCTCGTTCCGCATGTGCGACGCGTAGATGCCGCCGTGACGCCGGGCCGCCTTGGCGAGCGCGATGATCTCCTCGGTCTTGGAATAGCTCGCCGGAGCGTATTCGAGCGCGGTCCAGACGCCGAGGGCGCCCTGCTCCATCAGGGTATCGAC
This sequence comes from Gemmatimonadales bacterium, assembly GCA_035601435.1. Lineage (GTDB taxonomy): Bacteria > Gemmatimonadota > Gemmatimonadetes > Gemmatimonadales > GWC2-71-9 > AG41. Next base: position 3,571 of record DATNOH010000311.1, on the reverse strand, counting down.
GATCGCCACCATATGAGCGAGCTCGGCGTCGGTCGGCTGCCGGTTCTCCTTGCCCACCACCGCCAGGCGCACCTGCGTGGCGCCTACGAACGTCGCGATGTTCAGGGCCGACCCCTGCTTCGCGAGCTGCGCGAAGTAGCCGTCCAGGTCGCGCCAGTCTTCGCGATAGTGCCATTTTTTCATGGCATCCGAGTCGTCCACGACCAGGCGGTCGGTCAAGGGAGCCACCGAGCCGCCCTCACCGGTGACTTCCGTCGTGATCCCTTGGGTGATTTTCGAGAACACGCGGTTGTCGATCAGCGCGTTGATCTCCGACTGGCCCATCATGTCGATGAAGCCGGGAGCCACCACCAACCCGCGCACCTGCAGCGTCTCCCGCGCCGTCGCGCTGTTCAGGAATCCGACGGCCGCGATCCGGTCGCCCCGGATGGCGACGTCGCCCTGGTAGCGGGGATTGCCGCTGCCGTCCGCGATCCAGCCGTTCTTGAGGACGAGGTCGTAGAGGCCGTTCCCGCCTCCAGCTTCCCGTTTTTCGCAGCCGCCCAGCAGCACGATGGCGGCTAAAGCCAGTCTCACTTTGGCCATGTTCTCCTCAGCGAATCGGGATACAGGATCCGTCCCCGAAGCATGACCCAGGCGATGCGGCGCGTGGCCGCGATGTTCGCCGCCGGGTTGGCGTCGAGCACGATGAGGTCCGCAACCTTACCCGCGGAGATGCGACCGAGCGAGTCGGCGCGCAGCAGCTCCGCGCCTTTCCTAGTCGCGGCGGTGAGCGCTTCGACCGGCGTCAGGCCGGCGGCGACGAGCAGGCTGAGCTCTTCGTGCAGCGAGAGGCCCGGCACGAGCAGCTGGTTCGCGGCGTCGGAGCCGGCCGCAATGAGACCGCCGGCGCGCTTGAACTCCCGGACGAACTGGTTTTGACGGGCGCGCGAGCGCCGGAACGCCTGGAGCTCGGAGGTGCGCCACCCCGTGCGGCGCAGCAGCCCGGCGACATCGCGCACGCTGGCGGCGCTCGCCGGGACGTCCTCCATGCCCGGGCGCGACAGGAGCGTCGGGTTGTCCAGTCGTGACAGCATCTCGTGGACCACGAGCGTGGGCACGATGGCGACGCGCGTGGCCGCGAGGGCACGCGCCGTGCGCGCCAACGACGCGGAATCGAGCGCAGCCCAGCCCATCTCCTCCGTCGTCCAGCCTCGCAGGAACTGGTCGTGCGCCCGGAAGTACGGTCCGGGGTCCCGGCTTGCTGCGGCGACGACGCCCGACATGTGCTCGAGCGACGCCACTCCGGCGCGGCCGGCGGTGAGCGCATCGATCTTGCCGAGGTGAGCGGCTACGGGGAGGCGCAGTGTGGTCGCCTCGTCCAGCAGTGGCTTCAGCAGGTCGGCCGTGAACTTCGTGTAGATCTTGACGTGGTCCGCGCCCGCTACGGCGCGCAGGTCCACCGCCCGGCGCACCTCGGCGGCCGTTCGCACCGCGGTCGCCGTCGGGTAGGTCGGAGAGGGGCCGTCGATCATCGCGCCCGAGGTGAGCATCCGCGGGCCCAACACCGAGCCGAGATCGAAATCGTTCTTGATCGCGACGGCGGTGTCGGTGCTCGACGCGCCGAGATCGCGGACCGTGGTGACGCCCCAGGCGACGTAACGCTCCGCCGCCCAGCGCTCGACGTGCGCGTGCGAATCGATCAGCCCCGGGATGATCGTCTTGCCGATGAGGTTCACGACCCGCGCGCCGCGCGGCACCGCGATCTCGTTCACCCGCGCCACCGCCTGAATGTGTCCCCCCTGGACGAGCACCAGCGCGTCCTTGATCGGCTCGCCCCCCGATCCGTCGATGAGCGTCGCACCTTCGAGAGCGATCATGCCGTCGCCGGCGGAGCTGCAGCCGCTGAGCGCGAGGAGCAGCAGGAGGCCCCACGCGACGCGGGATCCGCGATGCGTCACTTCGGGTCGGCCGACGTATGATCGTGGAGAATGAGCCAGCGGTCCCCTCGCTTCTGCAGCACTAACGTAAAGGGACCGCTCGCGGTCACCGAATCACCCCGCCGCAGCTGGAAGCGCGCCGTGCAGAGCGCGACATCGGCCGCGAGGGGGCGCACGCGCACCGCGCCGAACGTGAGCGAGTCGCGGAACTTGCCCGGCCCGAAATACGTGGTTTGGTACCGGTCGTACAGTCTCTGCCAGCCGTACTGCACGTGACCGGCCGAGACATAGCTCGTCACCGAGTCCTTGGCGTAGTCGCCCATGAAGCCCGCGAGATCGCCGCGGTTCCAATCCGCGGCGCTTCGCTCGAGCATCGCCGCAATCTCGGCCTGTGGGTTTCCGGGGACGACCTTCGGAGCGGAGCAGGCGAGCGACAGCGCTGCCCCCACGCCAGCCGTCCAACACGAGACTCGCAGGTTCATGGCGTCACCGGTTCGCTCGAGGGATGCCAAACGTGCCGCGGGAGCGCCTCGAGGAGATGGTCGAGCCATCCAAGAGGCGCTCCCGCGCACGGACGCTGAAGGATCTCTAGCGGCGACGCTTCTTTGTCGTCTTTTTGCGCTTGGCCTTGCCGCGCTTCGCCCGGGCCTTGGGCCGCTTCTTGCCCGCCTTCTTTTTGGCCTTGGGTCTCGACGGCTTCTTCCGTTTCGTCGCGGGCTTCGGCCGGGGCGCCGACATCGGCTCATCCCGCATCGGCGCGGGGGCCGGCGGCATTGAGGGTGCCGGCGGGTACATCGGCTCCATCATCCCCGAGCCAGTCCAGCTGCTCTCCGAAAAATCGGTTGACGCGAGCATCGGATGATCTCTCCTCCGCTGGGTGTCGGTAGGCGTGGCCTATAGCTTACCCCGGGAATGCTCCCACGCAAGTGCGCGCGGGTGAGATCGTCGCGTCGGGAGCGGGTTCGCGTGCTTGGTGACAAGTTAGCTTGACAACGGCACTTACGCGCCGTTACCTTCGCGCCGCTATGTCGGCTCGGCGCAGCTTCCTGCTCATCGCCCTCGCCTCTCCCGGCGCGGTCTCGGCACAGAATATCGCTGAAGTCCAGGTGGCCCCCCCGTCGGTCACGATCAAGGTCGGTGAACGCAGCGGGCTGCTCGCCACCGCGTTCGATCGCGCCGGGAATGTGATCCCCACGGTGCGGATCATCTGGTCGTCGAACAACGTGGCGGTGGCGCGAGTGGACAACAACGGGACAGTGACCGGTGTCGCCGGAGGCGTGGCGATCGTCGAGGCCCGAGCGGGCACACGCAAGGGACAGGCCGCCGTCCAAGTGGTCGGCGCGGCCCCGGCGCCCACCGGCGGCGCAGCCAGCCCGCCGGCGGGTGGGCAGACTCAGGCGCCGCCGAGCGGGGACGCCTTTGCCGGTCAAGTCGTGGGCTCCGGACCCGCGGCGGTGCTCCGGATCGAGCCGCCCACTATATACCTGCTGCCGTCCGAGAATACGCGCGTATTGCCACGGGCACTTCGGGAGGACGGCTCTCCCGCGGCCCCGGTAGCTGTGACCTGGAAAACCCTGCGGCCCGACATTGCGAGCGTGGACCAGAACGGCGTGATCGTCGCGCTCGCTACCGGCCAGGGAACGGTGCAGGTC
>DATNOH010000310.1:0-11566 GCA_035601435.1 Gemmatimonadales bacterium | reverse complement strand
CGACGTCCCGGGGTTTCATGAGGGACTGAAACAGCTCGACGCCTGGATTCCGCGGCTCGAGGCCCGCATCAAGGGAGACGACCTGATCATCTTCACCGCCGACCACGGCAACGACCCGACCACGCCATCGACGGACCACTCGCGCGAGGCGGTGCCGATCCTGGCGCTGGGCCCGCGCGTACGACCGGCGGCCCTGGGAGAGCGACGCAGCTTCGCGGACATGGGAGCGACCGTCGCCGAGTACTTCGGGCTGGCGCCTCAGGCGGGAGCGGCGGGCACGTCGTTCCTCGCGCAGATGTGGGCGTGAGCGCCGACCTGGTGCGCCGCGCGCGCGACGTACAGAAGAACGCCTACTGCCCGTACAGCAAGTTCCGGGTGGGCGCGGCGCTCGAAGCGGCCGACGGCCGCGTGTACGTCGGGGCGAACGTGGAAAGCGCCTCGTACGGCCTGACGATTTGCGCCGAGCGGATGGCGATCGGCGCGGCCATCGCGGATGGGGCCAGGGGATTCAGCCGCATCGTCGTCGCGACTGACGTCGATCCGCCGGCGTCGCCCTGCGGGGCGTGCCGCCAACTGCTCGCCGAGTTCGGGCTCGACCTCCAGGTGATCGCCGTGGGGCCGAAGACCGAGCGCCGGTGGGTGCTGCGCGATCTGCTGCCCGACGCGTTCGCGAAAGCGACGCTCACCAAGTGACCCGGCGCCGGCTCGCACTCGTCGGCGCCGTCCTGCTGGTCGCGGCGTGCGTGGAGCGGCTCGCGGCCCCCGCCAATTGCCCTGACTTCTGTCCCTCGGGCCAGATCACCATCGTCGACACGCTGCTCACGAGCAGCATCCACCGCGACTCGTCGTACCGCGGCTACCTGCTCGCCTACCAGTCCGCCCTGATGCTCGCGGCGCATCTCCCCGGCGCGACCGACACCCTGGACGGCCGGCCGATCTTCCGGATTAACGGCTATGGCGCGCGCATGGCCCTCACGGCCGCCGATACCGGCGCGATCCTCGGCGCCGACTCGGCGCGCCTGCAGCTGTACGTCGTCCGGCGCGATAGCGCGACGCGCAACCTCCGGCTGCAGCTCTACCGGCTGCCGATCACCATCGATACCGGCACGACGTTCGGCGCCCTGGTGGCCCCGTTCACCGACTCGCTGGTCCGGACAGTGAACATCGACACGCTGCTCGCGCAGCCGGGCCGCAAAGACACGGTGACGGGCGATAGCGTCGTGGTGGACTCGGCTAACCACCGCCTCGTGCTGTCGCTCAAGCTCGATACGGCGGCGGCCCGCTATATCCCGACCGATTCCGGTACGGTGTCGTACGGCATTCGCATCGCCGCCGACACGCTCGCGAGCATCGCGTTCGGCAAGGGCGCCTTCGGGCCGTCGCTGCAGTGGTACCTCCGCGTGGACTCCCTGGGGACACCCGTCGCGCGTAAGCCGGGGGCCCTGGGCGCGCGGCTCGCGAGCTTCGTGTTCGCGCCGCCACCCGCCCCGATCGACTCGACGCTGGCCGTGGGCGGAGTGCCGTCGGCGCACAGCCTGTTGCGCGTCGTGTTCCCCAAGGTCATCAGGGATTCGTCCCAGATCATCCGCGCCACCCTGTATCTGGTGCCCGCCGTCCCCGCTCGCGGCACGCCCGCCGACTCGTTTGTGGTCGAGGCGCGCAACGTGCTCGCCGACTTCGGGGCGAAGTCCCCGATCGACCTGCTGCTCGGTGACTCGGCGATGATCCACCCCGGAGCGACGGACACGGTGAAGATCGAGGTGACGAACCTGCTGCAGCAGTGGGCGGCAGACTCGACTCGCCCGACGGTGCTCCTGCTGCGGCCTGAACGGGAAGCTCAGATCTTCGGCGAGATCCGGTTCTATCCGTCCCTCGCCACCGCGTTCCGCCCCACGCTGCAGATCACGTTCGTGCGGCGCTTCCCGTTCGGGGCGCCGTGACCCACCGGACCGGGTGGACCATCGCGCTCCTCCTCGTGGGCCCCGCCCTGACGGGCGGGGCTATAGCCGCGGCGCAGGACTCCCAATTCGGGATCCGCGGGCTCGGCACGCCGGGGCGGTGGGAGTCGGTGCGGTCCCGCTCCACCGGCGGCGCGTTCGGCCCATTCGACCCGCTGTCGCCGCTGATGGAGGCCCCGCTTGCGGACCTGGGCCAGCTCACGGCGACGGCGGCGGGATACACGTCGAACCGCGACGTGGTCGTGGGCGGCACGACCACGCCGCTCCGCACCACGCGCTTCCCGCTGATGGGTGTCGCCGGCCCGGTTGCGCCGCGCCTCGTCGTCGGGGTGGGGTTCACGACCTACCTCGACAGGTCGTGGGACGTGATCTTGCGCGACTCGTTCATGCTGCGAGGCGTGCTGGAGCGCTACACCGACGCGATCGCGAGCGACGGGAGCGTGGCGGACGTGCGAGTCGCGGCCGCCAGCCGGCTGTCGCGCCGCATCGCGATCGGTGCCGGGCTGCACTTGCTCGCGGGCTCCACGCGCATGACGGCCGAGCGGCGGTTCGACGACTCGACGTTCTCGCGGGTGCAGCAGGCTGCCGAAGTGCGCTACGATGGGTTCGGCCTATCGGGGAGCGTGCTCATCGGTGTCGCTCCCGGCCTGAGCATCGCCGCATGGGCGCGCAGCGACAACCGGCTGCGCGGGAAGGTCGCCGATACGGTCAGCGCGGTCACCGATCTGCCGCGGATGGCGGGCGGTGGGATCCTGTTCGCGCCCAGCCCGAACGCCCGGGTCGCGGCGTCTGTGGCCTGGCGCGCCTGGTCGAGGGCGGGCGCGGGTGCGTTCGACACGTGGAACTGGTCCGCGGGGATGGAGTTCGGTCCCCGCCGCATGCCGATTCGCTTGGGGGCCCGCGGCGGGCAGATGCCGTTCGGGCCCGGGACCACGGCACCGACCGAGGCCGCGGGATCGCTCGGCACCGGCCGCGCCTTCGCGCAGGGCCGGGCGCTGATCGATGTGGGCCTCGAGCGGCTGGAGCGCAGCGGGGGCGGCCTCACCGAGCGCGTGTGGACCGTGCTCGTGGGGCTCACCGTGCGGCCGTGAAGGTCTACTTCCATACCTTCGGCTGCAAAGCCAACCAGTACGACACGGCGCTGGTGCGTCAGGCATTCGTGGACCAGGGCGTCGTGGTGGTGGACGACCCGGACGCGGCCGACCTGGCGGTCGTGAATTCCTGCACCGTGACTCACGAGAGCGAGGCGAAACTGGGTCGCCTGGTCCGCCGGCTGGCGCGACACGGCGGGCATCTCGAAACAGTGGTGATGGGGTGCGCCGCGGCGCTCGACGACGGCCGCATCGCGAATCTACCATCCGTGCGTGCCGTGGTGGGCGGCGCCGAGCCGGCACGGGTGCTGCAAGCCGCGGGGTTCGCAGCACCGCTCACCGCGGCCTCACCCCCAGTCCCGCTCTCCTCTCGCGCGGCCTCACCCCCAGTCCCGCTCTCTCGTAGTCCTCACCCCCTGTCCCCCTCTCCCTTCGGGAGAGGGGGGACGACTGGCCGATTCCGGGGCCTATTAAAGATCCAGGACGGCTGCGACGAGCATTGCACCTTCTGCGCGACCACCATCGCGCGCGGGGCGAACCGGTCGCGGGGGATTCCCGAGCTGGTGGCCGAGGCGACCGCTCTCGCCGAGCATCATGCGGAGATCGTGCTGACGGGGATCCACATCGGGACGTATGGGCGGGATCGATCGACTGACCCCGGACGCAAGTCCGGGGTTGATCCCAAGGTTCGCACTTCGGGTTTGGGTTTTCCCCGGGCTCGCGCCCGGGGTCAGTCGAATCTCGGGGATCTGCTCGAAGCGCTAGTCTCCGCAGTCCCCCAGGTGCGCTTCCGGCTCTCCTCGATCGAAGCCACCGAGGTCGACGACACAATCGCTCGCCTGTTGATCGAGGCCCCCGCGCACCTCGCGGCCCATCTGCACGCGCCCCTCCAATCCGGGGCGAATCGCATCCTCAAGCGCATGGGCCGCCATTGGTACACCGCCGAGTCGTACCGCGCCCGGCTGGAGTGGCTGGCGGAGCGGCTCCCCGTGTTCGGGCTCGGCGCGGACATCATCGCGGGGTTCCCGGGCGAGAGCGACGCCGAGCATCGCGAGACGGTCGCGCTGGTGGAGGCGTTGCCGTTCACTTACCTGCACGTGTTTCCCTACAGCGAGCGCCCCGGCGCGGCGGCAGGGCGATTGGGCGAGCGCGTGCCCCCTGGCGCGATTCGCGAGCGGGCGCGCGAGCTGCGCGAGACCGGGGAGGTGAAGGCCCGGGGCTACCGCGCGCGCCGGCAGGGGCAGCGCGCCGACGGCGTGATGTGCGGCCGGCAGGCGGGGCAGGTGGAGGTGCTGACAGAGGACTACCTTTCGGTCTATCTTCCCACCGATCAATGGAACGGTCGTCCCCGCTTCGAGGTGACGGTTCGCTGACCATGCCGCGCATCTACATCGAGACCTACGGCTGCCAGATGAACGTCTCGGACTCCGAGCTGATGCTCGGGGTGCTGGGCCGCGAGGGCTACGTCGGTACCGACAATCCCGCGGACGCCGACGTGGTGCTGGTGAACACCTGCGCTGTACGCGACCACGCGGAGCAAAAAGTCCTGTCGCGCGTGGGCGAGCTGAAGCGCCTGAAGCGGCCGGGCGGCGTGCTCGGCGTGGTGGGCTGCATGGCGCAGCGGCTCGGCCCCCGGCTGCTGGAGCGGGTGCCGCAGGTCGACCTGGTGGTCGGCCCCGACGGCTATCGCGGGCTCCCCGAGCTGATCGCGCGGGCGCGGGCCGGGGACCGCACGACTGAGGTCGCGTTCAAGCACTGGGAGCACTACGAGGACGTCCCGCCGGTGCGGGGGGACGCCGTGTCGGCGTTCGTGACCGTGCAGCGCGGCTGCGATTATCGGTGCACGTTCTGCATTGTTCCGATGACGCGAGGGCCGGAGCGGAGCCGCAAGTTGGAGGACGTGGTGCGCGAGGTGACGGACCTCGCGCGCGGCGGCACCACCGAGGTGACGCTTCTTGGCCAGACGGTCAACAGCTACACCGATGGCGCGCACGACTTCGCCGACCTGCTGCGCGCGGTGGGCGAAGTCGCGGGCGTGCGACGGCTGCGGTTCACGTCGCCCTACCCCACGGACTTCACCGACCGCGTGGTCGCGGCCATGGCGGAGACCGCTGCGGTGTGCGAGCACGTGCACCTCCCGGTGCAGAGCGGCTCGTCGCGCGTGCTCAAGCGGATGCTGCGGCGCTACGATCGGGCGCGTTATCTCGAGGTCGTGGCCGCGCTGCGCGGCGCCGTCCCCGGCATTACCCTCACCACCGACATCATCGTGGGATTCCCGGGCGAGACCGAAGAGGACTTTCAGGACACGCTGTCACTCGTCGAGCAGGTGGAGTTCGACGACGCCTATACCTTCAAGTACTCGCCGCGCGAGGGGACGCCCGCGACCCGGCTCAAGGATGCTGTGCCCGACTCCGTGTCGGGGGAGCGGTTGGAGCGTCTGGTTGCCGCGGTGCGAGCCATCGCGCGCCGCCGCAACGTCGGCCTGGTCGGCAGCACCCACGAAGTGTTGGTCGAGGGGCACGCCAAACGCGGTGAGCTGTTGCAGGGCCGCACTCGTACCAACAAGGTGGCGCTCATCGCGGGCCCCGACGCCTGGATCGGCGCTTACCGCGACGTGCGCTTCACCGGCACCACGGGCTCCACGTTCACGGCCGTACCGCTCGGGCAGGTGCGGGGCAGGGAGCTCGCCGTCGTGGGGTGACGAACGTGACGTTCGAGGTGCTGCAGCGGGAGTACGCCAAACTGCGTCCCCAGCTGCCCCGGTTCTGCGGCTGCGACACCTGCCGCGGCGACGTCCTCGTGTTCGCGCTCAATCGCCTCGCGCCGAGCTACGTGTCCACGCCCCAGGGCGAGGTGCTGGTCGAGCTGCGGCTCGACAGCGATCAGGAAAAGGCCAAGTTGGACGTGGCGCTGCTCGAGGGATTCCGCAAGGTGGGACTCGCGCCGCGCTGCGGGGCGAACCCGGTGCAGCTGATGTAATCCGCTAGGCGGCCCGGGAATGCGGCCGCCGATTCTGTTTCTCACTGTCGCGTTCGGGGTCGGCCTGTGGGCGGGGCTCGACCCCTTCGTGTTTCCGGGTAGGGCGTTGCCGGGTGGGGCGTTGTGGATCGTGGCGCTGCCAGTTGTCGCACTGGCGGCGTGGCTCGCGCGGCGCGCGCCGCTGGGCGCGGCGGTCGGCATCATGGGCGTGGCGGGACTGCTCTGGGGGGCGGCGGCGGTGCGGGAGCGGGACGCCACATGCACAGGCCGGTGGACGGCCGGGGGAAGGGCCGGGGAAGGGCAAACCCGCGCGGTGATCGTACGGCTCGCGGATCCCGCGCCGGCGCAGGGCGGGATCGTGGATGCCGAGGTGATCCCCGGGGCGTGCGCGGGGTCGGTGCGATTGCGCTGGCCGGAAGGCACTGGCGCCCGCGGCGGGACGACGTGGGTAGTGGCGGGGAAATGGAGCGGCCTGCTCGTGGTGCGGCGGGCACGGGCGCTCGATCTCGTGCCGCGCGGGCGCGGCGCGCTGCGCGATGCGCTCGCCGGCCGGAGCACCGAGCTGTTCGGCACGCAGGCGCCGATCGTGAACGCGCTGGTGTTCGCTCCCAACGCGAGGCTCGATTCCGATATCCGCGAGCGCTACGTGCGCTCGGGCCTGGCGCACCTGCTTTCCATCTCCGGGCTGCACGTCGGATTCATCGCCGCCTGGCTCGCGCTCATCCTCGGCAAGCTGCAGCTCACGGCGCGTGCCCGCTTCGGCGCGACGGCCGTCCTGTTGCTCGGCTATCTCTGGCTGCTCGGCTTCCCGGCGCCCGCCGTGCGCTCGGGAGCGATGCTGCTGCTGGCGGACGTGGCGCGGCTGCGCCAGCGAGTGGTCGCGCCGCGCGGCGTAGTGGCGCTCGCCGCGCTCGGCATGCTGCTGCAGGATGGCTGGGCCCTGCAGTCCGTGGGCGCATGGCTGTCGGTCGCGGGCGTGGGCGCGGTGATCTGGGCCGACCGCGCGTTCGCGCGAGCGCCCCGGGTCGCGCGGCTCGCCGCGCCCGCGCTCGCCGCCACCCTCGTCACCGCGCCGATCAGCGCGCTTGCGTTCGGCACCGTCGCGCCGATCGGCGTGCTCGCCAACCTCATCGCCATCCCGCTTGCCGGCGTCGCGGTGCCGGGTCTCGTCATGGCCCTGGGGCTGTCGTGGGTGGGATCGGGGCTGGCGCACCTGATCGCCGCCGGCGCGGGCCTGGGACTCGCACTGCTCGATCTCGTCGCGCGCGGTGCCGCGCGTGTTCCGGGCGGCCACATCGTGATGGTCGCGGGATGGCAGGCGGCGCTGATGTGGGGCGCGGTGGCGGCGGTCGCGTGGTGGCTGTGGAATTCACCGCGCCGCCCGTGGCTCATCGCGGCGCGCGTAGCGCTCGTGGCCACGGTTCTCGTCGCGACGACCTTCCGTGACGTCGTCTCCCTCGACGCTTGTCGCTGTTTAACGGTACATTTTCTCGATGTAGGGCAAGGTGACGCAGCCGCCCTGCGGACGCCCAACGGCCGCTGGATTGTGATCGACGGTGGACCTCGCACCCCGGCGGGCGATGCCGGACGGCGGGTGGTGGTCCCCTTCTTGCGGAGCCAGGGCGTGGGGCGGGTGGCCGTGGTCGTGGCGACCCACGGCGACGCCGATCATCTGGGCGGGCTGCCGGCGGTGGTCGAAGCGTTCGACCCGGAGCTGGTGCTCGAGCCGGGGGAGCCGCTGGGGCGGCCGCTGTATCTCGAGTTTCTCGCCGGAGTCGAGGCAGCGGGCGCGCGGTGGCACGCGGCGCGCGCGGGCGACCGGATCGAGGTGGACGGGGTGGTGCTCGAGGTGCTGAGCCCCGATTCGCTCTGGCTGCGGCTGCCGCTCGATGTGAACGACCACGGCGTGGTGCTGCGGGTGCGGTACGGCGGCATGCGGCTGCTGTTTCAAGCCGACGCGGGGCTGCCGGTCGAGGGCCGTTTGGGGGGGACCGTGGGCAAGGTGGACCTATTGAAGGTCGGGCATCACGGCTCGCGCACGGCCACCTCGGACGAGTGGCTCGACGAGCTGGCGCCGCGCGAGGCGGTGATCAGCGTGGGTCGGAACAACAACTACGGCCATCCGGCGCCGGACGTGCTCCAGCGCCTCGCGCGCCACGGCATCACGGTGTTCCGGACCGATCGGAGCGGCACCATCACTTTCTCCACGGATGGGCAGGGTGAACGGGTCCGAAGTCATCACGATTGAGCGGTTCATCATGGAGCAGGAGCGGCTCTACCCGGAGGCCACGGGGGAGCTGTCCAACCTGCTATACGACCTGTGTCTCGCCGCCAAGATCATCTCGCGCCACGTGCGCCGCGCCGGGCTCTCGGACATCCTCGGCGCCGCCGGCGCGGTCAACGTCTCGGGCGACCTGCAGCAGAAGCTCGATCTGTTCGCGAACGAAACGGTGCGGAACAGCGTGCACCACACCGGTCGCGTGTGCGTGACGGCATCGGAAGAAGATCCGGAGCCGGTGCCCGTGCCGCCGAACAAGGCGGGCAAGTACGTGGTGCTGTACGATCCGCTCGACGGGTCGATGAACATCGACGTCAACGTCTCGATCGGCACGATCTTCTCCATCCACAAGCGGATCACCAAGAAAAACGGCACGGCGGGTCTGGCGGATTGTCTCCAGGTGGGGAAGAAGCAGATCGCCGCGGGGTACATCCTGTATGGGTCGAGCACGATGCTGGTCTACACCACCGGTAAGGGGGTGCACGGCTTCACGCTCGATCCGACGATTGGGGAATTTCTCCTCTCGCACCCCGACATTCGGACGCCGCCAGTCGGCCGGTACTACAGCGTGAATGAGAGCAACTGGAACCGCTGGACGCCGCCGGTGCAGCGCGTAGTCGCGGCGTTCAAGAACGGCGAGGGCAAGGTTCAGCCGAAAAACGCGCGCTACATCGGGTCGCTCGTAGCCGATTTCCATCGCAATCTCATTTCCGGCGGCATCTTTCTCTATCCGGCCGCGACCAATTATCCCCAGGGCAAGCTGCGGCTGCTGTATGAGGCCGCCCCGCTCGCGTTCGTGGTGGAGCAGGCCGGGGGCCGAGCCACCGACGGCTGCCGGCCGATTCTCGACATCGTGCCGGAGAGTTTGCATCAGCACACGCCGTTCGTGATCGGCAGCAAGGACGACGTCGCCTTCGCCGCGCGGATTCTCTCGGCCGAGGCCGCCGTGGGAGCCAAGTGAGCGACCGCAAGCCGGTGTACGGTCCCGAGGATTGGCCGGACTGGGCGGATCCTGCGGGCGAGCTCGGCGCGCCGGGCGCGTTTCCCTACACGCGCGGCGTCCATCCCACGATGTATGGCGGCAAGCTCTGGACCATGCGGCAGTACGCCGGGTTCGGCACGGCGGAGCAGACGAACGCGCGGTTTCGCCATCTGCTCGACGCAGGGCAGACCGGCTTGTCGGTCGCGTTCGATCTACCCACCCAAATGGGATACGACTCGGACCATGTCATGGCCGAGGGGGAGGTAGGCCGGGCGGGGGTCGCGATCGACACGGTGGACGATCTGGCGCGCCTGTTCGAGGGCATTCCGTTGGATCGCGTGTCCACGTCCATGACCATCAACGCGACGGCCCCGGTGCTGCTCGCGATGTATGTCGTGGTGGGGGAGGAGCACGGAGTGCCGCGCGGCAAGCTGCAGGGCACCGTCCAGAACGACATCCTGAAGGAGTTCATCGCGCGCGGCACCTACATCTATCCCATCGAGCCGTCGTTGCGCCTCGCGACCGACGTGTGCCGCTTCGTCACGAGCGAGGGGATGAGCTTCAATCCGATTTCGGTGTCGGGCTATCACATGCGGGAGGCGGGGGCGACGGCGGCGCAGGAGCTGGCGTACACGTTCGCGAACGGGCTCGAGTACGTGAGGCGGGCGTTGGCAGCGGGGCTGGACGTCAATCAATTCGCGCCGCGGCTGTCGTTTTTCTTCGCGGCGTTCACCGACTTGTTCGAAGAGGTTGCGAAGTTCCGCGCCGCGCGGCGGCTGTGGGCCCGTCTCATGAAGGAGAATTTTCAGGCGAACGACGCCGCGCGTCGGCTGCGGTTCCACACGCAGACGGGGGGCTCGACGCTCACGGCGCAGCAGCCCAAGAACAACGTGGTGCGGGTGGCGATCCAGGCGTTGGCGGCGGTGTTGGGGGGCACCCAGTCGCTGCATACCAATGCGTATGACGAGGCGTTGGCGTTGCCGACGGAGCAGAGCGCCACGCTGGCGCTGCGGACGCAGCAGATTCTGGCACACGAGACCGGCATTCCAGAGACCGTCGATCCGGCCGGTGGCAGCTGGTATGTGGAGGCGCTGACCGATCGAGTGGAGCGGGAGGCGCGGGGGCTGCTCGAGGAGATCGAGCGGGCGGGTGGGGCGGCACGGGCGATCGAGCGGGGGCTGTTTCAGGACGCGATCGCGCGCAGCGCATACGCGCAGCAGCGGGCGATCGAGTCGGGGGAGAGCGTGGTGGTGGGGGTGAACGAGTACGCGGACGATCAAGAGGTCCCCTCGGTGCCGGCGCCCGATTACACGGCGTTGGCGGCGGCGCAGCGGCGGAGAGTCGCGGACCTGCGCGGGAAACGGGAATCGGGAACGGTGAAGCGGACCCTGGGGCAGCTCGAGGCTGCGGCGCGCGACGTGCGAACCCCGCTGACGGAGCCGATCATCGAGGCCGTGCGGGCGCGCGCGACGGTAGGGGAGATTTCGGACGTGCTGCGAGGGGTGTGGGGGGTGTACAAGCCGGGGTGAGCGCCAGCCCTGTTCTACGCTGCGTTTTTTTAGCCTTGCCCTCGTCGATCCTTTCAGTAGGGTGAGGGTGTGTCCGAGACTTCTCCTGTAAAGGCAGCTGGTCCACGCACGTTGCTCGGGCGGTTACGGGCGGCGGTGCGGGCGCGGCATTACAGCGCGCGCACGGAGGAATCGTATGTGGGGTGGGCGAAGCGGTTCGTGGTGTTTCACGGCCGCCGTCACCCGGAGGCCCTAGGCGAGGCCGAGGTCCGGGCGTTTCTCGATCATCTCGCCGAGCACGAGCGGGTGAGCGCATCCACCCAGAACCAGGCGGTGGCTGCGCTGCTGTTTCTGTACGAGGCGGTGTTGGGCCGGCGGCTGACCCTGTCGCCCCAGGGTATTGTGCATGCAAAGGAGCTGCAGCGTTTGCCGGTGGTGTTAAGCCGGGAGGAAGTGCGTGCCGTGTTGGCCCAGCTGCCCGGTGTGCCGCGCCTCGTCGCGTTATTGCTGTACGGATCCGGGCTCCGGTTGCTCGAGTGTTTGAGCCTACGGGTCAAGGACGTGGACTTTCAGCGGGGTGAGATTCGAGTGCGGGGTGGGAAGGGGGGCGTGGATCGGGTCGTTCCCTTGCCGCTTCGGGTGCAGGGTCCGTTGACGGAGCATCTAGCGCGCTGGCGGTCGCGCCACGCCCGCGAGGTCGAGCGTCGGGGCGTTCGGGTGGCGCTGCCGGGTGCGCTTGAACGCAAGTCACCGGGCGCAGTCGCGGAATG
>DATNOH010000309.1:0-4624 GCA_035601435.1 Gemmatimonadales bacterium | reverse complement strand
GGCGAAAGACGCGTTCGCGAGGTCGACGGTGATGGTCCCGGCGTCGAAGCCGTTCGGATACCCCGCCTCGGCCAGGAGCTGCCGGGCCCTCTTGGGATCGAAGGGATAGAGCGGTGCTGACCAGGAGAACTCGAAGCTCTGGGGAATGATGCTGGCCGTGGCCTTCGAGAGCCCGAGCGTCTCGGCCTGATTCACCGCCTGGCGATCGATCGCGAGGTTCGCGGCCAGACGCACGCGCTGATCCGCCCACGGAGACTTCGGCTCCCACTGCTCGGTGAAGACGTACCAGACGGGAAGCGCCAGGTAGTAGGGCTTGAGCGTCAGCCCCGCGGTCCGGCGCAGTTCTTCCGCCAGCGCGCCGCGGAACACGTAGGCGATATCCGCTTCGCCGCGCTTGAGCGCGGCGAGACGCGTGGCCTCGTCCGGGATCGACCGCACGATGATCGTCTTCACGGAGGGCGTCTTGCGCCAGTACTGCTCGTTGGCTTCGAGGACCAGTTCGACGCCGGGCTTGAACGCCGCGAGCTTGTAGGGCCCCGCGCCTACGGGGGCCCTCTTGAAGCCGTCGTCACCAACCTTCTCGAGGTATTTCTTGGGGACGATCCAGGCCGCGCCCGTGGCCGGGCTGCCGTAGAACGTCATGAAGTCCGGCCACGGCCGCTTGAGCCGGAAGCGCACGCGGAGCGGATCGATGATCTCCACCGCCGCGACATGATCCTTGAGGGTCTTGGCGGACGCGCCCCGGTAACGCTCGAACGAGAACTTGACGTCCTCCGCGCTGACGACGTCGCCGTTGTGGAACCGCACGCCCTTGCGCAGCACGAAGTCGTAGGTCAGCCCGTCCGCCGACGCGCTCCACGACTCCGCGAGACACGGCGCCATCGGTTGGCCTGGCATGGGTTTCACGAGCGCATCGTGCAGCGCGTAGTAGAAGATGAACGGCGTCACCAGACCCTCGGTGGACACCTGAAAACCGGCCAGTTGTGGACGGGGCAAAACCGGCCAGTGAGAGAGCCGCCCCAAGCGCGAGTCTTCTACCGCGTTCGATCGTGATGGAGCAAGCCCCTTGTGTCGGTGTCTTCGGCGCCGAGGAGGGGATATCGAGATATCCTCTCGACGGAGATCGGGGCCTTCCTGCGCCAAAGCGCGATGCGTCATCCCAGCGTTGCTCGGTCAGGGCGCGTTCCGCTCGCTGTGGAGCCGGGTGCGCCAGCTCCGGGGCCCACACGTGAGCACGTGCGCGTGGTGGAGGAGCCGGTCGAGCATCGCGGTGACGGCCGCGGTGTCGCCGAGGAGCTTGCCCCAGTCCTCCACGGGCCGATTCGACGTGAGCAGCGTCGAGGCGCGCTCGTAGCGCCGCATCACGATCTCGAGGAGATCCTCGGCCGCCGTGTGCGGAAGCTTCCGCATCCCGAGATCGTCGATGATGAGCAGCGGCACGGTCGTGACGAAGGCGACGTAGTCCTTCCGCGTGCCGGCGAGCTGAGCTTCGGCGAGATCCTCGACGAGGACGTGCGCCTCGCGATAGAGCACGCGGTGGCCCTGCTGGATCGCGGCGAAGCCGATCGCCTGCGCCACGTGGCTCTTGCCGGTGCCGGGCGGGCCGAGGAAGAGGGCATCGGCGTGCTGGGTGACCCAGCGGGCGGTGGCCAGCTCGAAGACGAGGGCGCGGTTCATCTTTTTGTTGAAGTCGAAGTCAAAGGTATCGAGCCGCTTGGCGGCGTCGCGGAAGCCCGCCTGCTTCAGGCGCCGTTCGAGGAGCCGATCCTGCCGGCGGACGAGCTCGTCCTGGACGAGGCGCGAGAGGAAATCGATGGCGGCCAGCTTCTCGGCCTGCGCCTCGAGCAGGCGGACCTCCAGCCCGGCCGCGATGCCAGAGCAGCGGAGCTGGCGCAGGGCGCGTTGCAGTTCGACGACGTTCATGAAGTGACCTCCTGGATTTTCCGCGCGATGACGTCGCGGTAGTGGGTGAGCTCGCGGATGAGCGGATCGACGTGGCGCAGGGTGCGGGCGGCCGGCGGCTGGCGCTCAAGATAGCGACGGACGAAGCGGTAGTCGGCGACGCCGAGCTCCACGGCGGCGGCGCAGGCGTCTGTGACGACGGCGGCGCCGTGCTTCTTCACGAGAGCGAGGACGCCGAGGATGCGGCGCACGCCGCGCTCGCCGTCGCGGCGGTGGATGGCCGCGCAGAGCGTACCGATGGGATCCCCCGCTCGCGCGGCGCGTGCCAGCAGCGTCAGCGTGGTGGGCGGCGTGCGTGGAGGCTGATCGTCGGGATGGATCGCGTGGCGCCCGCGCGCCTGACGCCGGTGCTCGCGAAGCAAGGCGCCGGTCGTGGGGTCGAGGAGCCGGACGTGGCGATCGTCCCACTGGACGGCGACCGCGCGGCCGAGCCAGCCCGGCGGCGGGGCGTAGTAGGCGCCGGCGACTTCGACACAGCCGTCGAGATGCACGGTACGGGTGCCGTAGTGGTAATAGCGAAAGGGCTCGAGCGGCAGCGGTCGGAGATGCGGCTGTTCCTCGGTGAACATGGCGGCGACCTGACGCTTGGTGGTGCCGTGGATACGGGTATCGGCCCAGCGCGCCTCCCAGCGGTCGAGATACGCCTGCGCCTCTTCGAGACTCGCGAAGCGCAGCCCCTTGAGCGGCGTGCTCTGGGTGTGGCCGATCGCCGACTCGACTTTCCCCTTCCGATCCGGGGCGCCGACCCGACAGGGCAGCGCGACGACGCCGTAGTGCGCGAGCACATCGCGGTAGAGCGGGTTGAGGGTCGGATCGTAGACGTCGGGCGTGAGCACGCCTTCCTTGAGATTGTCGAGGACCACGACGTCGACGGTGCCGCCGAGCCGACGAAACGTCTCTTCGTGCAGCGCGGCCCAGCGCTGCGCGCTTGACGCGAAGGTGAGCAGGCGGACGCTCTTCCGGCTGAAGCCGAGCGTGAAGACGAACAGGCGCGTGCGGCGGTACTTTCCGGTGCCGGGGTGCCGCACCATCGGGCCCTCACCGTAATCGACCTGGCCTTCCTCGCCAGGCGCCGTGGTGATCACCGGGTGCGCGTCCGGCGTGCGCTGGCCGCGGAGCTTCACCACGAAGCGCCGCACGCTCGCATACCGGGCCGGGAAGCCGTGCTCATCGACGAGGTCCTGCCAGATCGCCATGGCGTTGCGACCGCGGCTGAGAGCCAGCTCGATGAGCTCGCGGTACGGCGCGCAGGCACTCGCGGTCGGGGCCCGGTTGCTCGGCGGCGGCCACGCCGGGAGCTCCGCAAGGCTTGGCGGGCGCGCCCGGGGGTCGGTGGACACCTCACTGGCCGGTTTTGGTGGCGGCCGCCGGCGGCGGGGCGCGCGGATCGCGATTCCGGCGGCCTTGAGATAGCCGCTCGCCGTCTCGCGACGAACGCCGGTCGCCTCTTCGATGCGGCGGAGCGGCCAGCCCAGCCGCCCCAGAGCGAGAATCTGCTGCCTCTTGTCATCCCCCAAGATGTTGGCCATTCCGGCGGGGAACCATGCGCTCCACCGCCGCGTCAACGTCTTGGGACGGCGCTACTTCACTGGCCGGTTTTCAGGTGTCCACGACTGGCCGGTTTTGGGTGTCCACCGAGGGCGGTCAGGGACATTGTCGAGATTGGAGAAGACGGCGATCCGGGAGATCCGAGGCGCTACCTGCCTCAATAGCTCTAGGCTGTCCGGACTCGTAATAGTGTTGACACTTCCCGTGAACGAAGAAGAAGGCCATCTGCCCTATCGTTCCCAGAGTGCTTACCCGGCCAAGGGAACCACTGTGGGAGGACGGACCGATGACCCTCGACGAGAGCGTACACGGGATGCGCTTGCGCGTCATCGAGCGCGCGCAGGTGCAGGGCAACGTCAGCGCGGTGTGCCGCGAGCTGGGGATCTCGCGGACCGTCTTCTATCGCTGGCGCAACCGGCTGGAACGTTACGGGGTCGACGCCGAACGAGTGATCGACCTTGGCTTCGGGGCGTTTCTGACGAAGCCGGTTGACCCGTTCAACCTCGCCCGAACAGTCGCATCCCTCGTGGGTCGCTAACCGACGTCTCGGGCTCCGCCTTCCAGCGGTCGAGCGTCAAGCGCGCGGCTTCTTCTTCGGCGTCTTCTCGAATCTTTCGTAGCACTTCGGGTGAAACCACGCGAGACCCGGACCGATAGTGTTCTTCTTCCGTGTCGACCGCCTCACCACAGGCAGCACAGAACGGGCCTCTCGGCTCTTTAGGTGGCGGCTCGGGTCGTTGCTGAGCGGGCATCGGGGAGCACTCTATGACGTCGACGACGGGCGCAGGATCTTCGCCCGCACCTGTTCTCGGCGCGCAACGCATGTCGCCAGCGCGGCGGTCGCTCTTCGACGTATCAGTAAAGGGGCGTGCCCGACATGAGCCGGGCTTACTCCTTCAACGCCAAGATCGCCACAACGCCGGTCAATTCCAGGATGCCGACGGGCATCTCCACGTGGTACTGGAACCCCGCTCGCAGCACGCTCGCGCGGTGTTCGGGGCCGGTGTAGCCGGTGAGGGCGGCGGCGGGGGTGGTGCCACCGCGCTCCGGCGGTAGCGCGCGAACCTGCCCGATCAGCCAGTAGCCGTCCTTCCCCTCCGGCATCGAGAGGTCG
>DATNOH010000308.1:0-7745 GCA_035601435.1 Gemmatimonadales bacterium | reverse complement strand
TCACGCCAGCCCGATTTTGCGATACGTGAGCGCCGCCTCAGGCGGGCTGCCACTCACGCAGGTGCGTGAAGCCGAAGCTTACGCAGCCAGTGCCAGGTTTGAATTGGCAGTTATGAATTGTGCCAGTGGTTTTACCAGGTGACTGACGACCTGGGCACGCAGCGATATCCTCGCCAAACCCGTCGAAGCCTGTCGCCCCCGACGACGTAAGTTAGTCGCCTGCAACGACTTTTTCAACTAAACCGCAAACGCTCGGAGACGTAACGGCTCGCGGCAGCGGCATCCAGCCGCGCCCCGGCAAGCCCGATATGGCCGTCGGGACGCAACAGGTAAAAGGAGGGCCGGGGAATCCTGGCGCGCGCCAACTCCCGGTCGTTCGCGGGATCGCTCGGCAGCTCCTGGATGTGCAGCCGATCGCCGAGCTCCGGGATCCCGCGCGGAGGCGCAGCTTGCCCGAACACCAACAGAGTAAAGCGCGTATCGTCGAGCTTGCCGTACAGGTCCTCGAGCCGGCCGTTCGGCTGGAACTTGAGCCGCAGCCACGGGAAGCGATCGCCGGGGCGCGGGCCATTCTCAGGCAGGCTCGCTAGTGCTTCCGATAGCGGACTGCCGCGGTAACGGATGCCAGTTTGAGAGATGGTACGAAAAACGATCCGCTGCACCGCAGCGGTGCGCAGCGCCAGCCCCATGATCTTCGGCATGACCCGCGTGCGGAGCAGCCCGACCAACCAACTGTCGGAGACCACGATCGAAAAGAAGCGGTCGGTGCGCTTCAGGAGATGGTTGGCGACCGGGAGGCGCTCGTCTTCGTAGGAGTGGACCAGCGCGGCCGCTGCGCGCCCCGATACGACGAGGGCGAGCTTCCACGCCAGATTGTACGCATCCTGCAGCCCGGTGTTCATGCCCTGCCCGCCCACCGGACTATGGACGTGCGCCGCGTCGCCCAGAAGGAAACAACGGCGGTCGTGAAACCGGGCCGCGCGCCGGTGATGGATGCGGTAAGTGGAAAACCAGTTGCACGCCTGGAACGAAAGTTGGCTCCCCACCTCGTGACGCAGCGTGGGAATGGTTTCCTCGAACGTCAAGTTGTCTCGCCCTCGCAGCTGGGGGGGCAGGATGCCGACAATCCGCCAGTGATCAGTCTCGCGCATTGGGAAGACCAGGTGAAATCCGCTCCGCCACAGGTACACGTTGAGCAGCTCGGGGACCATCGAGCCCGTCATCTGCACATCGGCAACGAAGAAGACGTGTTGATACGGGGCACCCTCGAAGGCGATCCCGTTGAGCTCGCGCACCGTGCTGCGCGCCCCGTCGCAGCCGGCGAGCCAGGGGACCCGCACCTCGCTTCTGGTACCGTCCGCGTTCTTGAGTGTCGCCGTCACGTGATCGCTGTCCTGCGCGAGGCCCACCAGCTCGGTGTTCCACTCCACGCCGAGGCCGCGGGCGCGCAGCGCATCGCCGAGCAGCCGTTCGTTGTCGTCTTGCCCCAGGACCAGCAGGTATGGATACGGGCTGACGTCGCGCCCGATGTCCCCTAACGGAACGCGTGCGGCCCGGCGGCCCTCCGCCCACAGCACGGCGCCGTCGGCTTTCTTGCCGAGGGCGACGGCCCGGTCGGCGATCCCCAAGTGTGAGTAGATCTCGAGGGTGCGGGCCTGGACGCCCAACGCCCGCGACTCGCGCGCCGGGCCGGCGTGGCGATCGATGATCCGGATCCGCACGCCGCGTCGGGCCAGCTGGTTCGCGAGCATCAGCCCGGTCGGGCCGGCGCCCACGATGAGGACATCCGTATCCATTCCGGGGGCGCTCCTTTCTCAGGCCTTTGCCGTGCGCTCGAGCTTCTCGAAGAATCGCTCGATGGTCGGCCACTGCGCGCGGACATCGTCGTATCCCGCTTCCACAAGGCACGACGTGTGGATTGGATGAAACAAGAGAAAGCCGAGGAAATCCGAGGCCGCGTCTCGATGACCGCCCAAAGCGCGCACGATCCGGCGCACACCCGGCGGCAGGAGCCGGCCCTGCCCCGCGGCGAGATCGGCCAGATCGCGCGTCGGGTGCAGCAACAGCAGCTCGATCGGTCGCAGCCCGTCGGGAGCCGGGGCTTCCGGCGGTAGCGCCGCGAGCAGCAGATTCACGCGCTCGAGGCGCTCCGCGTCGGCGTCGAGCGCGTCGACGAAGATGGCGTCGAACAGGAGGCCCAGTGCCTGCGCCGCGCTGGGGTAATCGCGCGGGCGCGTGGCAGAGACGCCGCTGCGGGGCGTGGTCAACCCGATGGCGACGATCGCGCGGGCGCCGAGGCGCAGCGCCGGCGCGAGCGGCGCGGTTTGGCGGATGCTGCCGTCCCCGTAATACTCCGCGCCGATGCGCACGGCTGGAAATACGATCGGCAGGGCCGCCGACGCCATCACGTGATCGAGCGTGAGGGCGGTCGGGACGGCGCTGCCGTGCGCTCGCTCCCAGGTGGGAGTGTCGGCGGACCCCTGCACGAAGGTCACTGGGCGCCCGGTCGTGTAGGAGGTCGCGCTGAGGGCGACCGAGCGCAGCCGCCCGAAGGCGATGTTCGCGGCAATGCCCCTGGGATGCGCGCAGCGCTCCAGGAACTCCCGCAACGGCTGGGTGTCGGCGAGCCCGTGAATGGCGACTGGGCCACGCCGCCGCCCACTCACCCCGTGCCAGGCCCAACGCAGCATCGAGCGAGCGAGGCGGAATGGCCGCACGCGGTACACGGCGTCGCTCGTCAAGCGGTCCCACTCGGCGCGCAGGCCCGCTACGGCGGCGGACAGCGGGCCGGGGTGCGCGGCCAGGTAAAACGTATTGATCGCGCCGACCGACATGCCGCTGAGGATCGGGAACTCGAGGCCGGGAAGCCGCTCCGCGAGCCCCGCGAGCACGCCCACCTGATAGGCGCCACGGGCGCCGCCGCCGGACAGCACGAGCGCGAGGTGCGATGTGTAGCGCCAGGCGCCCGGAGGGCGCTCCGCCGGCGCCGTCTGGGTGAGCGCGCGCGGTGACGAGACATGACGCACCGGACTCATGCAATCAGTGGCCTTCGACCTTCTCCCACGCTACCGCGGAACCTTCGCCCGCAGCTCGGCGAACCAGTTGAGCACCACGGCGATCCGCGGCCGCGACTGCTCGGCGGGCAGCTTCATCACGAGAAACCGCTCGCCGTCGCGCGAAACGTCGTAGCTGCGCGGGCGGGTCCACCCGGGGTTGTCAGGATACGGTCCCGCGAACAGCGGTCTGGGCGGGCCGCTCCGGCCGTTCTCCAGGTCGACGCTCACCGCCATCACGCTGTCACCTTTGCGGTACACCAGCTCCCGCCCGCCCCGGGTCCACATCGGCTCCGATCCATTGGCGGGGGAGACCTTCCATCGCTTCACGCTCGCGTTGGGGTACGACTGGGCGTACACCTCGACGCGTCCCGACTCATCTGAATCGTAGGCCATCCAGCGGCCGTCGGGCGACAGCGTGGGATGCGCGAGGTTGAATCCGTTGGCGAAATAGCGCGCCGGCGCGGGCGGGCCGCGCAGCTGCACGGTCCAGAGCTCGCCACCAGGCGCGGCGAGCGAAAAGGCAAACAATCGGCCGTCCGCGGACACCGAGCCGGGGTAGCGGTCGAACCCGCCTGTCAATAGCGGCTCTGCGGGCCGGCTCGCGTCCGCCGCCCGGCGATAGAGATCGAAGAACGGGTGCTCGCTCGAGTAAATCAGCTCGCGACCATCGGGCGTCCATTCGGCCCCGAAGTCCCTGCCTCCCTCGGCGGTGAGTCTGAGACCGCCCGAGCGCCCGACCTGGAACACCCAGATGTCTCCCAGCGAGTTGGCAGAGCGAACGTCCACCGCGATTCGGCCTCCCTCGGGGGGGAGGCGCGGGTGGTCGTAACGATCGCTGACGGGAAGCGCGCGCGATTCGTTGCCCCGCCGGTCCACCAGTACCAGCTTGGTCTCCTTGACGTAGGAGCTGACCGGCAGGTACGCCAACGTCCCATTCTCTGACACGTCGAATGCCGCGGCCCCGTCCGTGGGGTTCATGGCCACGCTATCGAAGTTCATGACCTTGATGGCGACTTTGCGATTGTGCCGCTGGTCGTGGGCGAGATAGACGGTGGCCATGCCGCCGGCACCCAGCTCGCGCTCGAGCGCGTAGCGGTCGGCCAGGGCTTCCTTCAGGCGATGGAAATCGGCCATGAAGGCAAGATATGTGTCACACCCCGAACTGGCGAAGGTGGTGATCGAGGTGTTTGTGCTCCATCACACCCCAGCTCCGTATCACGAGCCAGGGGTCTCACATCGGCGCCGGTTACTCCTTCGGTGTCAGCAGCTCCCGATACGCCGGGTAGTCGCGCAGCGCCCGAAGTGACGGGAAGAGGTGCATCACTCCGCCACGCGGATACCCTTGCGCGAACGCCTCCTGCACCAGCGCCACGGCGCTGTCGCGCTCCCCGAGCACCGAGTGGATCCGAGCCCGCCATATGGTGTGCCTGCCGTAGACATAGCGAGGGTTCATCGCTTGCAAGGTCTGGTCGAACCGGAGCGCATCGGCGCGCCGTCCCTGGCGCGCCGCCACCACGCCTTGAAAGCCCTGCAGGGTCAACGCATCGGGCGAGTCGCCGGTGATGATGGCGATCCAGCGCATGGTGGCGTAGTCGGCCGGACCCGGCGGCGTCTCCGCCGCGAGCCCCTCGAGCAGGCGCCGTGTGTCATCGAGCCGGCCGCCGAGGTAGTAGGCGAGGGCGAGACGGAACCGGTTCGCGGTGGAGCGCGCCTCGGCGGGCGGCCGGCTCTCCAGCCACCGCACGGCCCACTGGCCCGGGGCGGCCGCGTCCGCCGCGTGCTCGTGCGCCCCCAGCTCGAGCGCCGCGATCAGGGCGATGTCGGCGGGAGACCAGCCCGGCTGTGGCGGAAAGCTCGGCGCGTCCACCAGGCGCTCGTTGATCTCCGCGGTGCGCCCCAGGGCGGCGAGCGCCCGCACCTCGGCCGCGAGCACCGCAAAGTCGGTGGGGTGGCGCCGCCGCCCTTCACGCGCCTCCTTCAGCTCGCGGCCGTGATCGTCCACCAGATGGTGCGCGAAGGTCAGATAGAACCAGTAGACCGACCAGCCGCGGAACAGGCCGCGGTCGGGACCGAGGGTGGTCAGCGCGGTGATCATCTCGCGCGGGCGATTGAGCGCGAGCGCGCCCTGCGCCACCAGCCACAGCGTCTCGGAATTCGGGGCGATGGTCACCATCTCGCGCGCCGTTTCGAGGGCGTGCTGCCGGTCGCCGCGAACCTGGGCGAGCACCCACCTCAGGTAGTGCTCGTCGAGCGGAGAGAGGCGGCCGGGAGCGCGCTCCACCGCCTGCGCGATCGAATCGGCGGTGGCGAACTCGCCCAGGTCCATGTGCTCATGCGCCGCGAAGATCAGCGGCAGTCGGAAGGTCGTGTCTTCCTGCGCGGCGCGCCGGAAGTGGACGATGGCCCCGCGGGAGTCGAACTGCACCATGCGGTCGAGCCCCTGGATGAATTCCTGGTACGCCGCGAAGGTCGGTGGTTGGCCGTGCGCTTTGGCCCACAGGCTCAAGCGCGAGTCTAACAGCGTCGCGAGCGCGGCCATCACCCGCTGCCGCACGGCTTCCACCACGGTGAGCGGCTGGGAAATCGGCCCCCCGACCGGCTCGAGCGCGCGCAACACCGTACCGTCCGACGCGGCGGAGATCTGGACCTGGAACCGGATGCTGTCCGCCTGGCGGTAGTAGGCGCCCGAGACCACCGTGCCCGCCCCGGTCTCGCGCCCCAGTGTTTGAATCCCGGCGGCGTCGAGCCGGCTGGGGCCGCGCCCGCCCACCGAGGAGGTCATCACCGACATGGACGACACCACCTCGACGAGGCCGGTTTGCGCGAGCCCCTGCGTCACCCAATCCGCAGCCATGTGACCGATGTTGTCGAGCGCGCGGTCTCCCGTATGGTTCTCGATCACCGCCACGACGACACGGCGCTCGTTGAGCTTCGGCCCGCGATGGCCCAACAGCCGGACCGCGGCCCCGGCCCCGAGCAGGGCGAGCGCGACCCCCAGGCCGAGCGTGAATCGCCGCCCCGGCTGTCCGGCGAAGATGCTTCGGGTCGGCACGCTCGCCCGATAGGCCGGCGCCCCCAGCGCCGCCGCGAACTCGGTGACCGTGGGGAACCGGTCGTCGGGCAGTGGGGCGAGCGCCCGGGAGATCGCGTGCTTCACGCCCCGCACGGCGCCGCTGTGGGCTTCCTGGAGCGATTTGTTCGCCTCCAGCGCCGCCCAGTTGTGCACCCGGCGCTCCGACATGCTCGCGACGGGAGGCTCACCCGCCAGCATTTCGAATAGCACGCAGCCGAGGCTGTAGATGTCGGTGCGCGCGTCGAGGTCGCCCAGTGCCATCGCCTGCTCGGGGCTCATGTACCCCGGCGACCCGATCGGCTGGCCGGCCTGGGTGAGCGTGAGGCTGCCGGCGGCGCTGATGGCGCGCGCGATGCCGAAATCCGCCACGATCGCGTGCGTGCCGGAGAGCAGGATGTTCTCGGGTTTGATGTCGCGGTGGATGATCCCCTGTCCGTGGGCGAAGGCAAGGGCGTCCGCCACGTCGCGCGCGATGTGGAGCGCGTCCTCGAGCGGCAGCTTCCGCTCCCGGAGCAAGCGGTGCCGCAACGACTCCCCTTCGACGTACGGCATGACGTAGTAGAACAGCCCTTCGACTTCTCCGGCGGTGAAGATCGGCACAATGTGGGGATGGCTGAGCTTCGAGGAGAGGTCCACTTCACGGATGAACCGCTCGCGCAACAGGCGGGTGGACACCTCAGGGTCGAGCACCTTGATCGCCACTCGGCGATGCGGATGCTGCTCCACCGCGAGGAACACGCGCGCCATGCCGCCGGCGCCGATCTCCCGCTCCACGTCGTAGCGCGGTGCCAGGCTCGCGCGCAAGGTCTCAAGCACGTCAACCATGCGCGCAACTTAGCGGACCCTCGACTGTGGGTCGAGCGGCGCGACCGGCCCCTGGCCGATTTCGTCCCGCGAGCTAGAATTTGCCCGTGGACAGCGGCGGCTCGGCACGGATATCCCCCTATGTGAAGCTGGCGGCGTACTACGCGCTGCTCGGCCTGGCCACCTGGTTGCTGATCAGGTTCGTGCCCAGCATCCCTCAGCTGTTGGCCCGGTTCCGGGAGGTCTCCCTGCTCGAGACCGTGGCCAGTCGCAACCGCCTAGTCGAGGAGGCGACGGCGGCCGCTGGAACCCTGTCTCAGGGCCAGTGGGCACTCGTCACCTTCCTGTCGATGCTCACGGCGCTGGTGCTCGTGCTGCCGGTCTCCTGGGTGTACATGCTCACCAAGCGGCGCTCGGGATACGACCAGTCGGTCGTGCAGACCGTCATCATCCTGCCCATGACGGTGGCCGCCACGGTGATTCTGGTGCAGAACAGCTTGGCCCTCGCGTTCACGCTCGCTGCGATCGTGGCGGCGGTGCGGTTTCGCAATACCCTCAAGGACACGAAGGACGCGGTCTACATCTTCCTCGCGCTCGCAGTCGGCGTCGCCGCCGGCGTCTTCTCGCCCACGGTCGCGGCGGTGATGTCCGTGATGTTCAACATCGTCGTGCTCGTCCTGTGGGAGCTGAACGTGGGCAACATCTACGCCGACCAGCGCGGCCGCGTGCCGGCGCTGGCGCCTGCCGAGGGGCTGCTGGGGCCGCGCCGGCGGGCGTCCGCGGCGTTGGCCGTGGGCGATCCCGACCTGCTC
>DATNOH010000307.1:0-3150 GCA_035601435.1 Gemmatimonadales bacterium | reverse complement strand
ATATCCGCGCGCGCGAGCTCGTCGCGGCCGGGACGTTGGGGCGCATCGTGCTCGCTCAGGCGCAGTGGGCATTCGGCGTGCGCGGCCGCGACGGCTCGCCGCCGCGCACGCCGCTCACGCAGTGGTGGGACACGCCGGAGCTGATCGGGGGCGCGTCCACGATGATGGGCACTGGCGTGCACTCGGTCGACCTGCTGCGCTTCGTGCTGGCCGCCGAGGTGGACGAGATCACGGCTGTCACCGACGGCCAGACGGCCGCGCGGCCGCTCGAACAACTCGCTTGCCTCATCCTGCGCTTCGGGAACGGCACGCTCGGCCAAGTGGTCGCGAGCCGCCTTCTTCCGGACTCGCGCAACGATTTCCGCGTGTACGGGATCACCGGGCTCATCGCCGGACACCACTCCATGTGGGAAGCGCGTACGGGCCGCTTCGAGATCACGAGTGACACCATCAACGAGACCACTGACTACCCGGAAGCGCTGCTGCCGAACTACGTGGCAGAGGTCGAGGACTTCCAGCGCGCGGTGGCCACCCACGGCCAGCCAGCAGCAACCGGCCTGGACGGGCTGCGCGTCGTGGAGGTCACGCTAGCGATGATCGAGTCCGCGCGCACGCGCCGGAGCGTGAAGATCGAGCGCGTCGAGCCGTAGCGCGCGAGCCCGGCGACGTGAAGCTCATCGATAGCCGTGCGGGAGTGAGCGTAGTCAGCATTGATCACAGCGGTCAAATGCCGCCTGGGAGGACACCATGCTAAGAGCCCTGTCCCTGTTCGTGGTCGGCGTGTGCGCTAACCTTCTCGTCGGCCTGACGGCGTTCGCGCAAGCGCCGGCCGAAGTCACGCTTACACGCATCGACTGCGGCACCGGCGCCACGCCGACGGACGTCGGTCAGCGCTTCACCGACACGTTCGCCTACAAGGATCTCAAGCTGACGTTCACGTTCAGCTGCTACCTGATCAAGCACGGCGACGAATACATGGTGTGGGACACCGGCTTCGCACCTGGCACAAGTCCCAACGCGCCGAAAGTCGGTATCGTGGATCGCTTGAAGGAGCTCAAGGTCACGCCGGAGCAGGTCAAGTACGTCGGCATCAGCCACTTTCACGGCGACCATACCGGCCAGCTCGCGCCGTTCACGAACGCGACGCTGCTCATCGGACAGGGCGACTGGGACCAGATCACCTCGCCGACACCGATGCAAGGTGCCAATGTCGCAGGCTTCAAAAGCTGGATCGACGAAAAGAGGAAGGTCGAACCGTTGGCCTTGGACAAGGACGTATTCGGCGACGGCACCGTGATCGTTCTCAGGACGCCGGGTCACACGCCGGGCCACAGCTCCCTGCTGGTCAGGCTGAAGGAAATGGGCCCGGTCCTGCTCACCGGTGACCTGGCCCACTTCCGCGAGAACTATGAGAGCGGCGGGGTGCCGAGCTTCAACTTCGACCGCGCCGCGACGGTCGCCTCGATCGAGCGCATGAAGCAGATCGCCGCCAACCTGAAGGCAACCGTCGTCATTCAGCACGACATTCGCGACATCGGCAAGCTGCCGGCGTTCCCGGCTCCTGCGAAGTAGCACTTTGGCAGCCCTGGGGTCAGGGTCCGAGCCCCTGAGGATCGACGTGTTCCATGATGTCGGCCGGCACGTCCAGGAAGTTGCGCGTGTTCTCGATCGGGATCAGAGCCGGCTTAGCCCCGTTGCCCATGCCGAGACGAAGCGGCCCAACCAGCGATCGCAACGGCTTGATGGCGCCCTGGACACTCATGTCGCCAAGGATAAGCAGAGCCAGACCGGCGGCGAACCAATTCCTGGGTGAAGTCTGGGTAAACGAAAGGGGTTAACGGCTGCTGCGTCCGCTAACCCCTCGTCGCTCATGGTCGCGGGGGCCCGCAACCACTTGCAGGCGGACAGGTCGCTGGGCTTCTGTTTCGAGATCCGGATCTAAATCCGTGTTTCAGTCACGACCACGTATTCACCAAATGGTCTCAGCAAGTGTGCGCTCCCCCGCCCCGTCGACAACAGCAGGGCACTCACACATGCCCCGCTGACGTTCCCTACGCGCTCCCTGGGGCGCACGATCGCCGCGTGCGAGGGGCGCCCTCCCCACTGTTCCGGAACGTCGACGCCCCGCCGGCAGCGGTCCGGCCGCCGCCGTCCCCACCCTGTCGGTGTATCACTCTCTCAGCATTGTCCCGGTCGGCGTCGTCACCCCGCCTGGGGGCCATGGCCCTCCAGCGAGCGGTCTACCGGCCCCGAGACGCCGAGCACACCGTGCTCCACCAGGTCATCGCCGAGCACCTGGAGGTCTTCCTGCACGCGGTGGCGGAAGCCGGCGCCGGCGCGGGCCTGCCGCAGTTCATCGAGCGCGACTTCCGGGCGTTTCTGACGTGCGGCGTGTTCGAACACGGCGTGGCGCGGTTTCGGTGCGCGGGCTGCGCCCACGAGCACCTGGTACCGTTCTCGTGCAAAGGGCGGGCGTGGTGTCCCAGTTGTGGTGGTCGCCGGATGACGGAGCGCGCCGCCCACCTCGTGGACGCGGTGCTGCCGTGGGTGCCGGAGCGGCAGTGGGTCCTGACGGTGCCGTATCGGCTCCGGTACCAGATGGCGTGGAATCACGGACCGAGCCGCGCGGTGCTGCGGGTGTACCCGCGCGTGCTGCTCGACGTGTACGCGCGCGGCGCCCGGGAGTGCGGCGTGCCGGGTGGACGCACCGGCAGCGTCACCGTGATGCAGCGCGCAGGCAGCGGGTTGAACGTGAACCTGCACGTTCACACCCTCCTACTGGACGGCGTGTTCACCGAAGCGCCCGGGGGCGCGTTGGCGTTTCAGCCGACGCCGGCACCGAGCGACACCGAGGTCGCGGCGGCGCTGGCGACGATCCGCCAGCGAGTGCACCGGCTGCTGGGGCGCCGGGGCCTGGAGCCCGGCGACGACGGGACGGGGCCGGCAGATCCTCTCGCGGACGAGTCCCCCATAATGGCCGGCATCGTCGGGGCCTCGGTGCAGGGGCGGGTGGCGCTGGGCTCGCGCGCGGGGGCGCGGGTGCGACGGCTCGGCGAGGCGCGCGACACGGCGGCGGCCGTGACCTCGCGCGGGCCGCGGCAGGCGCACCTGGACGGGTTCGACCTGCACGCCAACGTGTGGGTGTCGGCG
>DATNOH010000306.1:0-2524 GCA_035601435.1 Gemmatimonadales bacterium | reverse complement strand
GGCAGCGTCCAGCCTTACTTCGAAGCGCTGGAGCAGGCCGGCCCCACGGAAACGAGCGGCGAGCCTCTGATGCTGACGGTCCCGGCGCCATTCACAGTGAGCGAGGGCGACTCGAGCTACATCGTGGCCCCCGCGAAAGAGCTGCGGCTCACCGTGACCATCGAGTGGCCGCATCCCCTGATCGGGCGCCAGACCGGGAGCTTCACGGTCACCCCACAGGCGTTCGCGCGGGAGCTCGCGCCGGCGCGAACCTTCGGGTTCACGAGCGAGGTGACGGCGCTCCAGGCCAAGGGGCTGATCAAGGGGGCGTCGAGCGCCAACGCGATCGTGCTGGACGAGCGGGGTCTCGCCAACGGGGGCGAGCTGCGCTGGCCCGACGAGTTCGTTCGTCACAAGGCGGCCGACATCCTGGGCGATCTGGTGCTGACGGGCGGCCGGGTGCGTGCACACATCGTGGCGACGCGACCCAGCCATGGCGGCAACATCGCCCTGGCGCGGGCCCTGACCCGCGCGGCGCAGCGAGGCGGAGCGCCCAAGATGGACATCGGCCGCATCATGGACGTCCTGCCGCACCGTTATCCCTTCCTGCTGGTGGACCGGATCATCGAGGTGGAAGGGCAGCAGCGCATCGTCGGCATCAAAAACGTCACGATCAACGAGCCCTTCTTCCAGGGGCATTTTCCAGGACATCCCATCATGCCCGGGGTGCTCATCATCGAGGCGATGGCGCAGGTGGGGGGCATGCTCCTGATGAGCTACTTCGAGGGGCAGAACGTCGAAGACAAGGTCGTGTACTTCATGTCGCTCGACAACGTGAAGTTCCGGCGTCCCGTCGTCCCCGGAGACCAGATCCGCTTCGAGCTCGATATGGTCCAGTTCCGCGGCAAGACGTGCAAAATGAAAGGCGTGGGCTACGTGGACGGACAGATCGTCGCGGAGGCGGACATGATGGCATCGGTGGTGGACCGGTGATTCACCGGACCGCGCTCGTCGACCCCACGGCCCACATCGAGAGCGACGTCACCGTCGGTCCCTACGCCATCATCGGCCCGCGCGTCACCGTGGGCGAGCGCTGTCACATCGCCGCGCACGCGGTGCTCGAGCGCAACGTGAAGCTCGGGCACGGGGTGAAGGTGGGCTACGGCAGCGTGCTCGGCAACGACCCGCAGGACTTGAAGTACAAGGGCGAGGACACGTGGGTCGAGGTGGGCGACACCACCGTGATCCGGGAGTACTGCACGATCAACCGCGGGACCCAGGCGACGGGCAAGACCTCGATCGGGCAACGCTGCTTCCTCATGTCCTACGTGCACCTCGCTCACGACTGTCATGTGGGCAACGACGTGATCATCGCCAACGCCGTCCAGATGGCGGGGCACGTGACGATCGAGGACCGCGCGATCATTTCCGGGCTCGTGCCGATCCATCAGTTCGTACGGATCGGCACGTTCTCGTTCGTGGGGGGCGGCTCGCGCGTGAACCAGGACGTCCCGCCCTACACCAAAGCCGTGGGCAACCCGGTCCACCTGTACGGCTTGAACTCCGTGGGCCTGCAGCGGGCCGGGTTTTCTCCCGACGTGAAGCTGGCGCTGAAGCGCGCCTACCGGCTGCTCTTCAACTCCGACATGACGGTGAGTCAGGGGATCGCGAAGGCGCGCGCCGAGCTGCCGCAGATTCCCGAAGTCGAAAACTTCCTCAAGTTCATCGAAGGGTCGCAGCGGGGAGTGCTGGTGTGAGCGGACCACCGGTGCGGGTGGGGGTCATCGGCACCGGCGCGCTCGGCTTCCATCACGCGCGGCTGCTGCGGCGCATGCCGGGCGTCTCCTTTGCGGGCATCTACGACAAGAATCCCGCGCGCGCCGCCGACGTGGCGCGGCAGCTCGAGACCGTCGCGCATCCCACGCTCGCGGCGCTATTGGAGCACGTGGACGCGGTGACCGTGGCCGTCCCGACGCCGGTGCACGCGGAAGTCGGAACGGCCGTGCTGGAGCGGGGCATCGCGCTCCTCATGGAGAAGCCGCTCGCCGACAGCGTCGCGGGGGCCGAGGCGCTGGTGCGCGGCGCCGCGGCCCGCGGGGCGGTGCTCCAGGTGGGACACGTGGAGCGGTTCAACCGGGCAGTGCGGGCGGCGGCTCCTTACCTGGATGAGCCACGGTTTCTGCAGATCGATCGGCTCGCCCCGTTCCAGCCCCGCGGCACCGACGTGGCCGTGATCCTCGACCTGATGATCCACGACCTCGATCTCGTGCTCGAGCTGGTGCGCGCCCCCGCGGCGGACGTGCGCGCCACCGGCGTCGCGATCCTCACACCGCACGTGGACATCGCGAACGCCCGCATCGAGTTCGCGAACGGCGCCATCGCGAACATCACGGCTAGCCGCGTCTCGCGCGAGCGCACCCGCAAGCTCCGCATCTTCCAGCCGACGGGGTACTGCTCGCTCGACCTGGCTCAGGGGAGCGGAGACTTCTTTCGTCTGAAGCCCGGCTGGCAGAGTCTCGGCGCGACCACGCTCGAGCAGATCGTG
>DATNOH010000305.1:0-15526 GCA_035601435.1 Gemmatimonadales bacterium | reverse complement strand
AGGTCGTAGCTGTAGTAGCCCTGGCCGCGCGTGCCGGCGGCGCTGCCCCAGTAGTCGAAGTAGGTGGTGGCGCCCGGGCTCCAGTATTCCAGGTGGTCGTTGGCGGGATGCGTCCGCGCCTTGTGACGGCCCCAGGACGGGTCGTAGCAGTCGATGAAATCCGGGACCTGGGTGCTCGAGCCGAGCACGTTATCACCCAGGGTGAAGACGGTGCCGGCGATGGTATCGAGGATGGCCGCGGTACCCTCGTCGTCCGTGCGATCACAGCGCGCGATGTCCCCCGCGCCCACGAACACCTGGTCCGACGCGGTCAACGCGGCGGTCACACCATCGCCGCCTGGAGGGCCGAGCGGGCCGGGGCGCGTGGAAAGGCCGACGGGCGTGTCTGTGGAGCAGGTCGACAGGAGCACTATGGCAGCCAGCGCGAGGAACGCCGTGACGTGAGTGGGCCTGGGGAAGTCGAGCGAGCGCATGTCTACACCTCGCCCCGAGGGCTGACAGGGCTGCCCCCACGGCGCGAGAGGAGTGCGCGGGCCTCGGCCATTTCGGGCGGATCGGGAAACGTCCGCCGTCCGAGGACGGAGGCCGCGATCACCATGAGTGTGCGTCCCACGATGGTCGCGTCATACCACAGGGACGCCCGCCGCAGGTACACGCGGTCGAGCGCCAGCACGAGGGGCAGCAGCCGCTCGGCGTACGCGCGTTCCGAATCGGCGCTGCCGACGAGGGGCTCGCCGTGGGTGGAGTCGTACAAGCTGCCCGGACTCGCGAGGCCCGGGCGGACGCGGAGCGTTTCTCCGTGCTCTGGCGCGTAGTAGCTGCGCACGATGTCCGGGTGCTGCGGGCGCGGGCCCACGAGCGACATCTCGCCGCGCAGCACGTTCACGAGCTGTGGCAGCTCGTCGATCTTGAGCCGGCGCAGCGGGCGGCCGAAGGCGAACACGCGTGGGTCGTGTTGGGCGGTAATGACGCTCCGGGACGCGCGGTGGTTCAGGTGCATGGTGCGCAGCTTGTACATCGTAAACGGGCGTCCGTCCCGCCCCAGCAGCCGCGCGCGATACAGGATCGGGCCGGGACTCGACAGACGGATCCCCACCGCGGCCACGAGCAGGAACGGAGCGGCGGCCACGAGCCCGAGCGCCGCGAGGACGACGTCAAACAGGCGTTTGGCCATCGCGCAGGCTCCGTCGTACCGTCATGAACACCTCGGCCGCGTCCATGCAGCAATGATTGCCCCAGGCCCGCGCGCGATGCCGCAGCGCGTCGAGCGAGCGGGGATGGGGATAGGGGCGGACCTCACTCTCATAGCACGCCATGGCGCACAGCTTCTGCTCGAGCGTTTCGGAGATGTCGATCCACGTGTCGGGAACGAAGGTCCGCGGGTAACCCCACTCGGTGCTGGAGGCCGTGTCGAAGGCGTACACGGCCTGGATGTAAGGCTCGATCGGCCGTGTGGCGACGAGGGCCGCGCGGAACAGCAGCTCGTGGTCGCGGTTGGCGTCGCCACCGAACTGACAGTAGACGACGGCGGGGCGCACGTCGCGCACGACGCCCTCGAGCGGCGTGATGAGATCCACCAGCGACAGCGTGTCGAGCCGCTGGTCCGCGAAGCCGAGCTGGCGGGTCGGCTGCAAGCCCAGCACTTCGGCGGCGCGCTGGATGTGCTGGGCCTGTCCGACGCCCCCGGGCCCGTAGCGGAGCGACTCTCCCTCGCACGCGATCACGGCCGTCACCTCATCACCGGCGCGGGCGTGCAGCGCCGTTGTGCCGCCGCAGCCGAGCACCTCGTCGTCGGGGTGAGCGGCAATGACCAGTACGCGCTGACTCATTCTCCTGAACCTCAGCGGCGGTACCGGCGCACGATGTCCAGCACGGCTTCGATCACGTGGGCCGCGTCGGTGTCGCTGAGCCCGGCGCTCAGCGGGAGGCTGAGCATGCGCCGATAATTGGTGAAGGCCACGGGGAAGCTCTCGGGCCGATAGCCGTACCTGTCCCGGTAGTACGGGTGCACGTGGATCGGAATGAAGTGCACCGACGTGCCGATATTGCGCTGCTTCAGCTCGTCGATGAAGACGTTGCGATCGATGCGGAGCGCCTCCTCCCGCAGCCGCAGGACGTAGAGATGCCATGCATGCTCGACGTCCGCGCGCTCGGTGGGCACTTCCAGCGCGTCCTGGTCCGCGAAGGCCGCGGTGTAGATGCGGACCACCGCGCGACGCCGCTCCTGGAAGTGGGCGAGCTTGCGCAGCTGCCACAACCCGAGGGCCGCCTGGATGTCCGTCATGTTGTACTTGAAGCCGGGCACGACGACCTCGTAGAACCAGCTCCCGGCGCGATCGTAGCGGCTCCAGGCATCGCGGCTCATGCCGTGCAGACTCACGGTCCGCGCGCGCTCGAGGAACCCCGCATCGCCGGTGAGCATGCCGCCCTCGGCCGTCGTGAGGTTCTTGGTGGCGTAGAAGCTGAAGGCGACGGGGTTCGACCCCGATCCGATGGCGCGACCCTTGTACTTCGCGGGCAGGGCGTGAGCTGCGTCCTCGATCACCGCCGCCCCGGCCGCACGCGCCACTTCGCCGATGACGTCGAGCGCCGCGGGGTGGCCGGCGTAGTGCACCGGCAGGATCGCACGCGTCCGCGGCGTGCGCGCCGCCGCCACGAGCCCGGGATCGAGGTTCAGCGTGTCCGGCTCCACGTCCACCAGGACGGGTCGGGCGCCCACGTGCTCGATCACGTTGACAGAGGCTGCGAAGGTCATGGGCGTCGTGATCACTTCGTCGCCCGGTCCGATCCCGAGCGTCACGAGGGCGGTGTGGAGCCCCGCCGTGCACGAGTTGAGACCCAGCGCGCCGGGCGCGCCGAGATAGGCCGCAAACTCCTGCTCGAACCGCTTGGCTTTCGGCCCCGTCGTGATCCAACTCGACCGCAGCGTGTCGACGACCTCCTGGATCTCCTCCTCCCCGATCAGGGGTGCGGCAAACGGGATGAAGTCCTGCTGTGGAGTGGTGGTGCGCGTAGCAGCCGCCGGGGGGGGCAGGGGCGCCGTCGGCGGCTCGGAAACCGACGTGGCTGGCTCGGGTCGTGTGGTCATGCCGTCCCAGGGGGTGAGTTCGCGGCGCGAGCTTTGCACTTCTTGTGCGCAAAGCCGTGCGACGTGACGGCTTGTGGCCGAAGGGCTTACGGGTCCGGCCGACTTGAGACCCCGGGGCAGATGACGCGGCGGACTTACAACTGCGCTGGCGTTGTGCGACGGTCGCCCGTGGCATAGTGGGAGGGGTTGGAATGGCAAGCACGGCGCTCCGCTGCGACCACCATTTTGTGGCAGGTTCCTTACAGAGGGCAGTGCGCGCCGTGACGCGGACCGAAGTCGGTCACCGTATCTCCCTGTCGCGCGACACGTTGCGCCGTACGGCTGCCGCGGCCCCACGGTACCGACTTTGCTTCGCCTCAGGGGACTGGAACTAGGGAGCGTAACGGTACATGACGAGCGACGACCACTTGCCTGCGCGGTTCGACGACGAGACTTCCCCACCACTGTTGACTTCTGGAACGCGGCAGGCCGTGGCGCGGGCCGCGCCCGGCGAGCCGGACAGCCTGGACGAGTGGGGACGCTATCTGCGCGCCGTTCGCCGCCATAAGTGGCTGGTCTTGGGCGCCACCTTGCTGGGCGCCGCGGCTGGCGTCGCGCTGGCCGTGCTGGCGGTGCAGCCCACCTACGTCGCCCGGGCCACCGTGTGGGTCCAGGTGCCGGCCGCGCGCTATGGCCGCGAGCCGGGCCCCATCTGGTCGGGCCAGCTCCCGATCTCGTCGGGCTGGGCCGAGCTGCTCCGGACGAACATCGTGCTGGAGGATGTCGTGCGGCGGCAGCGGCTCTACCTCGCCCACGAGCAGCCGGGCGACTCGGACCTGTTTGCAACCTTCCGGATCAAGCAACGGGTGCACCCGGGCAAGTATCGGCTGGTCGTGGACGATTCCGGAAAGAGCGCCACGCTGTCCCGCGCGCGCAATGTGGTGGAGCACGTCGCCGTGGGCGACTCGGTCGGCGCGGCCCTCGGATTCGCGTGGGTGCCTCCGGCGGCCGCCCTCTGGCCCCGGCGCAACGCCGAGTTCACCGTGCTGGGACCGGGCGATGCCGCCAAGGACCTCGGCCGGGACCTGAAGATGTCCGCGGACATCGACGGGAACTTCGTGCGGCTCGAGCTGCATGGGCCCGAGCCGTCGGCAGTGACCGGGACCGTGAACGCGATCGCCGAGCGCTTCGTGGCGACGGCCGCGGATTTGAAGCGCAACAACCTCGTCCAGTTGACCGAGATCCTCAGCGCACAGCTGGAGCGGGCGCGGGCGAACCTGCGGGACGCCGAGACCGCGCTCAAGACGTTTCGCGTGAAGGCCGTCACCCAGTACGCCGACGGTGCGGCGCCGGTCACGCCCAACCTCCTGTATCCCCGCGACCCCGCATTCGCCGGCCTGCTCGACCTGAAGGTGAACCGCGAGGGCATGCTGCGCGACCGGGAAGCGATCGGCCGGATTCTGGCCGCGTCGGGAGACTCCACCCTGGCGATCGACGCCCTGGGAATGATCGGCTCGGTGCAGAAGTCGACGGAGCTGAGCCAGGCGTTGCGCGACCTCACCGCGCGGCAGGCGGAGCTGCGGGCTCTGCGCGTGCACTACACCGACGCCGCTCCTGAGGTGCGTCGGCTCGCCGCGGAGGTGGCGGCGCTGGAGCGGAAGACGATTCCGATGATGGCGGCGGCGCTCACCGAGGAAATGGGCGTGCGCGCGGCGGAGCTGCAGCATCGCGTCGACTCGGCCACGGGCGACCTGCGGCGCGTCCCGCCGCTCGCCGTGGAAGAGGTGCGACTGCAGCGCGACGTCACCCTGGCGGAGCAGATCGTCGCCAACCTGCAGCAGCGCTACGAGGAAGCCCACCTCGCGGAGGTGAGCAGCCTGCCCGACGTGCGGCTGGTCGATCCGGCGATGGAGCCGCAGGCGCCGGCGGGGAATTGGGGGGCGCTGGTCATCATGCTCGCCCTCATTGCCGGTGGCGGCCTGGGGGTCGCGGGCGCGGTCGTGCTCGACCACACCGACCGGCACGTGCATTATCCCGAGGATGTCACCGGCACGATGGGACTGAACATCCTGGGCGTCGTGCCCCACCTCGCCCGCAACGGGCACGCTAAACGCCACCCCGAGGGCGTGCTCCAGGTGCTCGAAGCGGTGCGCGGCATCCGGCTCAACGTGCTGCACGCCCATGGCGTCGGCCCCGCGATCGTGACGGTGACGAGCCCGGGCCGCGCCGACGGCAAGTCCTTCTTGTCCTCGAACCTGGCGGTCGCGTTTGCCGACGCGGGGTACCGTACCCTGCTGATCGACGGGGACGTGCGGTGCGGCCGGCTGCACCGCGTGCTCAAGCTGCCCCGCAAGCCGGGCCTCACCGATGTCCTCGCCGGGCAGGCGACGATCGAGCAGGTCGTCCAGGCCACGACCTATCGCACCCTGAGCTTCATCGCGAGCGGCACCCGCACCCACGGCGCCCCCGCGCTCGTCAGCTCGGCGGCGTTGCCGCGCATGCTGGCGGGACTGCGGCCGCATCACGACGCGATCATTGTGGACAGCTCGCCGCTCGCCGCGGGGGCCGACGCGTTCGCGCTGGGCACCGCCAGCGGGAGCATGGTGCTGGTGCTGCGGACGGGGGTCAGCGACCGCGACTTGGCGCAGACGAAGCTCGAGGTGTTGGACCACCTCCCGATCCGCCTGCTGGGCGCCGTCGTGAACGACGTGCGACCGGGCGGCGCGTACGGCTATTACTCGTATTACCTGGAAGGCTATGAAGCGAAAGACGAGCCCGCCGGAGCAGCCGGAGAAGTGCTGCGGGGGCCGGAGTAACTCTTCATTGAGGATCGCCATGTCCCGACCGCTCCCGCTCGTTCCGCTCGTCCTCGCCCTGGGCCTGCTCGCGCCATCCGGCTTCGCCTCAGGTGTCGCGCAGACCGCGTCGAGCGGCGCGTTCGCCCACCGCCTCACGCAGAGCCGGGCCGACCTGGAGGAGCTGCAGCGGCGCCTCATCGGGATGGCAGAGACGCGCCGCTACGACAAGGGAGTGTCTCCCGAGTTCGTGCGTGCCGAGACCACGTACATTCGGCGGCGGCTCGAGGAAGGGGACTTCCACGCGGGCGACCGGATCCTCGTCGCCGTCGAAATGGCGCACACGGCCGCACCGGAGCCGGCGGGCGCGACCGGCAAGACGAGCGAGCAACAGCTCTCAGACACGTTCACGGTGGGATCGGCGCAGGACGTGACGTTGCCGGTGGTCGGCGTGGTGTCGCTGCGCGGCGTGTTGCGGGCGGAGCTCGAGCCGCGGCTCACCGCGGAGATCGCGCGCTACATCCGTGATCCCGTGGTGCGCGCCCGCGCGCTGGTGGGGCTCACGGTCTCAGGGGAGCTGGCCCGTCCCGGCTACTACAGCGTGCCGGCCGACGCGGTGATTCCCGCGGTGCTGATGGCGGCGGGCGGCACCACGCACGAGGCCAAGCTGAACAAGGTGACGGTGCAGCGAGACGGGAAGACGGTGTGGAGCAGTGACGCGTTGCGCACGGCCATCACCGCCGGTCGCACGGTCGATGACCTCGAGCTGCGTCCCGGCGACGTGATCAACGTGCCGCGCTCGGGCTCGCTCGCGGGAGTGTACGGGCCCGCCCAGCTCGTCGCCGTGTTGCTGGGCATTCCTGTTACCATCTATACCCTGACGAGGATTATTAAGTGACGGGTCGGCTGTGCGCGCTGCTGGTCGCCGCCCTGGTGGCGACTGCGTGCGAGCAGCGGACGGTCAGACCGCGGCGGACGGTCACACCGGGGCGGGCGGTGGCGCGGAGCGCGCCTGCCCGCCGCGTGCCCGGTGGACTGCCGTCGTTTGGACACGTCTTCATCATCGTCGAAGAGAACGCCGACTATGCCGACGTCATCGGCGACACGACGATGCCGTATCTCAACGACCTGGCGCGGCAGTATGGATTGGCGACGCGCTTTTACGGCAACGCCCACCCCTCGATCGGCAACTACTTCATGCTCGCGGTGGGCGACACCGTCACCAACGACGACGGCTTCTCGGACATGGTCGAGGCCGACAACGTGCTGCGCGCGCTGGGCGCGGCGGGCAAGACGTGGAAGTCGTACGCGGAAGACCTTCCGCAGGTCGGCTACGTCGGCCCCGGGAGAAGGCGCTATGCCCGCAAGCACAACGTCTTCGCGCTCCTGACCGACGTGGTGCACGATTCCGCACAGGCGCGGAACCTGGTGCCGTTCCCCCAGCTCGCCACCGACCTGGCGGCGAATACGCTGCCGGACTACGGCTTCATCGTGCCCAACCTGTGCAACGACGCGCACGACTGCCCGCTGCGGATCGCCGATGAGTGGCTCAAACGGAACATCGACCCGCTGGTGCGGAGTCCGGCGTTCCAGCGGGATGGCTTGTTGATCATCGTGTTCGACGAGTCACGCGCGGACAATCTGCACGGCGGCGGCCTGATCCCCTGCGTCATCGTGAGCCCGAAGGCGAAGCCGGGCTATCAGTCCAAGACCCTGTATCAGCACCAGAGCCTGCTGCGCCTGTCGCTCGAAGCGCTTGGCGTGCAGGCGTTCCCGAATGGTGCGGCGCGTGCGCCGGACATGGACGAGTTCTTCGCGTTGCCGCGCGACCTCCATCGCAAGCGCCGTACGCCTGCGGTAGCCCGCGCTCAGGTGAGATCGGCGGGCGGGACCTCTAGGTCGAACCAGAACTGGGTTCCCCAGCCGGGGCGCGTCTCGAGATACAGCTCGGAGCCCATGGCCCGCACCAGGCGGCGCGTGAGCGCCAGCCCCAGGCCCGTGCCCGAGAAGAGGTAGCGGCCGGCCTTGGCACTGCGCCGGAACGGATGGAACAGGCTCGCCAGGGCCTCGGGGTTGATGCCCGGCCCGGTATCGCGCACGGAAAACCCGACCCGCGTCGGCGCCTGCTCGACCGCCCCGATGGTCACCGATCCCCGCTCCGTGAACTTGAGGGCATTGGTGGTGAGGTTCAGGAGCACGCGCCGCAGGGCGAGGGCATGGCCGAGCCGCACGTCGGTGGCGGGAAGCGTGACGCTGACCGTGAGGCCCTTCTCGGCCGCGATAGGCCGGACGATGTCGCACACCGACTCGAGCAGCTCGGTGACCGACAGCGGCGCCAGCCGGTCGTCCGCCAGCTGGTCGCCGCCGCGGGCCAGCTCGATCGTATCGCTCGTGAGCGAGCTCAGGCCTAACGCGGCACTGTAAATCAGCCCGAGCTGGCGGTGCTGCCGCTCGTTCACGGGGCCGCTGCGCTGCTCCATCAGCGTCTCCGCGAGGAACAAGATCGACGTGAGCGGGGAGCGCAGGTCGTGCACGATCTGCACGAGGAAGTCCAGTCCGTTGCTGCCCCCCAGCTGCGCGCCGAACTGCTCCGAGACGTCGTGCTCCAGCGCGTCACGGACGGCCTCGAGTGCCTGGAGATGGCGCAACAGCCGGAGCGGTGACGTGGACGACGCCTCGGACCAGGACCGCAGCAGTTCGGAGTGCACCAGGGTCAGGAGGCGCTGCGTCACGAGCCGGGGGGGACGCGGCTCGAGGCCCAGCAGATAGCTCGGGAGCCGCCGGTCGACCGCGAGGCCGATGGCGGCGAGTGCGCGGGGGATGCCGTCCGGATCTTCGTCGTCGGCGCGGTCGCTCACCCAGCGCTCTTCCACCCGTCGGATCGCCGCCGTGAGGATCGGGCACGTGACGCCCGCGAGCGGCCGCGGCACCGGCGTCGGGCGCGGCCGAACGGCCGGCGACGTCAGCAGATCGAGATGGCTGGTTGGGGTAGTGCGCGCCACCGTCACTCCGAGCTGCCGGTCAGGAGATTCCGCTGGAGGCCGTGCCGCTCCATGAGCCGGTAGAACGTCGTGCGATCCACCTGCGCCAGCCGGGCGGCTTTGGAGAGGTTGCCGCCGGCCCGCATCACGACCCGGGTCAGGTAGCGCCGGTCGAAACGAGCCAGCAGGCGGTCGCGGGCGGCGTAGTAACTCGAGTTGTCGCCGTCCGGCTCCTCGGCGGCCAGCGTCTCCGGATCGGTCGCCCCCGACTCGATGAAGGGAATGTCCTCGGGGCGCACTTCGGCACCGGCCTCGAGCAGCACGACCGCGTGCTCGATGACGTTCTGGAGCTCCCGCACGTTTCCGGGCCAGGCGTGCGCGCCGAGCGCCCACAGTGCTCCCTTGCTGAGCCTCGGCACCGGGGTCGTCGGGTCGCGGTGGCGACCCCAGTAGTGCCCGAGGAACCGCGCGGCCAGGAGGGGAATGTCTTCGGGGCGCTCGCGCAGGCTGGGCACGTGGATCGGCACGACACGCAGCCGATAGTACAGATCCTCGCGTAGCCGGGCGGACTGGACCGCCTGCTCGGGGTTGGTGTTGGTCGCGGCGATGAAGCGCACGTTGACCACCGCATCGGTCGTCTCGCTCCCCACGCGCCGCACCACGCCGTCCTGGATGACCCGTAAGAGTTTCGCCTGGATGGACTTCGGCAT
The DNA here is from genome assembly GCA_035601435.1 of Gemmatimonadales bacterium. Classification (GTDB taxonomy): domain Bacteria; phylum Gemmatimonadota; class Gemmatimonadetes; order Gemmatimonadales; family GWC2-71-9; genus AG41. The sequence goes on along the minus strand of DATNOH010000305.1, from coordinate 5,973 downwards.
CTCGATCAGCTCGTCGAGGAACAGCGTGCCGCCATTGGCCATCTCGAGCAGCCCGGGCTTGTCGCGCACGGCGCCCGTGAAGGCGCCCTTGCAGTGACCGAACATCTCGGATTCGAGCAACGGTTCGGGCAGCGCGGCGCAGTTCACGGCGACGAGCGACCGACTGCAGCGTCGGCTGTTGTCGTGGATGAACTGGGCGAAGAGTTCTTTCCCCGCGCCGCTCTCGCCGGTGAGGAAGACTGACGCGTCGGTGACGGCGACGCGACGGGCGAGCTCGATCGCCTTGCGGAACAGGGGCGCGTCGCCCAGCACGGCGATCTTGTCGCCATCGCCGGGCTGTTGGGCGCGCTGCTCCTCGAGGGCGCGGGACTCTCGCGCCACCAGCACGGCGTGCGCGGCCCGCCCAGTCAGGATTTGTAACTGCGTTCCGGAGAACGGCTTCGGCAGGTAGTCCCAAGCCCCCGCCTGGAGCGCCTCCAGGCTCGAAGCCACCGAGGGGTTTCCCGTCATGATGATGACGATCGTGCCCGGGTTGGTGGTGAGGGCCAGGCGTAGCAATTCGCTACCTGGCACCTCTCCCATGAACCAATCGACGAGCGCGATGTCGAACGGGCGGCGCCTCAGCGTGTCGCGGGCTTCGTTGCCGCGCCCGCACAGGGCGACGTTGTACCCCTCCGCCTGGAGCACGCTGTGGCAGCTTTCCCGCAACGTGCGCTCGTCGTCGACGACTACAATCCGGATGCTCGATCGGGTGGCGGAATCAACGGGGGGCAGCGACAGCGTGCGTCGGGCCAACTGGGGATCGAGCGTGCGGATCATGTGCTCTCGGTCGTGAGTCGCGGGCGCAACACGTGCGGTCGCACGTCGGGACTGCGGTGCTTCTACTGCATTTTATGCGCCGATTTACACCATAGAGGCACGCTTGTCAAGGGACGATCAACAATGCTGCAGCCACGCCACAGTCGACGGTCACATCCGCCGTAATCCGTTTTCGAACCGTCGGATTCGTCCGGCCACCGGATCGCGTGCCGCCGCCGCCAGCGCGGCGCTCGCGTGCGCGAGCAGCGTGGCGGGATCGAATTTCGGCAGCGCGGCGTCGGGGACGGCGTCGTAACCCGCCAGGAACTCCGCGCGCGCGCCGGTTCGGTGTCGAGGCCGGCCGGTGAGCGCACCAGCGAGTCGCTCCGCGAGCCGGAGCGCCGCGTCCGCGCCCGTCTCGGGCGCGATCACCGCGAACTCCCGCGGTCCGATCCGGCCCACCGCGTCCGACGTGCGGGCCGCCTCCCGCAGCACCCGCGTGACCCGTTCCGCGGACCGCGCGACGTCCTCATCCACGGCGAACGCCACACACGCGAGCGGCTTGGCGCGGCGCCGGGCCTCGGCGCCCAGCTCACGCACGCGCCGGGCGAGGCCGCGCGCGTTGTACAGCTGGGTCGCCGGGTCCACGAGACCCTCCGCCCACGCGTGGTCGGCGTCGGCTTTGGCGCGGAGCTGGACGGCCAGCCGCAGCAGCAACTCTTCGGCATCGAGCCGCTGGCCCCACAGCTCGGCCGCCCCGACCCGCAGGGCGGCGAGCACTTGGCGCCGCGTGGCGGGCGTCGGCTGCGTGAGGATGATCGGGGTACTGGCCGTGACCCGCGCCTCGGCGCGGAGCAGGCGGCACAGGCTCAGGCCGCCGCCGCCCGGCAGGTCGATGGCGAGGATGACGGCGTCGGGCTCCGTCCGCTCGACCTGTTGCAACAGGCCCGGCGCCGTATACACCTTCACGACGCTGTAGCCGCCCGGCACGAGTACCGTCTCGAGCGCCCGGGAGAACCACTCCTGGGCATCGGCGAGCAGGACTAGCTGGGAACGGGCCGCGGCTCGAGCGCTTGGCATCGGAAGAAACCTAGTCACGGATGACCGGCGTCGCTGCCGCCGGCAGGCGAGCCAAGGGCACGCACGCTCGCGGTGGCGCAGGCGTGCAATCGGCGTGCGCCGAGGAGGGCCCGAGCCAACTCATTTGGCGAGAACGGCTTCCTTTGCAAGCGGCCGCCGCCGGCCGGTGCGGAGTCGAGGGAGAATGCTCACAAGCTGTAACTCGACTGCGGCGTCCGGCCGGCTCGGGCCCGGCGCGCGAAGCGGCGCGTGGCGGCCCCGAACTTGTATCCCGCGTATCCACGACCGATGCTGTGCCCACACTGCAAGACCCCGGTTCCGACGGCAGGGCGGCCGCCGCGCGAAGCCGCGCTGTGCCCCCAGTGCGGCGTCCTGCTCGCTCCCGCCGGGCTGGCGCGGCGGCTCCTCGCGAAGATCACCGAGCTCGCCCGCTTCGGGCTGGCGGATCGCGCCGACCCGATCCTCAAGCCGTCCGATCCGTCCGGGGGGAACCCCTAGCATGTGCGGCATCGTCGGCTATGTCGGCGCGCGCGAGGCTACCCCCATCCTGCTCGAAGGATTGCGCCGGCTCGAGTACCGCGGTTACGACTCGGCGGGCGTAGCGGTGATGAACGGGGGAGACACCGGCCTCACGGTGCGCAGGCTCGCGGGACGGGTCGAGGGCCTGAGCCAGGCGCTCGAGCGCGAACCGGTGCACGGCTCGGCCGGCATCGCCCACACCCGCTGGGCCACGCACGGCGCCCCGACGACGCGCAACGCCCATCCGCACGTCGACTGCTCCCGCCGCATCGCCCTCGTCCACAACGGCATCATCGAGAATTCGGACGCGCTGCGGGCCGCGCTCCAGGCGAGCGGCCACGACTTCCGCACCGAGACCGATACGGAAACGCTGGCGCACCTGATCGAAGACGGCCCCGGGGAAACGCTTGAAGCGCAGGTGATCGCGGCGCTCTCCCACGTGGTCGGCACGTACGGCATCGCCGTGGTCTCGGCCGACGATCCTGGGAAGGTGGTAGTGGCGCGGCACGGCTCGCCCGTCCTGTTAGGGATCGGAGACGGCGAGATGTTCGTCGCCTCCGATGCGTCGGCGATCCTCGAGCACACCCGTTCCGTGGTGTATCTCGACGACGGCGACATCGCGGTGCTCACCAGGGCCGGCTATCACGTCATCGACACCGAAGCCCACGTCCAGCTGCGCCCGGTGAAGGACATCGCGTGGGATCTCCAGGCCATCGAGCTGGGCGGCTATCCACACTTCATGCTCAAGGAGATCTGCGAGCAGGCCGAGACGGTGCGCAGCACCCTGCGGGGCCGGCTGCTGTTCGAGCAGGGCGGGGCTCGGCTCAACGGCTTGAACCTGAGCCCCGAGCAGTGCGGCGCGATCCAGCGGATGGTCATCGTGGCGTGCGGCACGTCGTGGCACGCCGGGCTCGTCGGGCGCCATCTGATTCAGACGCTCGCCGGGATTCCGGTCCAGGTGGAGTACGCGTCGGAGTACCGCTACAGCCGTCCGCTCGGCGAGCCCGGCACGGTAGCCGTCGCGATCTCGCAGTCGGGCGAGACGGCCGACACCCTCGAGGCCATGCGCACCGCCCGCGCCACGGGCGCCACTCGGGTACTCGGGATCGTGAACGTGGTCGGCTCGACCATCGCGCGGGAGGCGCACGGCGGGATCTACCTGCACGCCGGCCCCGAAATCGGCGTGGCCTCGACGAAGGCGTTCACGTCGCAGATCGTCGCGTTCGCGCTGCTCGGGTTGTACCTGGGCCGCCACCGCGGGCTGGCGCCCGAGGCGGGGCGGGAGCTCGTGTGCCGGCTGAGCCAGCTGCCGGGCCTCGTCGCCCGCACGCTCGAGCTCGAGCCCCAGGTGCGGCGGGTCGCCCGGGAGTTCGCCCACGCGCGCAATTTCCTGTATCTGGGACGCGGTGCGAGCTTCCCCGTGGCGCTCGAGGGCGCGCTCAAGCTCAAGGAGATCAGCTACATTCACGCGGAAGGCTATCCCGCGGCCGAGATGAAGCACGGGCCGATCGCGCTCATCGACGCCGACATGCCGGTGGTGTTCGTCGCGCCCAAGGACGAGGTGTATCAGAAGGTCGTCTCGAACATGCAGGAAGTGAAGGCGCGGGGCGGGCGCATCGTGGCCGTCACGACTGAAGGGAACGGCGAGCTGCGTGGCCTGGTCGAACACCAGCTCCAAGTTCCCGCCACCGCCCCGCTGCTGTCACCGATCCTCACGGCGATCCCCCTGCAGCTGCTCGCCTACCATATCGCCGTGCTGCGTGGGTGTGACGTGGACCGCCCGCGCAATCTCGCGAAGAGCGTTACGGTGGAGTGAGGTGAGACGACTAACCTCCACCCAGCTGCTTTTTCAGCGTGAAGATCGGTAGCTCCGGCGGACAGAACAGCCGTACTGGGATCTCTACCGTCCCGATGCCACGCGACACGTAGAGCGGCGCCAGCGTGTCACGGTACCACCCCGCCACGAAGCGGCCGCTCCCGAATGGCGTGTAGGGCGTATACAAGGGAAGGCGCACCTGCCCGCCATGGGTGTGGCCTGAGATGATGGCGGCGGGGCGGGGCACCAAGCCCGGCTGGATGTCGTCCACGTAGCCGGGCGCGTGGAGCACCCAGACGCACGGCTCGCGGCCGTTCAGCCCGCGCGTTGCCGCGACCACGTCGGGATGCCCCAGCACCGGATCGTCGATCCCCACAATCGTCAGCGCCGCGTTTCCGACTGAGATCCGCGTGGCGGAGTTATACAGCAGCTCCACTCCTACCCGACCGTACGCCTTCTCGGCGGTGCGCCGGTCGATCCCCGCGTCGTGCTCCCAATTCCCCAGGGTGGCGACGGTGGCGACGCTGCCGCGGGCACGGCCGGCGAAGGCGACCAGGTCCTCGAGATCAGTGCGCCAGTTGCAGGTGTCGCCGATCAGCGCCACGACGTCCGCGCGCTCGCGCGCGAGCTGCGCGAGCGTCGCGCGCGCGGCGCGGTGGATTCCGCGGTGCAGATGGACGTCGGTCACGCAAGCGATGCGCAGGCCGTCGAGCTCGCGCGGCAGGCCGGGCATGGGGACGTCGTGCCGGCTGACCTGGATCGCCACCGGCTCGATGAGGAACCCATCGCCCAGGGCAGCGGCTCCGAGGGCGCCGGCGGCTCCGACGAGAAATCGGCGGCGGGAGAGGGAAATCGGCATGGGGAGAAAACTAACGGGAGCGGCGTGCCCTTCCGTCACCCCCGGGCTGGCGCCCGGGGTCAGCAAAAGCGGACTGGCTCGAGCATCAACTGACCCCGGGCGCCAGCCCGGGGATCACCTGGAGGGTGGATTACCCCCCGAACCCCTGGATCCAATTCGGCCCGCCCTGCCCCTTGGCGGCGCGCAGCGCCGTGGTGGCGCGCGCCAGCAGGTTCTTGGGCTCGATCGGTGTGTAGCGCGCGTTGCTGACCGCGTCGTAGCCGGCGCGCAGGCCCGGCACGCGCGCGCTGCCGTCCGCGCGGCCCGCCCGCGCCGCCGTCGTGACCGCGCGGGCCAGCCGTTCGGCCAGGTGCACCGCGCCGGCCCGATCGGTGCCGGGCGCGATCACCGCGAACTCTCCCGGGCCGACCCGTCCGATCGCGTCCGAGCGACGTCCCGTGGCGCGTAACACGCCGGCGAGCAGGTCGACCGCCTGGGCGTTCAGCCCGTCAGCGGTGACGGGCGCGAGTGCGACGCACGCGAGCGGCTGGGCGTGGTGGAACGCCTGCAGCGTGAGCTCCTGGGCGCGCAGCGCCAGCCCGCGTACGGTATAGAAGCCCGCCGCGTCGGCGACGCTGGAGTCGCGGCGCGCGCGGTCGCTGTCGCGCTTCAACAGCACGTAGCTGTCAAGCTTGGCGGCGATCTCTTCGGCCTGGAATGGGTGGCGCAGGAACTCCCACACGCCGGAGCGCAACGCCGCGTGGTGTTGCGGGGACGAGGGTCGGCGCGTGGAGATCGCGAGCAGTGGCGTGCCCGGGCCCACGTGCGGGTCGTCGCGCAGCGCGCGACTCGCGGCGAGGGTGTCCATGTCGGTGAGGGCTTCGTCCAGCGCCACCAGATCCGGTGGCACGGCGTGCGCTTG
>DATNOH010000304.1:0-2336 GCA_035601435.1 Gemmatimonadales bacterium | reverse complement strand
TCTGGTGGCGGCGGGGCGCACGGTCAGGGACGCGCTCCCGCACGCGCTGCATGCACACTTCCTGCGCGCCGGACGTCACGGCCTGGTGGTCGAATGGGACGTGGAGCGGGTGCGCGACGGGCGGCAGTTCGCCGCCCGGCGCGTCGTTGGACGGCAGGCGGGAGCGACCATCTTCCTGCTGACGGCGAGCTTCACCCGTGCGCAGGAGGGGCTGGCGCATCAGGACCGGATGCCCACCGTGCCGCCCCCCGACGGGCTGCCCGACTGGGAGGATCTCCGCGTCCGCATCCTCGGCGACCCGGGCGCGCGGCGCCCGCAGGGGCCGCTCGAGGTGCGCGAGTGCGATCCGGAGGCCGCCGTTCCCGCCGTCGGCCGCGCGGCGAGACGCGCGCTCTGGATGCGCCCCCGCGGCGTGCTGCCCGACGATCCGCTCGTGCACGCCGCCGTGCTCGTCTTCGCGAGCGACCGCGGTCTCCTGAGCACGGCGGCGCGGCCCCACGGCCTCATGTGGGGTGCCCGCCAGGGGATGAGCCTCGACCATGCGGTCTGGCTGCACGGCGCCGTCCGATTCGACGACTGGGTGCTGCAGACGAGCACGAGCCCGATCGCGGTGGCGGGCCGGGGTCTGGTGCTGGGCGCGATGCATGCCCGCAGCGGCGCTCGCCTGGCGTCGGTCGCGCAGGAAGGGCTGATCCGCGCGGCGCGGTGAGCGGCTCAGGCTGGCCGCGCCCCGTCGGAAGCCGCTCACGGCGCGTTGGACGGTGGGGAGACGCGTCTATCGCGACGAAGCCGAGCGCGGCAACAACAGGATCGTGATGAGTGCGGCTGTCCCGGCCTGCGCGGCCGTGGGCCGATGCACCGTCGGTCCGTTGCGCCCATCCGTCGGCTGGTCTGGGCCCCAGGACATGGGCGTCTCCGTAGCCAAACAGATGGCGGGGCTCCTCGCCAGCATCCGCACGTTGCCGGTCCTGCTCACGCAGCCGAACGGTTCAGCTGCGACGGTGCCCGCCCAGAGCACGAGGGTGGCGAGCAGGAGGTTCTGGGCCAACGTCGATCCGCCTTTGTTGGGTTCTGTATGCTCGCATCCTGACTGCCGTCAATGCCGGCCGCGTGCTGCGCCCCCTACCGCCGTCACCGTCCAACTCCTCACGCCTTCCGACCGCGTGAGTGTTCCGTCCGGCGCGTGTCGTACCGACCGGGAGTCGCTCTTCCGGAGCTATCCCCCCGGCGGCTCCAACCGCATCGGAGGCTCGCCCGGCCAGATGACCTCGCGGGCTCCATCGGCCCTGACGACCTCGACGAGTGTCTGGCGGTCGCCCGGCGTGAGCCTGATCGTGCGTGGCAGCGTCGGCGCCGTCGAGGGATACCAGCGCCATCGCTCGGTGTCTTGCACGTAGATCATCGTGGTTCCGTCCGGTTGCGGCAGGTAGACCGGACGGTAGGTGGGGTGGCGGATGATTGCTGACGTTCGACCGAAAGTGGCGGCGAAGGGCGCTGGCCGAGGTGATACGAGTGCCTACCCTGTCTTCACGATGCCCAATGCCCGCTGAAGCGATGTGAGAAGCTCATACGCTTGCTCGCGCGTCAGGCGATAGCGCGGCGTCGGGTTGTCGTTGACAAACACGACGAACGGCTGACTCAGGGCCTCGGTCGTTCCTTGTTCTGGATTGTGCTCTACACGAAGGCTAGCCATATCAGCGCTTCCTAGTCTTTCCCGGTTTCCGGCCAAGCTTCTCTTCAATCGCCTCGACCACGAAGTGCATGAGCGCGATATCGTGTGTCACGCAGTGCAGCTTGAGGCGCCGGTGAAGGTCCTTCGGGATGCGGGTCGCCAACTGCGTCCAGGGTTCGTCGGTCTTCGCCATCAAGCCGCCTTGTTCTTCGGATCCCGGCGGACGACCGCGACCGCGCCGACCGCGTCCCCGCCGCAAAACCTCAACCAAATCAAGTGGAGCCGAGGGGAGTCGAACCCCCGACCTCTAGAGTGCGATTCTAGCGCTCTCCCAACTGAGCTACGGCCCCACAGGCGGGAAGAACCCGAGCAGAGTCGCGCCTATAGCCCGACGGCACCGGCAGGTCAACCAGTTTTCTTGCGCCCGCGCTCAAGGTGAGCCCGCTCCGGCCACGTCGACCGTCGTCGCGAGAATCCGGGCGCCGCGCTGGGCTCGCGCCTCGGCACGCGGGATGCCCGTCGCCGCGAGGACGAAGAGCGTCCGCCGGTCGACGCCACCCAGCATGCACGCGATGACGTGACGGTCTGCGGCCACGCGGTCCGTGACGGCGCCGCCCTCGCGCACCCGAATCGCCTCGTTGGTGAGGGGGGAGGCGACCCAGAC
>DATNOH010000303.1:0-2232 GCA_035601435.1 Gemmatimonadales bacterium | reverse complement strand
GGACGAGGCCAGTCAGGTCTGCGGTGTAGGTCTGCTTCGCCGCCGAGTCCTTGACCTTGTAGCACTTCAAGTGGTCGGGGACGGGCTGGGCGAGGACTGGCGCGGTCGTGAGCGCGACCGTCGCCGCGAGCAGGACCAACGACCCAGCGCTCTTTCTCGGAAGCATCAGCCCTCCGGGGGGAGGGCGACTCTACGCTAGACAATATGGAACGACCGGCTCGATTCGTAACGTCGAGGTGTTCCCGCTAGGGAGCATCCGACACGGGCGGGGGTACCGCCCGAATCGCGGGTTAGCGCCAGCGGCGCCAGAGCCGCATACGAAAGGAGCCGGTCATGGGCGGGGATAGCACAGTGGTGGGGTTGGATACACACAAGGTCGCGATCCACGTGGCGATGCTGCTGCCGGACGCGATCCAACCGGTGCAGTGGCAGATCGCGAACGAGCCGGCGGCCGTGCGGCACTTGGCGCGCAAGCTCCGGCGCGCGGCGGAAGGGGAGGTCCGGTGCTGCTACGAGGCCGGGCCGTGCGGCTATGCGTTGCAGCGGCAGCTCGAGGCGGCGGGCGTGAGCTGTACGGTGGTCGCGCCGTCGCTGATTCCGGTCAAGCCGGGCGAGCGCATCAAGACCGACCGGCGCGACGCACGGAAGTTGGCGGAGCTGTTCCGCGCGGGGTTGCTCACGGCCGTCGCGCCGCCGACGGCGGCGGAGGAAGCGGTGCGCGATCTCTGCCGGGCGCGCGAGGATGCGGTCGAGGACCGGCTGCGGGCCCGGCACCGGCTCGGCAAGTTCTTGCTCCGGCGGGGGCTCATCTGGCGCGGCGGGAAGAAGGCGTGGACGCAGCGGTACCGGGACTGGGTACGGGGGCTGCGCTTCGAGGACGCGGCCGATCAGGCGGTGGTGGCAACCTACCTCTTGGCGATCGAGCAGGTCGAGGAGCGGGTGCGGACGCTGGAAGGGCAGCTGGAGACGGTGGCGCAAGCGGAGCCCTATCGCGAGCGGGTCGGCTGGCTGCGGTGCTTCCGGGGGATCGACACGGTCACGGCGGTGACCCTGCTCGCGGAGCTCCACGGATTCCAGCGGTTCACCACGCCGCGCGCCCTCATGGCGTACTTGGGGCTCGTGCCGAGCGAGCACTCCAGCGGCGAGGCGCAGCACCGCGGGGGCATCACCAAGGCCGGCAACCTCCACGCGCGCCGGCTGCTGATCGAAGCCGCGTGGCACTACCGGCACCCGCCCGCGATCGGGAAGGCCCTGCGCCGGCGCCGGCAAGGGCAACCCGCACGCCTGCTCGCTGTGGCAGACCGCGCGCAACAGCGCCTGCATCGCCGCTTCAGCCGGCTGAGCGCGCGCGGCAAGATGGCCAATAAGGTGGTGGTGGCAGTGGCGCGCGAGCTGGTCGGGTTCATCTGGGCCGCGCTCACGCCCGCCGCGGCGGTGCGCACCCCCCGCCGCGCGGCTCGGACGGCGTGAGGCAAGGCAGCGATGCGGCCCCGGGAAGGTGAAGGCGGCGGATGCCCAGCGGCACGGCACGGAGGATCCGCGGCCTAGCTATGCGACAGGGAGGTCAGGTGTCCCGGACTCGCGCTTCTAGACAGCGATTGCTCCCGACGAAGCACTGTCATGCGGCCCTACCTCGGCTCGCCGAGGCAACCCGCGTATATCAGAGTGACTCGTCGTCGAAGCGCCCGCTGGCGTCCGTCGCCTTCACCTTCTCGGTGCGTACGGAGAGGAGACGACCATGAGCATCATTAGCATCATTGACAACCGGTCGTTCCATATCAGCTAGTACGACGACCTTGTCATCGAGCACGACCAGGGCGTCGTGTAGATCGTCGTCTACAACCGCGCCATTCCGCTGTTCACGACCGACAACGAGGCGGTGAGGCGGATTCAGCAGGTCTGCGGCCGCCTGGATGACATCTCCTCGTCACGCCGCCCGCGTAGCGATCCGCTCGGTCGAGCCCGCCAATCCACCCGTCCGCCGAGGCGGCTGAGTTCGGGGCTACGGTCAGCATCCGCCTGATTTCCGACCGGCGGATACACCTGACCGACCTGCGCAGGCGGTGACAAGTATGTACCGAGGAGGCGCGTGAGTGGCTGGCAAGCGTAGCGAAGGGAAGACGACGACCATGACGGGCGCAGACTGGCAACGCATCCTTCGCATCATGGACGAGGTGTACGCCGACTACCTGAGCGGGATGGCCGCACTGCGGAAGCGTGTCGTGGGCGACG
>DATNOH010000302.1:0-7221 GCA_035601435.1 Gemmatimonadales bacterium | reverse complement strand
CGCCAGCGGGCGAACCCGACGTGATCCCGCCGATACGAGGCGCAGTGCATCAGCTCGACCACCGCGTTGCTGACCGTTTCCTGGGTGCGGCCGCGGCGGAACACCTCTGCCAGCGCTCGCTCCGCCCCGGTCGCGTCACCGACACTGAGGAGCATGGTTCCCACGTCACCGAGCGCGCGCAGCTTCGAATCGTCCTCTTCGTACAGCTGGAACGCGTGCCATGCGTGGGGGATCGCCTCGGCCGGCTGTCCCATGTAATAGAAGGTTGCCGCGATGCCCTGCTCTGCGCGGGCCTCGACATCCCGCTCGCCGGCGGCGCGGGCGTCCCCGAGGATCTCCTCGAGCCGGCGCTCGGCGTCCGCGAGGTTACCGCGGCCCAGCATCGTGTTGGCCCGACCGATCCGGCTGAGCAGGGCCGAGTAGCGGTCGCCGCCCACGGTCGCCAGCTCCCCAGCCTCGGTGTAGGCGGCGTCAGCTTCGTCGAACCGGTTCAGCTTGCGGTGCACGCGGGCGAAACGCAGCTGCGCCGCGACCTGGTCCTTCGTGGACAGGCGGTTCCCAACGACCAGCAGCAGCGTGGTCAGCACATCGAGCGCTTCCTCGAGCCGCAGCTCGGCCTCGAGAAAATGCGCGTACGCGAACAGCGCCGGCGAGATGAGCTGGATGTCCCCGAGTCGGTAGGACTCCGAGGCGCTCTCGGCGATTCCGTGCACGTGCGCGCCTTCGGTCGCCGCGGCGTGAAGCTCGCGGCAGAACCGATCGGTTGCCACCCACTGATAGTGGAATGCGTCCGTCGAAACCGGCGCCCGATCGGACGCCAGCAGGTCCACGAGCCGCAGCGCGAGAAACGCGCCCTGTCCCAAGCGCGCTTCCAGCGTGGTGGCCGATTCCGGACCGGACACCCGCTGCAGGAAGATCGCGTGTGGCAGCGATTCGAACTTCAGACCTGAAACCGGCATTCCTAAATGTTCTCCGAGTGTGAGGCTAGGCTGGCTGGCGCGTCCACCTAGGGCAGGGGCCATGCCTCAACGCAACGTGCGGCTGGCTCAGAAGATAGCGTTCTCGAGGTGTTTCCGTTAGGCCGCAGATTTCGCGTTTTCTGGCTTTTCGCCGCATGGTTCCGATGTCGGTCGCGCAGCCACTCCTCCCCTTATTCCGGCCCATGCGCCGGGGCCTCACCCTCGCCGAACTCGTGGTCGTGCTGGCGATTCTCGCCATCGTGACGGCCGTCACACTCCCACGCCTGGCGGGCTTCTGGGACTGGTTGGCCGTCAACACGGCCGCACAGGAGGTGACCGCGGCGGTGGCGGTCGCCCGGCACTCGGCCGTCATGCAGGGCACGCGCGCCCGAGTGCTGATCGCCGCCGACTCGCTCCGCATCGACCGCTGGGTCGGCGACTCCTGGGGCGCCGTGCACCGCTGGCCAGGTCCGGATCGGCATGGCGTCACGCTGGCCGTCTCCAACCCGGTGGTCGTGTTCGACGCCATCGGCATCGGGTGGGGCGCGTCGAACACTACGGTCGTCCTGCGCCGGGGCACTCGGGTCGAGAAGATCACGCTGTCGCGCATCGGGCGGGTCAAGCGGTGGTAGCGGTGCGTGCAACCCTTTTCCGGGGATGGGCATCAAATGGGATGGAGCCGTAACACCGGCCTGGGAAGGGGCGTGAAACATCCCCCCGACCCAGCCGTATCAGGAGAGAGCATCGCGCAAGGGTCGCGGCCGAAGTGTGACGGCCACTTCGCCCGACCGCCAGCCCGGGGAGTTTTCAGCCCCGGGTTTGGTTTTTCTATGGGCCCGGTGTCCGCACCCCGACTACGTCGAAACTGAACGTGACGCGATCCGCCACGCGAACGGTGCCGGCCGGTCCGCCGCGAAAAGGTCTGATGCCGTAGTCCGTCTGTTTTACCGAGAAACCGCCCGTCGCCCGCAGCGTGTCTGCCCCGACCTCCGCGCGGATGTCACAGCTCACATCACCGGTCTGCCCGGCGAGTGTGAGCCGGCCCTGGATCTGAAATCCATCGGCGGTGCGCGTTACGCTATCTGAAGCGAAGCTGATCACCGGGTGCTCGTCCACGTGCAGTACCTCGGTCCGCATGGCTTGGGTGACCTTGCGGATCTCAGCCGTGTCGGGAGGCGTGAGGACCTCGAGACTGTCCGCGGGTACGACGATCTCCACACGCGACTCGGCGGGCGCGTTTGGGTGGTAAACGATACGGCCCGTGACCCCACGGGCGCGGATCACATGCGCGTGGCCCGCGAAGCCGAACAGCCCCGCCTTGCCCGTCTTCACTTCAAACTGGCTGGCGGCGGACAGCACATAGACCACGGAGTCCGGCTCGGCAGCCTGGGCCCACGCGGCAGTGGGGCCGAGCGAGGTCGCTCCAGCCAGGAGGGCGCAGCGAACGACGTTCATCCTCGCCCCGGCGCGAGAAACCGGTTCAACCCCTGCTCGAACGGGAGCGGCCGGATGCCGAACACCGATTCGATCGCATTCGCCGGGGTGGCGCTGCCTTCGACCAGCATTTGCAGCTGATCGCTCGTCAGCGGCGCCGCGGCGCCGAGGACGTCGAACGCACCCGCGGCCGCCCGCGCCAGCGCGAGCGGCAGATGCACGAGCGGACGGGGGCGCCGGGTGGCCCGCCCGATCGCGAGCAGAAATTCCTCGTAGGTCAGGACTTCCGGTCCGCCCAGCTCGAACGCGCCGGCGAGCGCCGGCTGCTCGACCGCGAGGGCGAACGCGAGGGCGACGTCCTCGACCCAAACGGGCTGCGTGGGGAAGCGGCCGTCGCCGAACACCGGGACGACCGGAGACCAGCGGTGCAGTCGGGCGATGGTGCGGATCGGCACGTTCTCCGGACCATTGATGATCGAGGGCCGGAAGACGGCGTTCGACAAGCCCGACGTGCGGACCAGCTCCTCGGCCTGCCATTTGGTCCGATGATAGCGGGTCGCTCCCGACTCGTCCCGGGCGCCGACGGCGCTCATGTGCACGAACCGCTCCACTCCGGCACCGCGCGCGGCTGCGAGCACGCGCCGGGTGCCCTCCACGTGCACGGCGTGAAAGGTGGCGCGACCCGTTTCCACGATGATGCCGACCAGGTGGACGACCGCGCGCGCGCCATGGGTGAGCGTCGAGAGTGCCGCCGGGTCGGCCAAATCGCCGGGGACGAGCTCGACGCCGAGGGTCTCGAGGGTTCGCGCCCGGCTGGGACTACGCACCAGCACGCGGATCGTATGTCCGCGTCGCGCCAGCACGGCGCTGATGTGCCGTCCCACAAATCCGGTGGCTCCGGTGACGGCGATCAGCACGACCGGCCCCGATCAGGTGGACCCTGTGCCGCCCTCGTCGAGGAACACGAGCGTGCGGCGCCGCGCGACCACCGAGACCAGTGCCTCGTAGACCTTGGGATCGAGCACCGTGCCGGAAAGGTCCGCGGCCCGCTCCACCGCCTTCTCGGGACTCATCTTTTCCTGGTACGCGCGCGACGTGCTGAGGGCGTCGAACACTTCGGCCGCTCCGATGATGCGGGCGCCCATCGGGATCTCCTCGCCACGCAGCCCGTCTGGGTAGCCGGTCCCATCCCACCGCTCGTGGTGGTGGCGCACTGCCGGGATGATGTCGCCAAGGTGTGTGAGCGGCGCGAGGATCTGGGATCCAATAATCACGTGCTGTTTGACGTGCTCGAACTCGTCGGGGGTGAGCGCACCCTGTTTGTTGAGGACCGATTCGCGTGTGCCGATCTTGCCGAGGTCGTGCAACCGGCCCGCGACCCGCACGTGCTCGACGTCTTCTTCCGAAATCCCGAGCTCGTGGGCGACCGTGGCGGAGAGGTCGGCGACGCGCGCCGAATGCCCCCGCATGTAGGGGTCTTTCGCCTCGAGGGCGTTCACCAGGGCTTCGAGCGTGGCGATCGACAGCCGCTCCAGCTTCATACGCTCGCGTTGCAGCTCCGCGGTGCGGGTGCTGACCTCTTCTTTGAGCCACTGGTTCAGCTGGCGGTTCTCGAGCAGCATCTCGCGCCGCTTGAGCGCCCGTTGGACCGCGCGCCCCAGGTCGGCCAGCTCGATCGGCTTCGTCAGGTAGTCCATGGCGCCCCGCTGCATGCACAGGGCGGCGCTGGTGGCGTCGTTCACGGCGGTGAGCATGAGGATCGCGAGCTCGGGCTCGATCTCGATGGCTTGGGGCACGAGGTCGACGCCGCTGGTGCCGGGCATGCGGATGTCGCACAGCATCAGCGCGATGCGGTGCCGCCGAAGCTGCTGCAGGGCCTCCTCACCGGAGCCGGCGGCGTACACCTCGTATTGCTGTTGCGTGAGGAACTTCTTGAGGGCGTTCCGGATCGGCTCTTCGTCGTCCACGACCAGGATCTGGACGGGACCCGCCATGTCGGCCACTGGCGTCCTCCTTATGGGAGTCCTTCACGAACCTGCCACGAAGGTCACTTCCACCGGCTCCGGGAGCAAGCCCGCGCCGTGGGCGCGACCCAGCAGCTCGGCCACGGCGCGTCGCCCGGTTGGGCCGTAGTCCACCGTGTAGGCGTTTACGTACATGCCGACAAACCGGTCGATGCGCGACGCGTCCAGGCCGCGACCGTAGGCTGTCGCGTGCGCCAGGGCCTCGGCGCGGTGGGCGAGGCCGTACTGAATGCTGGCCTTGAGATCGCGGGCGATGTCCCGCATCAGCGCGTCTCCCAGGTCGCGACGCACCACGTTGCCACCGAGCGGCAACGGCAGGCCCGTCTCGTCGTGCCACCACTCGCCGAGATCGACCCAGAGGTGAAGGCCGCGGTCGGCGTAGGTGAGCTGGCCTTCGTGGATGAGAAGCCCCGCGTCCGCCCGTCCCGCTGCCACGTACTCTTCGATCTGGTCGAACGGCACGACGACGTGGCGCGCCGCCGGCTGGAACAGTTTGAGCGCCAGGTACGCCGTGGTGAGCTCGCCTGGGACCGCGACCAGCAGGCTCCTCGCCCCGAGCGCGGCCCGGGGATCGGCGGGGCGTGCGGCGCGCGCCACGATCCGCGGCCCATAGCGGTCGCCGATGCTTGCTCCGTGAGCGAGCAGCGCATAGCGATCGGCCAGGTAGGCGTAGGCGTGCAGCGAGACGGCCGTGACCTCCAGCTCGCCGGCGAGGGCTCGTCGGTTCAGGGACTCGATGTCGCCGAGCTCGTGCACGTAGCGGCGATCGCCGGTGTCGATCTTGCCGGCGGCGAGCGCCCAGAACATGAAGGCGTCGTCCGCATCCGGGCTGTGCGCCAGATGGATCGTCTGCGGGGCCTTAACCGCCACGCGTCGTCTTCCCCACGCTCGCCGCCGTGGCCTGCTCGTGGAAGGCGTCGAGGTTCTGGGCGTGCTCGTCGTACTCGGGCCGCCGCCGCTTACGCTCCGCCGCCTCGTGCTTGAGGAAGTCGCGATAGGCGCGCCGCGCGCCCGCGGTGTCCCGCTCGAGCTCGAGACCACGCGCCCGCAGCATGAATCCGAAGAGGTGTGTGGGGACGGCTCGGCGGATGGTGTCCGCTTGCGCCACCGCCGCCGCGGCGTTGCCGCCGGTCAGGTCGAGCACGCCGATGTGGTAGCGCGCGTCCACGTCCAGCGCCGGCAGCATGGCGTACGCCTGGAGCGCCATCGGGAGGAAGAATTCCGCGCTGTCCGCCTTGCCCTGAGTGTGCAGGGTCATGACGCGGTTGTAGAGACGAGTGGCGCGCTCTTCTGGCGACATTTGCGAGATGTCGGGAGGAGTCGAGCGGGATGCGGGAAGCGGCCCATCCTCCACGGCTCCCGCATCCCGTACCCCGCTTTCCGACCGACCCCCGAGCCGGAAGGCGAGGACGGTCAGCAGAGCCCCGAGCGCGGCCCCCGCGACGCTCCAGGGAAGGCCGGCCCGCCAGCCGGATGCTTGCCCGCCACCCACCTGGGCACCGCACTTGTGACAGAATCGCGCCGTACCGGAGAGCGCAGCGCCGCACGCATGACAGTTCATGGACGTGGGAATCTAACTGGCAGGAATACTGCGGAGAGCGTAGTCTATCCCGAATGACCGCTCCCTTTCCCGGGCAGGACCGCGCCAAGCACATGGGCGAGTTGAAGCGCGGGGATGAGCGGTGGGAGGTGTTCGTCGAGATGCAGCCCGACACCGAGGTGGGTGCTGTGCGCGGGCGCGTGCATTTCGTGAGCGGGGAGCGCCGCCGCACCACGAGCTGGATTTTCCTCGAGCCCTCGGAGCGCGAGATTCAGGAGCGCTTCGGGGAATTTTCGGCCGTCGAGCTGTGGCATTTCGTGGCGGCGCTGGACGGCTAACGCGGTGCGCGGAGAAGATTGCAAAGTTCGCACATTTCGCCCCGCACTAATGCAGCAATAACGGGCGCGTGACGCCACGGGCAGGACATCTGTTGCGTCCGTGACACGAAACGGTTGACACCCCGCCGCAACCCCGGTACCTTCCCGCATGCCCGGGCCCTCGTCGTTCGTGGCATCGTCTGTGCGTTCCCCCCTCATGGACCGTTCTAGGAGACCGATTTTATGGCCGCGACGTTGGAGCCAACCACATCCACGACCGGGGCGAAGCCGGCGGCGGGCGCGTCGCCCGCGGATGTGGTACGGAAGGCGAAGGAAGCAGGCGTGCAGGTGGTGGACCTGCGGTTCACCGACTTGCCGGGCACGTGGCAGCACTTCTCGATCCCGCTCAAAGAGCTGACCGAAGACCTGTTTGCCGAGGGGATCGGGTTCGACGGCTCCTCGATCCGCGGGTTCCAGGCGATCAATGAGAGCGACATGCTGCTGTTCCCCGATCCAGCGAGCGCTTTCGTCGATCCGTGTCTCGAAGTACCGACGCTGTCGCTCACGTGTGACGTGGCCGACCCGGTGACCGGGCAGCGGTACTCGCGCGATCCGCGCTACGTGGCGCAGAAAGCGGAGCAGTACCTCACCAAGACCGGGATCGCGACGACGGCGTACTACGGACCCGAGGCGGAGTTCTACATCTTCAATTCGGTCCGCTTCGACCAGAACGCGCACGAGGGCTACTACCACATCGACTCCGAGGAGGGGATCTGGAACTCGGGGACGAACGGGAGTCCGAACATGGGGCACCGGCCGCGGCACAAGGAAGGCTACTTCCCGGTGCCGCCGGTGGACCGGCTGCAGGATCTGCGCTCGAAGATCATGCTGGCGCTGATCGCGTCGGGTGTGGACGTCGAGGTGCACCACCATGAGGTGGGTACGGC
>DATNOH010000301.1:0-8272 GCA_035601435.1 Gemmatimonadales bacterium | reverse complement strand
ATATGTTTCAGCTCGCGCTGCGGCTTCGCCGTGTAGAAGTGGAGCAGGACGCGGATGCAGCGCGGTACGCCGTCGGGCACCGCGACCTCCGCCGCACCCAGCAGCGGGACGTCGCTCCAGCCGAGCAGCCGCGCGGCGCGCGCGGGGTACTCAGCGGTGAGATCCGGGGACGACGTGAAGATGGCGCTCTCGACGTCCTCGGGCTGGAAGCCGTTTGCCTCCTGAAGCCCGCGCAACAGCTCGGCCGTCGCGTCCAGGATGGCCTGGCCGGTGTTGGTCGCGGCGGTAGTCGCGCCGCGCAGTCCACGCAGGATCTTGCTCATGGCACTCGATCGTCAGCTGCGCTTGATGGTGATCACGGGCTCGGGCGTCCTGAAGGGGCGCGATCCGGTCGAGACGTGCCGGCGAGCCGTGGCCGGCGGCGCCACTATCGTCCAGGTGCGCCTGAAAGATGCACCGCCCGGCGACGTTGTGGCGCTGGCCCGGGCGCTCGTCGGCGCGCTCGCGGTCCCGGTGATCGTGAACGACCGGATAGACGTGGCGCTCGCCGCCGGCGCGGCGGGCGCGCACTTGGGCCAGGCGGACCCCCCCCTCGACCGGCTCCGCCCCCACGTGCCGCCGGGGTTCCTGCTGGGTCTCTCGGTCGGGTCACCGGCCGAGGCGGAGCGAGGACGCGGCTGGCCCGCGGACTACTGGAGCGTCGGGCCCTGCTTCGCCACGGCCAACAAGGCCGACGCCGGCCCGCCGCTCGGGGCCGAGGGGTTCGGGCGACTCGCGCGGCTCGCTCCGTCCGGGACGCCGGTGATCGGCATCGGCGGCGTGACGGCGGCCAACGCTCCCGCCTTGGCGCGCGCCGGCGCGGCCGGCATTGCCGTCATCGGCGCGGTGTGGGACGCTAGCGACCCGGCCGCTGCGACGCGCGCGCTGCGCGCTGCAATTGCTTGACGCGCTGGATGGCGGCGAGGTGCTCGGCGTAGGTGGCCGAAAAGATGTGCTTACCGTCGGGCTGCGCTACGAAGTACAGGAACGGTACGTCGGCTGGGTAGAGCGCCGCGAGCAGGCCGGCGCGCCCCGGCTGGCCGATGGGACCGGGCGGGAGCCCGGCGTGCAGATATGTATTGTAGGGTGAGCGTACGGCCAAGTTCTTCTCCCACACTCTCCTGAGTCGCCGTCCGTACGCGTAGCTGACCGTCGGGTCGGCGTCGAGCCGCATGCCGCGTTTCAGACGGTTGTGGTAAACCGCGGAGACGAACGGCCGGTCGGGGTCATACCGCACTTCGGCTTCGATGATGGACGCCAGCGTGACCAGGTCGTGCCGCGAGAAGCGCAAGGTGTCGAGCCGCGCCTGCCACTCCGGGCTCCATTGCTGGGTGAACTGGTGCGCCATCACGCGCACCAGCTCCCGAGCCCCGATGCCGAGCGGCAGCAGGTACGTCGTGGGAAACAAGTATCCCTCGGCGCTCGGCGCTTCGGGGGGAAGTCCGAGATTCACGAGCAGGACGGAGTCCTCGGCAGCCGCCAGGAAGGAATCCCGCGGGATTTTGAGCTGGGTCCGGGCGAGTTCGGCGACTTCGGCGAGCCGCAGCCCTTCCCGCACGGTGAAGCGCTGCTCCACCCCTCGGCCGCGCTCGAGCGCGGCCACCACGTCGGACCACGATTCGTTTTGCCGCAGCAAGTAGACGCCGCTCTTGAGCGAGCCGGCCAACCCGCGCACCCTCGCGAACAACCGGAATAACCCGGGGTGGCCGATCACGTGGTTGGCGGCCAGGGAATCCACCGCGGCGTCGAGGGAGGCGCCTGCCGGAACCGTCACGGTGACGCGAGGGCCGTCGGGGGAGCTACAAGCAACGAGGGCGAGGAGCAAACAAGCCCGGGCATTCATAGCGCCGATCCCCGCTTGGCATCGAGGTAGTGCTGCAACAGCACCGCCGCCGCGAGCGCGTCCACGTCGTCCTTCCGGCCCCTGGTGGAGCCCCCCATCGCGCGCACCGCGCGGAGCGCGCGCGCCGTGGTGAGCCGCTCGTCCCACAGCTCCACCGGCTTTCCCGAGTGCCGCGCGATGTCCGCGGCGAGCGCCCGCGCGGCCGTGGCCGCCTCGGCCTCGGCTCCCTCTTGGTCGAGCGGCAGGCCGACCACGACGCCGGTCACGGCGTGCTGCTCCACCAGGCTGAGCAACTCTCGCATCGGAAAGCGCTTGCCGGAGCGGCGGGTGAGGGTGGTGAGGGGTTGAGCCAGCGTTCGGGTTTCATCGGACAGGGCGAGGCCGATGCGGCGCTCGCCCCAGTCGACGCCGAGCAGCCGGCCCGCGTCGCGGCCGCTCGTCACCCCTGCGCCATCGTCGCGAAGAACTCGTTGTTCGTCTTGGTGCGCTTGAGCCGCTCGAGCAGGAACTCGATCGCTTCCACCGGCGGCATGTCGGCGAGGAAGTTACGGAGCAGGTACACCTTGTTGAGCTCTTCTTTGGAGAGCAGGATCTCTTCCTTGCGGGTCCCGGACCGCTGCACGTCGATCGCGGGGAAGGTGCGGCGCTCGGCGATCCGCCGGTCGAGGATCACTTCCATATTGCCGGTGCCCTTGAACTCTTCGAAGATCACCTCGTCCATCCTGGAGCCGGTGTCGATCAGGGCCGTGGCGAGAATCGTGAGCGAGCCGCCACCCTCGATGTTGCGCGCGGCCCCGAAGAAGCGCTTGGGCTTCTGCAGGGCGTTCGCGTCGACGCCGCCCGACAGGATCTTACCCGAGTGCGGCACGACCACGTTGTGCGCCCGACCCAGGCGGGTGATCGAGTCGAGCAGGATCACCACGTCCTTGCCGTGCTCCACCAGGCGCTTGGCCTTCTCGATCACCATGTCCGCCACCTGGACGTGGCGGTCCGCCGGCTCGTCGAACGTGGAAGAGATCACCTCCACGCTCGGGCCCTTGACGTTCTCCTCCATGTCCGTCACCTCCTCGGGCCGCTCGTCGATGAGCAGCACGATGAGGTAGACCTCGGGATGGTTCTCGATGACGGAGTTGGCGAGCTTCTGGAGCAGGATCGTTTTTCCGGCCTTGGGCGGCGAGACGATGAGTCCGCGCTGGCCCATGCCGATAGGGCTCAAGATGTCCATCACCCGCATCGACAGGTCGCCGTCTTTGCGCTCGAGCTTGATGCGCCGTTCGGGATAGCGCGGGCGCAGGTTGTCGAACGCGACCCGGTGCTTCGCTTTCTCCGGCTCGTCGCCGTTCACCACCTCGACCTTCAGCAGGGCGAGGTAGCGCTCACCCTCCTTGGGCGGCCGTACCTGGCCCATGATCGTGTCGCCGGTGCGCAGATCGAACCGTTTGATCTGGCTCGGCGAGACGTAGATGTCATCGGGCCCGTACAGGTAGTTCCAATCGGGGCTGCGCAGGAAGCCGTAGCCTTCGGGGAGGATCTCGAGGACGCCCTCGCCCCGCAGCACGGTGTCGGAGTCGAGCAAAGATTGCTCGATGCGGAAGATGAGGTCCTGCTTGCGGAGCCCTGAGTAGTTGGTGATGTTCAGGGTCTCGGCCATCGCGTGCAATTCCGCGACGGATTTTCTCTTCAGTTCAGCGATATCCACGTGTGTCTTTGCTCCGTAGTTCTACGGCGGGCGATATCCCGGGGTGGGGAAGTGAACGCGTCGAAAATGGAATCAGGGAGTTCGAAGGGGTGCGAGAGAGCTATAGTAGGGTTCCGCCGACCTCGAGTCAAGGGTGCGCCGTGGAATTGACCGGGTTCCTGCTCGCGTGGCGGACCACGACCCTCCCCGATCGGGAAGTCGTTGATGGACTTGTACATCCGGCACACGTCGGGCCCTCTCCCGCGCTCGCCGCCGTGCTGGCCCAGCGGCCCGGCAACTACTACTGGTCCGACGAGCCCGACGGGCGGCACCTCATCCTCACACGCCCGCTCGCCCGGCGCCGTGAGCGCTGGGCGCCGCACATCCTGCTGTTCCTTGCCACTCTTTGCACGATCACATTCGCCGGTGCTGTCCTCGCGGGCGGGATTCCGTATTCCGGTCCCCTGGCGTTTTTCACGAGCGGTCACCCCGGCTATCCCGGGTTTCTGCGCGCCTGGTCCACCGGGCTCCCGTTCTCGCTTTCGCTCATCGCCATCCTGCTGTCGCATGAGATGGGGCACTACGTCGTGGCGCGATACTACCAGCTGGACGTGTCGCTTCCGTACTTCATCCCTCTTCCCATCCCGTCGTTCATCGGCACCATGGGCGCGTTCATTCGTCTTCGCACCATCGTATCCGACCGACGCCAGCTGCTAGACATCGGCGTCGCCGGCCCGATCGCGGGATTTGTGGTGGCGCTACCACTCCTGATCCTCGGGCTGACGCTGAGTCACGCGGGCGCTCCGGAGGAGGGGTTGCGCGGGCTGGTCGTGTATTTCGGCGGCGCGCCGCAGATCCCGCTCGGGGATTCGCTGGTGAGTCTCGTGCTGCGTCGGCTGCTGCTCGGTCACGCCACCACGATCGACGTGCATCCGGTTGCGTTCGCCGGGTGGGTGGGAATGTTCGTGACGATGCTCAACCTGCTCCCTATGGGCCAACTGGATGGCGGACACATTCTGTATGCGCGACTGCCGCGGTGGCACCAGCGCGTGGCGTTCGCCTTTTGGCTCCTGATCGTCGGGCTTGGCTCATTATGGTCCGGCTGGTACCTCTGGGGCGGACTGGTGCTGCTGCTGTCGCGGGGCCGCCTCGGCCACCCTCCGGTCCTCGACGTGCAACGGCCGCTGCCGGCGTCGCGCCGCGTGCTGGCGTGGGTGGCGTTGTTGCTCTTCATCATCACGTTCGCGCCGGCGCCGTTTAGACTGTAAAGCAGGTTGGGGAGGTTGCTCCGCTCGGAACCAACCTCCCCCAACCTCCTCCGACCTCCAAGACCTCCCCAACCTCCGGCGGCGCCGGCGGCGCCGTATTGCTTAACCGGCTCCGCCGCTTATCTTTGCGCAAACCAGCCCTAGGGTCAGCATGCCCGGACAACCGGCACGCTACAACGCACCGGATTCGCCCGAAGCGGTCGTCCACGACCTTCCCCCCATCCGATTCGACGGACAACTCATCGCCATTCGTCTCCAGGTACGCCGGTCCGAGGACGGGATCTGGCGCGGGCGCGTCCTGTTCGGCGCGCCGGACACCGAGGCGGAACGCTCCACGGCGGAGATCTTCTGCGCCACGTCGGAGCCGGATCTGTGGCAGGCGGTGCGCGACCTGCGGGATCACCACCTCCGCGATCTCTACCGCTCGCTGCTGTAGATGGCCGATACGCTGGACCGCATCGGGAGGCTGCGGCACGACCTGTCGAACCCCCTGGCCGCGATCCTCGCTGAAACCCAGCTGCTCCTGCTCGGCGCCGACAAATATGACGCGGAAACGGTTGCGGGCCTGAAGCAGATCGAAGCGCTCTCGCGCAAGATGCGCGACATCCTCCAAGCTTTGGACAGGTGAGCCGGCGCCACCGGCCGCGTTTCTCTCCGCCCGCGCGGTGGTGGTCCCACCGCCGCTTCAGCGTGAAGTCGTGCCCGTGGCTCCGGTGGCCGCCGCGGCGGGCCCGCTGGTCCTGAGGTACAGCCACCCGCTCGCGAAATAACCCACCAGCAGCACCGCCGATGCGGCGCTGACGGCGAACTTGAAGCTCGGCGCGGCATCGCTTGCGGAGATCAACCCCTCGATCGCGCCGGCCACGGCGAGCAGGCACACCACCGCCCCGATCATGCGCAAGGCAACGGCGCCCTGCAGCACCAGGGCGTCCTTACGGGTGAAGTCCCCCGGCGCGACCAGGGCCTGGGCCAGCCGGAGCCCCGCCCCACCTGAGATGAAGATGGCCGTCAGCTCCAGTACGCCGTGGCCTGCGATGAAGGTCGCCAGGTAGCCTGCGGCGTGGTGATTCGCGAACACGGCAAAGCCGATGCCCAGCGAGAGACCGTTGTACACCAGCGCGAGCACCGTGAGGACACCCGCGACCAGCCCGCCGGCCAGCGCCGCCACGCACACCATGATGTTGTTGCTGATGATCCACGAGGCGAGCACCGGCCGGTCTTCGGTCTCCGTCTGAGCGTAGCCGATGCCCCTGGTCTGGCGCTCGGCCGCCTGTTCGGCGCGGCTCACCATGACGGGCGGGGCGATTTCTTCGGTCAGCTCGGGCCGCTCGCGTAGCACCGCGTACCCCACGGCCGCAGGGATCGCGAACAGCAGAAACGCGACCAGCACGTAGCGCCACGATTCCACGACCGCCGCCGGAAAGTCCCGCAGGACGTAGCGCGCGACGGGCGGGCGTGCCCGCGACCGCGCGCCGTACACCGCGTTGTGTCCTGCCGAGACGAGGCGCTCCAGGTAGGCGACCACCTCCGGGCTCACACCGTAGGTGCGGGCCCGCGCCAGATCGGCGGCCACCTCGCGATATCGAGTCGCGAACGCCGGAATCTCCGCCGCCGCGAGCGCGCGCAGCCCCACCCGCTCGATTCGGGCCGCCGTGCCACGGAACGCTTCCCAGGCGTCCTGTTTGCGCGCCACAAAGCGCTCCGCGGTCACCGTGGTGCGTCCCGCGCCGGTCGCGGCCCGGGTCGCGAAGCGGCTGCGTCGCTTGCGTCGCTCCTCTTCGAACAGGGTGACTAAATACTCCTGCGGATCGGTGGTGCGGCGCGGCACCCGGGTTTCGAACCGGCGGGCCAGGTCGACGGTCATGCGCACCTGCACTTCCGGCGTGAGGTCGCCGAGCCGCGCTAGTAGCCGGTCCAGCAGGCGGAACTCTTCCTCGGAGAGCTCCGGCGGACCTACCTCCACGGGCTCGTCGGGAGCCCGCGCGGGCGGGGCGAGTCCCCATTCGGTCGCGTGGTCCCGGACCACGATGGTGCCGGCGGCGAGATCTCCCAGGCGTTTATTGCTGCGGTGCAGCAGCACCGTGAGCGCCGCGGGCAGGAGCAGCGTGGCGTACTCGGCCGCGCGGACCAGGTTGCGGAGGGCCGCCGCCGCCAGCGTGATCGGGCGCCCGGAATCCATCACGACACGGATTCCCAGCAGGATCTTGCCGGGCGTGCGGCCGCGGTTCAGGCCCTCGAACAGGATGTAGTAGCCGAACAGCGCGAAGCTCGCCAGCAGGTAGATCAGCGCGCTGGCCCACCGTCCCAGCGCGGTCTCGAGTCCCAGCCGGTCGGCTAGGAGCTGGAGCGGCACGAGGAGCAGCAGGAGCAGAATGGAGTCCGTCATCGCTGCCGCCGCCCGCGATCCGAGCCCCGCCAGCTCGAACCTGACTTCTACGTGCTCCGGCGTTTCCACGCCGTGCTGCTGCCGCAGATCGGGCGGGCCGGACGGCACGGGGACTCGCGCGGGCGCAGTCACGTCCTCATCTTATCGCTATCCCTCCGCGGGAGCGAGTGTCGATGGCTGATCTCAGGCCCATGGGCGTCGGGGAAATCCTCGATGGCGCGCTCACGATTTACCGTCGCCATTTCATCACCTTCGTGGCGCTCGGCGTGATCGTGTTGGGGCTGCCCGTCGTGCTGACGGTCTACGCGCAGCTCTCCGGCCCACAGCAGCACCCGGCGATCCTGTTCCTCGCGGCCGTCATGCAATACTTCGCGGGACTGCTGCTCACCGCCGGCGTCATCCGCGTCATCTCGGACTTCTACCTCGGCCGCGACGCGAGCCTCGGGCAGGCGCTCGCGCTCGGTACGCAGAAGGTGTGGCCGCTGTTCGTGGTCGGGTTGGGCAAGGCCATCGTCATCGGCCTCGTCTTCATCGTGCCCGGGTTCTTGGCGGCGATCGCCATCCCCTTGCTCGCCAAGACCGGCGGGCTCGGCGCGCTCGTCGCGATCGCGCTGATCGGCGGCGCGGCCTGGCTCGCGGCGTTCGTGGCCTGCGGGTACGGCGTCACGACCCAGGTCGTCGTGCTCGAGCCGCTGGGCTCGAGCTTCGACGCGTTCGGGCGCTCGTGGGACCTGACGCGCGGCCGGAAGCTCAAGGTGCTGGGACTCGCGCTCGTCGCGTTCATTCTGGTCGCCGTTCCGTCGATCGGCATCGGGGCACTCGCGGGTGTCCTGCGATTCTCGGCATCCTCCTGGGCCTCGGTCCTGCTCGTGCTCGCGGCGATCCTGCCGGTGATCCTCACGCCCGTGCTGCCCTGTGTCTTCACGCTGATGTACTACGACCTCCGGGTACGGCGGGAAGCCTTCGATCTGGAGCTCTTGAGCCAGCAGCTCGGCGCCGGGTGATCCGAGCGCGCGGGACGACGACGCTGCCGTGAGCGCGTGGTTGCTCTTGTGCGC